>CACELK010000001.1 GCA_902560245.1 uncultured Pelagibacteraceae bacterium
GTGTTTATAATTTATCAAAAATCTTAGAAAAAAAATATAACGGAAATATACCAAAAACTTTCGAGGAATTAGAAAAACTGCCAGGCGTTGGACATAAAACTGCTAGTGTAGTTATGTCTCAAGGATTTGGTTATCCGGCATTCCCTGTAGACACACATATTCATAGACTTGCTCAAAGATGGGGTTTAACAAGTGGTAAAAATGTCATTCAAACTGAGAAGGACTTAAAAAGACTATTTCCAAAAAAATTTTGGAATAAACTGCATCTCCAAATAATTTATTATGGAAGAGAGTATTGTAAAGCAAGAGAATGTTATGGATTAACTTGTAAAATTTGTACTACTTGTTATCCTAATAGAAAATCACCAATAAAAACAAAGAAAGCTTAATTATGAAAATTTTAGGAATAGGAAATGCAATTGTCGATGTTATATGCAAAGTTGATGATAATTTTATTAGTCAAAATGGTCTAACTAAAGGTACGATGAAATTAATTTTTGATGAAAACGAGTTCAAAAATTTATTATCAAGCCTTAAAATAGAAAAAACAGTTTCAGGGGGATCTGTTGCAAATTCAATAGTAGGCATATCTCAATTAGGGAATGAAGTTGGATTTATTGGAAAAGTATCAGATGATGAACTTGGGAGCAAATATGAGGAAGGTTTAAAAACTGAAAATGTAGAATATTTTTACTCCAAAAAAAAAGAGAAATTACCAACAGGAACATGCTTAATATTGGTTACACCAGACTCAGAAAGAACCATGTGTACATTTCTAGGTACAGCTGGAAAAATTAACGAAAATGATGTTGATGCTGATGTTATTAAAAAAAGTGAAATAATATTTTTAGAGGGATATCTTTGGGATGAAGGAGATCCTAAAAAAGCATTTGATAAAGCTATAGATAATGCAAATAAAGTAGCAATGTCTTTATCTGATCAGTTCTGTGTCGATAGACATAAATCACATTTTCTAGACCTAGTAAAAAATAAATTGGATATTACTTTTGCAAATGAGCAAGAAGTTATTTCTTTAATTGACGCTAAAAATTTTGATGAAGTTGTTTCATTTGTGAAAGAAATTAAAAAATTAGTTGTAATTACTAGAGGAGAGAAAGGTTCAATAGCAATTTATGGAAATGAAGTTTCAGAATGTGGAATTAAGGAGAATTTAAAAATTGTTGATTTGACCGGAGCGGGTGATCTTTTTGCTGCTGGTTTTTTACATGGTTATATAAATAAATTATCTGTTAAAGAAAGTTTAGAAAAAGGAACAGAAATGTCGTCTAAAATAATTCAAAAAATAGGTGCAAGACTAGATTAAATTATTTTTTTTTTCTTTTAAAACTACCTTTGCCTTTTTTAGGTTTTATTATTCTAGGTCTATATTTTTGAGATCCCAGATCTTTTGCTATTAAGTTTTTTTTTTTCATTCTATCAAATAACCTTCTTTAAAACTTAAAATAAAATGATCATCTTGAAACTTTTCTTTTATTTTTTTTCTTAATCTATATATGTGAGTTTCAACTGTGTGGGTTTCAAGGTCTGGCGAATACTTCCAAATTTCTTTCTGCAAAATTTCTATTTTTTTTGGTTCATTTTGTTTTTTTAAAAATAAGATAATATCAACTTCTTTTTCTGTTAATTTTAGTTCATCCTTATTTTTAGAAATTGTTCTTGAATTTAAATTTAAATTATAATTTTTAACATCAATTTTTGATTGAAAGTTATATTTTTGCTTTATTAGTTGTATATTTATTTTATCTAATATTTTAAACAATTGATCGGGAAAGTGATTTAAATTTAAAATATTTCTAGCATCAATTTTAACCTTGCTTAATTTTAGATTATTATCAGGTTTTGTAATAATAGTAGTATTATTTAAATTCTTATCTTTCTCAAAATCTTTTAAAAAATCATTTATATCTTTATAATTTTTTGGATCAAAAGATAAAATATCTCGGATTTCATTTAAAATTTTATATAATTCATTAAACTGGACAAAATTAACAATTTGTTTATTCATTTATAAAACATATGATAATAAATTTAAAAAATAAAGACACTTTAATAGTTGATGATTTTAAATTTAAATGCTCCATTGGATTGAAAGGAACCAAAAAAAATAAAGTTGAGGGAGATAAGGCAACTCCTAAAGGTTTTTTTTCAATTCAAAATTTATATTACAGACCAGACAGGGTACCTAAGCCTAAATTTCATCTTAAAATTAAAAAAATTTATCGTAATTTAGGATGGTGTAATGACCCAAAAAGTAAATTTTATAATTCTGAAATTATTATAAATAGGAATATTAAACATGAAAAATTGTTTAGAAGAGATCACAAGTATGACTATTTTTTAGTAATTAATTATAACCCAAGAAAAACAGCTTTTCGAGGTAGTGCGATTTTTATACATTTAACAAAAAATTATAAACCTACCGCAGGGTGCATTGCTTTAAAAAAAAAAGACTTTTTAATCATGCTCAAATTAATCAAAAAGAAATCTAAAATAAGGATTAATTAATCTCTTGGTCCAAAAATTTTTGAACCAATCCTTAAAAAAGTTGAGCCATATTTTATTGCTTTGATATAATCGTTTGTCATCCCCATACTTAAATCTTTTAAATTTACAATTTTTAATAAACTTTGCATCTTTTTGAAATAAATTTCTGGTTTATCATCATTTGGTGGTAGACACATAAGACCAATTATATTTAAGCCAAAACTTTTGGTGCAATCATAGTAAAAACTCTCAAGATCCTCAATTCTAATACCATTTTTTTGATTTTCATTTCCAATATTTATTTGAATAAATATATTTGGCTTAAATTTTTTTTTTAGTTGTTCATTAGCAATTTTTTCTGCAAGTTTTTTCGTATCTAAAGAATGAATATAATCAAATAAAGGAATGGCAAATTTTACTTTGTTAGTTTGTAGTTTGCCAACATAATGAAGTTTAATGTTTGTAAAATCTTTCTTAATATCAGTCCATTTATTTAAAGCTTCTTGAACTTTATTTTCTCCAAAATGAACATGTCCATGATTAATTAAAGGCAATATTTTATTAAGTGGAAATGTTTTTGATATAGCAACAATTTCTGCTTTACTATTATTTGACTGTATCTCATTTTTAATTGATACTAGATTCTGAACAATATCATGCATAATTTTTTAAAAATTTACTATTTTATAGATAAATTTAATAGACAAGAAATCATAAAATTAAATCCAAATATAGCTTTAATATATAGAAATTATAGTAAAAATTTTGATTTAGAGTTAATAAGAAAGATCAAAGGATTATGTAAAAAACAAAGCAGAGAATTTTATATATCTAATAACCTCAAGATTGCTCTGAAACTTAATTTAGATGGACTTTATCTACCTGCTTTTAGAAAAAATTTAAATTATAAAAACATAACTTTAAGAAAAAATTTTAAAATAATAGGTTCTGCTCACAACATACCTGAGCTTAAAATTAAAGAAAATCAAGGTTGTGAAACAATTTTTATTTCTCCTATATTTAAAACAAATAAAAACAATTATTTATTAGATGTTAATAAATTTAATTTTATAGCAAAAAACTCTAAGAAAAAAATAGCTGCTATTGGAGGTATAAATAGCTCAAATATAAAAAGAATTAATCTAACAAAAAGTGTTGCAATAGCATCTATAACTTGGATAAAAAAAAACCGGCCTAAATAAATAGGCCGGCTTTTTAATATTCTTAAGTACTAACTAGAATGCGAAAGAAAGAGAAACTTCTGTTTCTTCGTATTTAGTAGCAGCACCAGCACCAGGATTGTCTGTTTCATACATTGAAACACCTATCGTCATAGCTCCCATTGTGTAAGTAGCTTGTAACGCGCTCAATTCTGTCTGAACTGCAGTAGTAGCAGATATATTATCTGTTCCTTCTTCAATTTCTGCATATGATATTGAGTAGTTGTCTTGTGCAAAACTTATACCTATACCATCACCTGATAAGTCGGCAGCTAGATCAGCAGAGTTAGTGTAGAACTCTTGATAACCAAGTGTTATTGGTCCGTTAGAGTACTTAACGTAAGCTGTTGATCTTTGAAGGTCAGAAGTTGACGTTGCGTCAGTAGTTACTTCCTCATTACCACCACCTACTGTGAAACCATATCCTGCAACTTTAACAGTATAAGCCTCACCAGATGCAGCTGCAGAAGCGTTAATGCCACCTGCAGATACTTGAGTAGTATCACCTGCGTTAGGGTCATAAACATAAGATCCTGATATAGAAATATCTCCAATTGAGAAAGATGGAGTTCTATAGTCAATCGCACCAGATGTTGTTGATCCACCAAATCCATGGAACACAGAAGTATGAGATGTACCATCCCATGTTTCTTCGTATGCAAATGGAAGTACGTCATCGATAGCGTTAGCAGAAGATCCACCTACGTCAGCAAAAACGATAGTTCCTAATGAACCCATTCCTAAAGTTGCTTGCATAGATGAAGTGTTTGCGCTTCCGTCCATATCTTGAGCAGTAAAGAATGCTAATGTGAAACCATTATCTAGCTCACCACTAGCGTTGAAGTAAACGTCTGTGTCTACACCAATACCTTTACCGTTTGAAGTTGCTGCATCAGCTTGAGAACCTTCTTGGCTAGTCCATACTATTTGAGTATCACCAGTCACAGTCATCTCAGATGCTTGAGCAGAAACAACAGCAAGTGAACCAGCTAGTGCTGATAAACCTACTTTTTTAAAATTATTCATAATTGTCTCCTTTTTTAAATTATTCATATGAATGCTAGGTTTTTAACACTATTTTTTTCTGGGAATCCAATTTTTCTATATAATAAGCCATTTTTTATCTATTTGTTGCAAAAATATCACAGTAATTTAGTCTTTTGAATTAGCCATTTATTGCGCTAAACCATCAATTGCAATGAATTTTTTAAAATTTTTAAGACATTTATTAATAATATCTCTTGTTTTTTTACCTTTAAATGCGTGTAAAAAAATTGATTGGAGCAAAGAGTATGAGGCTGATGGAAAAAAAAGAGCTAGAGAAAATGTTCAGCAAGGAAAAGGTGTAACTGCTCCTGGGGGGATTTTCAGTAAAAAAAAAGGCATGGGTGGAGGTTCTTTTGAATTTGCTTCGTCTAATGAATTATGGCGAGCAAGTTTAGATACTTTAGAATTTATGTCATTCTCAAACGTAGATTATTCTGGTGGCCTAATAATAACAGATTGGTATACAGAAAATGAAAACGATCAATCAATTAAAATAACAATAAGATTTTTAAGTAATGAGATTAGAGCTGATGGGATTAAGGTATCTATGCACCAAAGAATCTGTGGGGCAAATAATTCGTGCGCAATATCAGAAGTTAAAAGTTCATTAAATGATGAAATAAAAAATACTATTTTAAGAAAAGCAACAATAATGAAAAAAGCTAGAGATGAAAAAGATCCTACAAAAAATTATAAAAATAAAAAAACAGGTAAAACAGACTGGTGTTTAGATGGTAAAGTAATTTGTTAATTTAAAATTACTCTCAATAAAAATGACTATGAATTTTAAAAGAGAATTTTTAAGTGGATAGATATAATTTTAAAACTATAGAAAGCAAATGGCAAGATTTTTGGTTTAATAATAAAACCTTTAAATCTAAAATAGATAAAAATAAAAAAAAATTTTATTGTCTTGAGATGTTTCCTTATCCATCGGGAAAAATTCATATGGGACATGTTCGAAATTATACAATTGGAGACGTTCTGGCTCGATATAAAAAAATGCAAAATTTTAATGTTTTACATCCAATGGGATGGGATTCTTTCGGTATGCCTGCCGAAAATGCTGCAAAACAAAATAATCTAGATCCAAAAGATTGGACAAATGAAAATATATCTGTAATGAAATCACAGTTGAAAAAACTAGGACTATCAATTGATTGGGATAGAGAAATATCTACTTGTTCCTCAGAATATTACAAGCATCAACAGCTTTTCTTTTTAGAACTTTTCGAAAAAGGATTAGTTTACCGCAAGGAAAATTACGTTAATTGGGATCCGGTTGATGAAACTGTTCTCGCTAACGAACAAGTTATAGATGGCAAAGGGTGGAGATCTGGCGCGAAAGTTGAAAGGAAAAAGTTAAATCAATGGTTCTTTAATATATCAAAATTTTCTGAAGATTTACTAAAAGGCCTTGATGATCTTCATGAATGGCCAAAAAAAGTTAAAGTTATGCAAAAAAATTGGATTGGTAAATCCTTTGGTTGTGAAATTGATTTTAAAATCGAAGGGAATAAATCAATAGATAAAATAAAATGTTTTACCACAAGACCAGATACTTTATTTGGATTTTCCTTTTTAGCAGTATCAATAGATCATCCTTTATCAAAATTTTACGAAAAAAATAAAGATTTTATAAAATTTAAGGAAGAATGTTCTAAAACAGGAACCACAGAGGAATCAATTGCACAAGCTGACAAAATAGGATTTAAAACAGATTTGATCGCAGTAAATCCGCTAAGTAATAAAATTAAAGTACCAGTTTATTTTGCAAATTTTGTACTAATGGATTATGGATTTGGTGCTGTTTTTGGTTGTCCAGCTCATGACCAAAGAGATTTAGATTTTGCCAAAAAGTATAAGTTGTCAATCACGCCTGTAGTTAAACCGTTAAACTTTAAAGGAGAATTTTCAATTAAAGATAAGGCCTTCACTGAACAAGGTATAATTTTTAATTCAGAATTTTTAAATGGTTTAAAGGTACCTGATGAGTCAATTATTAAAACAATTGAAATATTAGAAAAAAAAAAATTAGGTAGAAAAAAAATTAATTTTCGATTGAAAGATTGGGGGGTATCTAGACAAAGATATTGGGGTTGTCCTATTCCAATAGCTTATGACGAAAATAATACCATAATAACAGTGCCAAAAAAAGATTTGCCAATAAAATTACCTGAAAAAATTAAATTAGATACTAAAGGTAATCCTCTAGATCATCAACTAGATTGGAAAAATATTATAATTGATGGAAAGAAATGTATAAGAGAGACCGATACCTTGGATACATTTGTAGATTCTTCTTGGTATTTTTTACGATTTTGTTCCCCTGAAAATACAAAATACGGTTTTGAAGATGATGAAATAAATTATTGGATGCCGGTAGATCAATATATTGGAGGTGTTGAGCACGCAATATTACATTTGTTGTACTCAAGATTTTTCATGTATGCAATAAATTATAAAAATAAGAATTTTATTTATAAAGAACCTTTCAAAGGACTTTTTACACAAGGAATGGTTTGTCATGAAACTTATAAAGATGAAAAAAATAATTGGATCAATCCCGATGATGTTTTTACTGAAGATGGAAAAAATTATTTTAAGAAATCTAATAAAAAAGAAAAAATTAAGGTGGGTCCAAGCGAGTCTATGTCCAAATCAAAAAAAAACACTATAGATCCCGAAAGTATAATTGACAATTATGGTGCAGATGCAGTTAGACTTTTTATTCTGTCAGATAGCCCGCCAGAAAAGGATGTACAGTGGTCTGAGCAGGGAATGATTGCTTCATACAAATTTTTACAAAAATTTTGGATTTTGCATCAAAATATTAAAAATATTACATCAACAACCAGCAAAGAAAGCAAAATTAATTCAGAGGAACTTAAAAGTTTTACAAATCAACTTATTCAAAAAGTTACTCAAAATTTAGAAAAATTTCACTATAATGTTATTATAGCTAATTTATATGAAACATATAACTTTTTTATTAAGCATATAAATAAACCTCAAGACAAAGAAAGCCTATTAAAAAGCTATATTAAAATCCTAAAGATAATGACACCAATTGTTCCTCACTTTGCGAGCGAATGTTTAGAGAACCTGGGTGAAAAAAATGAGACGTTCTGGCCAGAGATAGATAAGAAATATCTTGTAAAAAAAAATGTTGATATAGTTTTGCAAATTAATGGCAAAAAAAGAGCTTTAATTAATAGTAAAATAAATATAAACGAAGAGACATTAATTAATGAGATTAAAACAAATAATTCATATAATAAATATTTAGAAAATAAAAAAATCAAAAGAAGTATTTATATTAAAGATAAATTGATTAATCTTATTCTAAAATGAAAAAGATATTTTTAATTCTTAGTCTAATAATTGTCACAAGCTGCGGCTATCAACCAATCTTTTCTGCAAAAGATGCTGATTTAAATATCGAGGAAATAATTTTTGATAGTAATGATAAAATCAGTTATAAAATTAAAAATAAACTTAATTATTTAGTTTCGAAAGAAAATAATAATAAGGTCTTCAAATTGCTACTGAAATCTGAAAGAAGAATTCTCACTTCAAGTAAAGACTCAAAAGGAGATACGCTTATTTTCAAGATGATAATAGATACTGAAGTAGAAATTTACGAGAATGAAAAAATTTTAAAAATGAAAAATATTAGTAAAGATTTTTCTTACAAAAATAATTCAAATAAATTTGATTTAAAACAGTATGAAAAAATAGTTGAAGAGAATTTAATTGATGCAATTTATCAAGAAATAGTACTTATTTTATATAACTAAAATGATAATCAAATCTTATGAAATAAATAAAATTAATGATCAAAACTACAATTATTTTTTATTGTATGGACAAAATGAAGGATTGAAAAATGATATAATTAAAAAAAAATTCTTGTCTAAATTTAATAAAGATATTTTCAGGTATGAAGAAAAAGACGTTCTAGAAGATAAGGAAACTTTTTTTAATGGAATTTTCTCTAAATCTTTTTTTTCCGAAGATAAGCTGTTTATTATTTCAAGAGTTACAGACAAAATACTAAACATTATTGAGAGAGTTTTAGAAAAACAAATTGATGATGTTAAAATTATTTTAAATGCTTCTGCTTTAGATAAAAAATCCAAATTACGAAAACTATTTGAAAAAGAAAAAAATGTTATATGCATTCCTATTTATGAAGATAATGTGCAAACTTTAAATTTGATTGCCCACGATTTTTTTAAACTTAATAAAATTTCAATTTCACAGGAAACTATAAATTTATTAATTGAAAGAAGTAGGGGAGATAGGGGAAATTTAATTAATGAATTAAGCAAGATTGATGCATATTTAAAAACAAAAAAAAATATAAATTCAAATGAAATTCTTAAATTAACCAATCTTGCTGAAGACTATAGTGTTTCAGAATTACTAGATAACTGTTTAGTTAAAAATATGAAAAAAACTATAAAAATATTAAACGAGAATAATTTTCGTATTGAAGATTGTATACTAATTATTAGAACTTTATCCAATAAATTAAAAAGACTTTACAAATTACACCATGAATACAAAAAAAATAAAAATTTAGATTTAGTTATTTCATCATTCAAACCACCTATATTTTGGAAAGAAAAAGATATTGTTAAAAAACAGATAAATTTAAGTTCTTTAGAAAAAATTGAAAATATGATTTTTCAAACAAACGAAATCGAACTTCTTATAAAAAAAAACTCTGAAAATTCTTTAAATATTTTGTCTGATTACGTTATTGGTATTTCTAAATAATCTAATAATTAGATTTTATAACATCAATTAATTTATTTAACTGCTCAAGATCTTTATAGTTTAAAGTTAAGCTTCCAGAATTGTTTTTTTTATTTTTAATTGAGACATTTAATCCAATCTTATCTGAAAGGGATAGCTCTAGCTGTGAGATATTTGGATCTTTTGTTTTAACTTTTCCAGTTTTTTTGCTTTTAAAGATTTTAACAAGACTTTCCGCTTGACGCACTGATAACTTTTTTTCAATAATTTTTTTTGCAATAAAAAAAGCATTTTCAAGTCCTACTAAAACCTTTGCATGTCCTTGAGATAATTTACCATTTTCAATTAACTTAGTTACTTCAGATGGTAAACTAAGAAGTCTTAAACAATTTGCTACATGGCTTCTGCTTTTGCCAATAAATTTTGAAACCTTGTCTTGATCATAGGAAAACTCATTAATTAACTTTTGATATCCTTGAGCTTCTTCTACAGCATTTAGATCATGTCGTTGAACATTTTCAACTATTGCAAATTCTAGAGATTTAAGGTCGTCTGCTTGTGTTACAACAACTGGAACTTCATGCAAACCTGCCTTTTGAGCTGCTATCCATCTTCTCTCGCCAGCAATGATTTCATATTTATTATTTTGTTGTTCTGATCTTCTAACTATTATTGGTTGGATTATGCCCCTTTCCTTTATAGAATTAGTAAGATCTTGTAAGCTTTCGGAGTCAAAGTTTTTTCTTGGTTGATATTTATTTCTTGTAAGATCGCCTATTAAAACTTTTGTAGTATTTTTTTCAGTTTTAGTTTCTCCTATTAAAGATGATAATCCTCTGCCTAAACCTTTTCTAATTTTTGATGTATCCATTATGCAGCGCTCTCAAATTTTTTATCCTGATTTATAAATTCTTCTGTAAAATTAAAATAAGAGATACTTCCAGGACAACTTTTGTCATAAATTAGTACTGGTACACCATGCGAAGGTGCTTCTGATAATCTTACATTTCGTGGAATAATGGTATTATAAACCTGATTATTAAAATAATCTCGCGCTTCTTTTTCTACCTGAGATGAAAGTTTATTTCTTTTGTCATACATCGTAAGTAGAATACCGCGAATTTTAAGATCTTTGTTTAAATTTGATTTAATTCTTTCTATGGTTTTCATCAATTGCGTAAGTCCCTCTAATGCAAAAAACTCAGTTTGAAGAGGGACAACAAGGGAAAAAGAGGCTACAAGTGCCATGACAGTTAATAAGCTCAGAGATGGAGGACAATCAATAAAAATATAGTCATAACTACCTTCATAATCATTTAAATAAGCCATTAATTGATCCTTTAAAATAAATGCTCTTTTGCTATCTCCTGCCGTCTCGACCTCTAAACCAGACAAATCTACATTAGATGTAATTATATCAAGATTTTTAATATTAGTTTTTTTGATAACTTGACTAATTGTTTTAGTTCCATTTAATACTCCATAAATTGTGTCACTAGAATTTTCAATATTTGACAATCCTAAACCTGTTGTTGCATTTCCTTGAGGATCTAAATCAATAACTAAAATTTTTTTTTCTTTTTTTGATAGGCCAGCTGCAAGATTGATTACTGTTGTGGTTTTGCCTACTCCACCTTTTTGATTTATTATTGAGATAATTTGCATTAATTTAAAATTTTTTTTTTATATTTTTAATACTTAATAAAAAAGAGTCCTGATTAGTAAGACTCCTTTTTTCTTTATACTCAAAATCCCAATCCTTTAAAGTTTGAGATAATATTTTTTTTCCACTTTTACCCATAAATAAAATTAAATTTTTATATTTGTTAAAATTTTTATAAACTAAATCTAGAACTATCGGCATTGGCTTAAAGGCTCTTGCCATTATTGTGCCGGAGCTTATTTCTCTTATTTTGAATACGTCTTCTTGAATTACTTCTGTTTGTAAATTTAATTCTTTTGATACCTCTTTAAGGAAAGAGCTTTTGTGATAACTTTTTTCAAATAAATTAATTTTAATCTTTTTTTTTAGATTTTTTGCCATAATAGCGATTACAATTCCTGGCATTCCTCCTCCAGTTCCTAAATCACAGGTTGTATTATCATTTAAATCAACAAATTCAATAGCTTGCGCAGAGTCTATTATATGTCTTTGACGAATTTCCTTATTTTCTCTAGCTTTTTTACTAATTATATTAATTTCACGATTTTTACGTTTTATCATTGATATAAACTTTTCAAAGTCTAGACACGTTTCACGTGAAACATTTAATCCATCTAATTTAGAATAATTTTTTAACGAATCATCTTTCATTAAGCTATTTGCTTAATAGACTTTCTTTTAACGTGTGACAACAAAATATATACTGCGGCTGGGGTAATTCCGTCGATTCTTAGAGCTTGTCCTAGTGTTTTAGGACGAATTTGTTTGAATTTAGACTTAACTTCATTAGATAAACCACTAAAAATATCATAGTTTATATTTTCTGGTATTTTTAGGTTTTCATCCTTTTTAAAAGCCATTATATCAGCATTTTGTTTCTTAAGGTATCCTTTGTAATGAGAGTTTATCTCAATCTGAGAATCGATTTCTTTTGAATAATTTTCAATTTCAGGCCAAATATCTCTGATTTTGCTCATATTAACACCTTTTTGAGATAATATTTGACTTGCTGTTCGTGAAATACCGTCTTTTGCTATATTAATACCAAATTTTGATGCTTTGGAAGGAGTTATCTTTAGATTTTCCATTTTTGAGGATAATTTTTTAATTTTAGATGCTTTATCTCTAAAAAATCTTAATCTTTCATCGCTAACAAGGCCAATATTTATTCCTTTTTCGGTTAGTCTTAAGTCTGCATTGTCTGATCGTAAGGTGAGCCTATACTCAGCCCTAGAGGTAAACATCCTATATGGCTCAGCAACACCTTTTGTAACAAGATCGTCAATCATAACTCCAATATAAGCCTCTGATCTATCTAATATGAAAGGCTCTTGTTTTTTAAAAGATAGGGCAGCATTAATACCAGCAATCAAGCCTTGTGCAGCTGCCTCCTCATAACCTGTAGTACCGTTGATTTGACCGGCCAAGTATAAATTATGAATTTTCTTAGTTTCTAAGGTCAAAAAAAGCTCTGTAGGATCAATATAGTCATATTCTATAGCGTAACCAGGGCGAATAATTTTTACATTCTCTAAACCACTGATTTTGTTGCATATTTCAGCTTGCACGTCAGACGGGAGCGATGTTGATATACCGTTAGGATAAATAGTGTGATCATTTAAACCTTCTGGCTCTAAAAATATTTGATGTCTACCTTTTTCTGCAAATTTAACTACCTTATCTTCAATAGATGGACAATATCTAGGACCAACCCCTTTGATGCTTCCCGAGTACATAGCACTTCGGTTTATATTTTTTAAAATTATTTTATGAACTTCTTCATTTGTATAAGTCATCCTACAAGAAACTTGTTTGTTATAATTCTTAGACGACATAAAAGAAAAAAAATATGGATCGTTATCCGCAAATTGTTCTTCTAAATTTTCAAAGTTTATTGTTCTTGCATCTAGCCGTGGAGGCGTGCCAGTTTTAAGTCTCCCAATTCTAAAATTATATTTTTTTAATTGGTCACTGAGACCTGTTGTTGGTTTCTCATTATACCTGCCTGCTGGGGTTTGTTTTTCACCAACATGTATCAAACCATTCAAAAAAGTGCCGGTAGTCAGTATTAGCTTGGATGTTTTAATTTTTCTTCCAGACTGTGTTATAAATCCATTTACACTGTTTTTTTCAAAAATAAACTCAATTACAGGATCAGAAAAAACGCTTAAATTACAATAGTTTAGAAGTTTTTTTTTCATATATTTCTTGTATAATGATCTATCACTCTGTGTTCGTGGACCTCTAACTGCGGGTCCCCTACTTCTATTTAATAACCTAAATTGTATGCCTGACTTATCAGCTACATCAGCCATTACCCCATCTAAAGCATCTATCTCTCTTACTAAATGTCCTTTTCCTAATCCTCCAATAGCTGGATTACAAGACATTTCTCCTATTGTTTCTATTTTGTGAGTAAATAATGCAGTATTAACACCAAGCCGTGCTGAGGCAGCAGCAGCTTCACATCCTGCATGACCTCCCCCAATTATTACTACATCAAAAGATAAATCTTTTGTCATATTATCTGTGTTCATTAATTTTTTTATAAGAAGAAATTTATAGCAAAAGATAAAAAAGTATATGAAAATTTTTATTTACCTATACAAAAATCATTAAAAATTGAACCTAAGATTTCTTCTACATCAACTTTTCCAACTATTATTCCAAGATGTCTTGTAGCTAGTCTTAAATCTTCGGCGGCTTTATCGAAATCATTTTTTTGATTTTGAAAATTTATTAAATTTTCTAAACATTGCTCTAAATTTACTCTGTGTCTTTCTCGAGTTATTAAAATTTCTTCCGCTTTAATGAACTTTCCTTTTAACTTTGATCTTATTTTTGAAATTAAATTATCTATGTTTGTATTATTCTTTACAGAGATAATTACATGATCTATTTTTTTCATTTGCTCTGTAAGGCTGACTTTTTCGATATCACATTTGTTAATTACCAATATTGAGTTTGGATTGATTAAATCCTTTAAAAAACCAGTAAAATCAAGGCTTTTTGGCTCTATAACTATCAAATTTAAATCGGCCTCTTCAGCTTTTTTTAAGGCTAATTTAATTCCCTTCTGTTCTATTTCACTTTTAGCCTCCCTTATTCCTGCGGTATCTGAAATTATAACTGGATATCCGTCAATATTTAGATGTGTTTCTAATACATCTCTCGTTGTCCCTGCAATTTCAGAAACAATTGCCACATCTCTATTGGATAGATGATTTAAGAGACTTGATTTGCCGGCATTTGTTGGTCCTACAATTGCAATTTTAAATCCCTCTCTTATTCTCTCCCCAACTTTTTGATCATTTAAAATTTTTTGTATTTTTTGAATTACTCGATCAATATTTTCTTTAGTATTACTTAATACTTCTTCAGATAGCTCTTCCTCCGGAAAATCAATTTTTGCCTCTATATGTGATAATGATTTTAGCAACAAATCTCTCATTTCATTGAAAATTCTAGACGTTTTACCGCTCATTATTGCTATAGCTTGCTTTCTTTGAATTTCAGTTTCAGATGAAATCAAATCAGCTATACTTTCAGCCTTTAACAAATTTATTTTTCCATTTTGAAATGCCTTTTTGGTAAACTCTCCAGGTTCAGCAATTCGACATTTTTTTGTATCCTCTAGCGCTTTATGAATTGCTTTTATAACCGCCGTACTTCCATGAACATGAAATTCAGCCATGTCTTCCCCTGTGTAACTGTTGGGTCCTGGAAACCACAAAACTAGAGCTTCATCAATTAATTCTGAGTTATTTGAATCAATTATCTTGCTTAGAGTTGCTACTCTGGGACTTGGTAAATCTTTTTTTGTGAGAAGTTTTAATATTGATGGAGTTTCTTCTCCTGATATTCTTATTACAGCAACACCAGATAATCCTGGTCCCGATGATAGGGCATAAATAGTCATTACTTATTATACCTACAATAAATATAAAAACAAAGTTAGGATGAGATTGAGATTTTAATTTTGTTATTTAAGCTGGTTTATTCATAGAATTAAAAAACTCTGCATTATTTTTAGTGTTTTTTAATTTTGAATTTATAAATTCTATGGCATCCATTGTTCCCATTGGAGCTATAATTCTTCTTAACACATTCATTTTTTGCAAGTCGTTTTTATCAAAAAGCAATTCTTCTCTTCTTGTCCCTGATTTAGTTATATCTATTGCTGGAAATATTCTTTTTTCTGAAATTTTTCTATCTAGAATAGTTTCACTATTACCTGTTCCTTTAAATTCTTCAAAAATTACTTCGTCCATTCTGCTGCCGGTATCAATTAAGGCAGTTGAAATTATAGTTAAAGATCCACCTTCCTCAATATTTCTTGCTGCTCCAAAGAATCTTTTTGGCCTTTGTAAGGCGTTTGCATCCACACCTCCTGTTAAAACTTTTCCAGAACTTGGTATTACTGCGTTATAAGCTCTTCCAAGTCTTGTTATTGAGTCAAGAAGAATTACAACATCCTTTTTATGCTCGGTTAATCTTTTCGCTTTTTCAATTACCATTTCAGCAACCGCTACATGTCTCTGCGCTGGTTCATCAAATGTTGAGCTAATTACTTCTCCTTTTACAGTTCTTTGCATATCAGTTACTTCTTCTGGTCGTTCATCTATAAGCAAAACCATTAAATAGCATTCTGGATAATTAGCAGCTATAGAGTTAGCTATACTTTGTAAGATCATAGTTTTACCAGCTTTAGGAGGAGATATAATCAATGATCTTTGTCCT
Source organism: uncultured Pelagibacteraceae bacterium (assembly GCA_902560245.1). Lineage (GTDB taxonomy): Bacteria > Pseudomonadota > Alphaproteobacteria > Pelagibacterales > Pelagibacteraceae > Pelagibacter. Next base: position 15,940 of record CACELK010000001.1, read on the forward strand.
TTACCTATTGGACTGACTAAGTCTATTAATCTAGGAGTTAAATCTGGTTTTTTTTCAGTTTTATTACTTTCAACCTCCATAACCAATTGTTTATTAGGATAGAGAGGAGTCAGGTTATCAAATGCAATTTTATGTCTAGATTTTTCGGGTTCTTCAAAATTAATCTTACTGACCTGAAGTAATGCAAAATAACGCTCCCCATCTTTTGGTGCTCTTACAGGTCCTTCGACTGTATCACCGGTTCTTAGGCCAAACCTTCTAATTTGACTTGGACTAACATAAATATCATCTGCTCCAGGTAGATAATTTGATTCCATTGCTCTAAGAAATCCAAATCCATCTTGAAGTAGTTGTAGAACTCCTCCTCCAGTGATTTCCTCTTTTTCTGCAAGTTTTTTTAAAATTGCAAAAACTATTTCCTGTTTTCTCAGCGTGCTTGCATTCTCAATACCAAGCTCTTCTGCTTGATTTATTAGATGTTCAGAGGTTTTTGTTTTAAGTTCTTGTATGTTCATTTTTGGAAGTTAAGTTGTGATAAGTAAGATGATAATAATATATATATTAAATAATATTATTCAAGCCCCTAATAATCGTTGATATTGCTAATTTCCTTTGCAAATTTATCTACGGCGTCCCAGTCAGTAAATTCGTAAGTTTTTGAAAGATCTGTTGGACCTTTCGTCATAAACATAATTAGACGAATTACGTGCTTATCAAAAAAGTCATATTTAGGATAATCGATCTTTCCAGCAAAAACCGCTGTTTTATTTGGCTTCCAATTTGTTTTTTTTAAAAATTTTATTACATATGGATTAGTTTCGGGCGTATTTTTATCACTTTTTCTAGCTACAACGTTAACTGAAAAAAAAGCTGTTTTTTTATTTTCCAAAATATTTTTATTTTTTTCTATAAACTTAAACACTTCCTTATTATGCTTTCCGTACCTTATGCTTGCTCCAACAATTATCTTATTGTAATTTTCAAGATTTTCAGTATCAACATTTTCTATTTTAATAACTTTAGAAGAAACCTCTTTATTTGAAAAACTTTGGATCCTATAGCATATATTTTTTGTTTGACCATCTGTAGAGGAATAAATTAATAAATTTTTCTTCATTATTATTTAACAAAATATTTTTGGATTAATGTTTCAAATAGTTCTATATGATCATCATTATCATTTAAACATTTTACCACATCGAAATTTTTTCCACCGGCATCAATAAAACTATTTTTACCCTCAATAGAAATTTCTTCCAAAGTCTCAACACAGTCACTTGCAAATCCAGGACATATTACTAATAAATTTTTAATTCCCTCGCTCGGTAGTTTTTCTAAAGTCTTATCTGTATATGGCTGAAGCCAAGCCTGTGGGCCAAACCTGGACTGGAATGTAGTTCTAATTGGTATTTTCTTATAACTTTCTGAAAGAAGTCGAGATGTTTTTTGACAGTAACAATGGTAAGGATCCCCTTTGTCGAAGTATTTCTGTGGTATTCCATGATAAGAAGCCAAAATAAGATCTGGTATCCACTCTATTTGTGATATTTTTTTTTCAATACTATTTTTAAGTGCATATATATATTTTGTTTCTGATTCATAATGTGAAATAATCTGTAAACTGGGTTGCCACCTCATTCCCATTAAACTTCTATATACCTCATCACAAACTGTTGCTGTTGTTGCTGCTGCATATTGAGGATATAACGGCAAAATAATCAAATTTTCACAACCCTGTCCTTTAAGTTCAAAAATTTTACTTCTTATACTTGGATTTCCGTAACGCATAGCAAAATCTATTGTTATATCATCTGATGTAAATTTCTGTCTTAGTTTATTTGTTTGCATTTCAGTGTAAAATCTTAAAGGAGATTTATTTACATCTTTCATCCAAATTTTTTTATATGCTCTTGCTGTTTTTGAAGGTCTGAATGTAAGTATAAATAAATTTAAAATTATTTTCCAAATTATAGGATTAACCTCTATTACCCTTCTGTCTGACAAAAATTCTTTCAAATACTTTCTTATGTCCCACCAACTAGTGGAGTCTGGCGTGCCGAGATTGACTAAAAGAACTCCAGTTTTGCCGTACTGTATTTTTGGATGATTTTTATTCATTTAAAATCTTTTACTAAATTTACTAAATATTTAACAGACTCAACTTTTGTCTTTGGCAAAATTCCATGACCCAAATTAAATATATATGGATGATCTCTAAAAATTTCTAGGTATTTGATTGCCTCTTTTTTTATTTGATATTTGTCCCCAAACAAAATCTTGGGGTCTAATCCCCCCTGGACGGGTATGTGTATTTGCTTAAGAATTTTTTTTGGGTCAACCTGATAATCGATATTGATCGCATCGGGATTTATTTTCTTACAATAAGTTTTATAGTCTTTTATGCCTCTTGGAAAACATACTACAGGCACACCAAGTCTTTTTGTGAATTTGACAAGCTCTTTGGTAGGTTTATATAGTAAATCGTCTTTATTTTTTTCATTATTTAAGAGGCCTGCCCAACTATCAAAAATTTGAATAATACTTGCTCCATTATTAACTTGTTCTTTAATGTGAATCTTTAAAAAGTCGATTATTGTTCTGAATAATTCTCTTTCATTTTTGTTATGAAATATATAATTATTTTTCTTAAACTCTTTTGGTGATTTTCTATTTTTCATATAAAGAAACACAGTCCAAGGAGCACCAATAAAACCGAAGAGATCTTTTTTTTTTAAAATTTTATCATTAGATACAACTTTAATTGATTTATAAACTGGTTTTAATTTTTCTATAAAATCTGCTTTTTTAATCTTTTTTATTCTCTTAAAATTAAGTTTACCCAATAAAGGACCGAGGCCCTTAGTAAATTTAACCTCTTGTCCCAAAGCGTATGGTAACATTAATATATCGGAAAAAATTATTGCTGCATCAAAGTTAAATCTTTTTAGCGGCTGTAGAGTTATTTCAGGCACAATCTTTTTATTTAAACATAATCTAATAAAATCTGGATGCTGTTTTCTTATACGTCTAAATTCAGGTAAATATCTTCCAGCCTGTCTCATTATCCAAATAGGATTAATGTCTGTTTTCTTATCTTCAATACATTCTTTAATTAGACCCATAAATTAATGTTATTATAATAGTTTAATAGTAGTAGTATTGTATGTGAATATTGTTAATTAATAATTATTAACAAATTATACATTTTTTATTAACAAAATAAATGTTATTAAAAATACTGTATATTAGCTAATTTGTGGCGCTATTTAATTTTATTATATTAAATGTATATTATTTATTAACCTTAATAATTATGTTTATAAATACATTGTTTTACAAATAAAAAATAAAATTTTCTATTTGTTAGAAAATGAAATAATAAATACACAAGTTATTAAGGTTTTATACATGAATAGTACTTATCAAATATACTTAATTTCGGACTCAACTGGTGAAACTTTAGATAGAATTTTTCTAGCACTAAAGGCTCAATTTAAAAATTTTAATTATAAAATACACTCATATTCTTTTACTAGAACAGAAAATCAGATATTAAAAATTATTGATATTGCAAATAAACAAAAAAATTCAATAATTTTATATACAATAGTAGATGTTTCTCTTGCTAATTTTTTATTAAAAGAAAGCGAAAAATATAAAATTCCGTGTTTTAGTGTGTTGGGGGATTTAATAATTAATTTTTCAAAAATACTTAACCAAAAAGCATCACATTTACCAAGTGGTCAACATACTCTTAATGAAGAATACTATAATAGAATTGAAGCAATTCAATTTACAATGAATCATGATGATGGAAATTTAATAAACGATTTGGAAAAATCTGACATAATATTATTGGGAGTTAGTAGGACAAGCAAAACCCCAACATCTATATATCTGGCCAATAGAGGTTTAAGGACGTCTAATATCCCATTAATTAACGAATACTCTGTCCCAGAATTACTAAGGAAAAATCCTAAAATATCCTGTGTAGTTGGCCTAACAACTGAGCCAGCAAGGCTATTAGACTTGAGGAAAAATAGAATGAATTCTCTAAAAGAAAATGAACCAATTAATTACACAAACTTGGAAGCAATTATAAAAGAAGTTGAAAAAGCAAAACAAACATTTAAAAAATATAATTGGCCTATGATTGATGTTACTAGAAAATCAGTTGAGGAAACCGCAGCTTCAATCATAAAAATTCATGAAATTTATAAAAACAATGAATAAAAATATAGTTTTGGCTTCAAAGAGTGAAGTTAGAAAAAATATATTAGAAAAAAATGGTTTTAGATGTGATATAATACCAGCAAACATTGATGAAGAGTCAATTAAAGAAAGTTTGTCAAAAGAAGGAGCAACACCAACAAATATTTCTAAAAATTTAGCCGAACTAAAAGCGAATAAAATAAGCCTAAGATCTTATGGAAAAATAGTAATAGGCGCTGATAGCGTAATCGATCTTGAAGGCAATATAATATCTAAACCTCAAAACCGAGATGAAGCAATGTATATATTGGAGAAATTAAATGGAAAAACTCATCACTTAATTAGTTCCGTTTGTATTTCTATGGATGGTAAAATGATTTGGAATTATAGTGATAAAGCCAAACTGATAATGAAAAAAATGACTCACAAAGAGCTTAAAGTATATTTATCAAAAATACCTGATAAAACTTTATATGCGTATAATGTTTACCAGATAGAAGGTGAGGGAAAAAATTTATTTTCTTCGATACACGGTGACAAAGATACTATAATGGGATTACCTATAAAAAAGATAAAAGAATATTTAATAAATTTAAAATGAAAAAATATTTAGTTATAGGAAACCCCATAGAGCATTCTCTTTCACCAAAACTTCATAATTATTGGATTAAAAAAAATAATATAAACGCCATTTATGAAAAAAAATTAATAAAAGTAAATGAAATTAGAAATGTAATAACAGATATTAAAAATGAAAAAATTAATGGAATAAACGTAACTCTCCCCTTTAAAAAATCAGTAATACAATATCTTGATGAGCTGTCTATAGAAGCAAAAAGTTCTCAATCAGTTAATACTGTTTATAAAGAAGACAAAAAAATAATCGGACATAATACTGATATTGCTGGTTTCGAATTAAGTTTAAGACATATTAATTTTGACGTAAGAAATAAAAAAGTTTTTATATTAGGAGCGGGCGGTGTTGTCTCTTCGATAATATTTGCATTAAATAAAATGAACGCATCTAAGATTATTCTAAGTAATAGAACAAAACAGAAAGCAGAAGAGATTAAAAAAAATTTTAATAAATTAAATGTTGTTAATTGGGGAGACACACCTGAGAATAGCGACATAATAATAAATGCAACAAGCGTAGGGTTAAAAGAAGGCGACAAGTTAGATATAGATTACGAAAAAATAGGTAATGGTAAGTTTTTTTATGATGTTATTTATAATCCGAAAATGACAAATTTTTTAAAAATTGCAAAAAGCAATGGTAATTTTGTAGAAAACGGAAGAATGATGTTTATTTACCAGGCACATCAAGCGTTTACTTTATGGCATAAAATTATGCCAGAAATAAACAATGAAGTAATAGAGTTATTATATAAATGATAAGAGTTGGAATAGTTGGCCATATTGGAAGTGGGAAAAGTTATGTTGCAAAAAAGTTTGGATATCCTGTTTTTAATGCCGATGATGAAGTAAAAAATTTATATAAGACAAATAAATATTGTTTTAAAAAATTAAATAAATTTTTTCCCAATTATATTACTTCTTTTCCTGTTAAAAAAAATGAGGTTATTGCAACTATTTTAAAAAAAAAAAATAGCCTTAAAAAAATTGTAAAAATTATCCATCCAATGGTTAAGCACAGAATGAATAATTTTATTCGAAAAAATAAAAATAGAAAAATTATCATTTTAGACATTCCTCTTTTGTTAGAAAATAAAATTGAAAACAAAAAAGATATAATTGTTTTTGTAAAATCTGAAAAAAGTAAAATTATAAAAAAATTAAAGAAAAGAAAAAATTTTAATCCTTTATTAATAAAAAAATTTATGCAGATTCAACTTCCTATTGAATATAAAATAAAAAAATCTGATTTTATAGTGAGAAATAATTTTAACAAAAAATTTTTAAAAAAAGATATAAATAAAATTTTAAAGAGAATTTTGTAAATGCTTGAGGTAGTATTAGATACAGAGACAACAGGACTATCAGTTAAAGACGGTCATAGGATTGTTGAGATTGGATGTATTGAGCTAAATAATCAAATACCTACATCTAAAAAATTTCACTGTTATTTAAATCCAGAAAGAAATGTTTCTGAAAAAGCATTAGAAGTGCATGGGTATACCGACTCATTTTTGTCTGATAAAAAAAAATTTAATGAGATTGCAGATGAATTTCTAGATTTTATTAAAAATAAAAAATTAATAATACACAACGCTGAATTTGATATATCACACTTAAATAATGAATTAACAATTTCAAATAATAGCAAAATAGAAATGGATCAGGTTATCGATACACTTGAAATTGCAAGAGAGAAATTTCCTGGTTCAAGTGTAAGTCTTGATGCGCTTTGTAAAAGATTTAATATCGACAATTCAAGAAGAATTAAGCATACAGCATTAGTAGACTGTGAATTGCTTTCTAAAGTATATATAAATTTAATAGACCAAAAAGAACCAACTCTAAATCTGTACAGTGAAAATCAAAAAAAAGTTGATAATAATTTAAATCAAAAAAGTATATATTATAAAAAGGTAATCAAACCCTCATCAGAGGAAATCGAATTACACAGAAAATTTTTAAAAAAAAGTCTTAAAAAAAATTATTTTAGTTAAATTTATTATTATAAATTTTTTCAAAGTCAACTTTTTTACCAAATTCAACATTAGTAAATCCACTTGCATGAATTAAATTTAAAAGAGATTTTTCTAGTCTTGGATATATCATGTTTTGAACATCACAAAGTAAAATTTTTTCAAGTGTTTTTTTATCGTTTATCTGCTCATTAATTTTAACAATAGTAATATAGATAATTTCAAAATATGATTTTTTTATATTATTATTTTTATCTTCATATTTTATACTTGTTGAAACTTCTATCATTTTATTTTTTAAACCCTTAGAACTTATATTAATGTTTAAGTGATATTTTGATATATTTTCTTTTACAAAAAAATATGTTTCTACGTCAGGCGTTTCACTGGACATGTCTTTAACGAATTCTGCTATTATCTCAAATTTTTCTGTCATTATCTTCCTCTATATCTTCAAATTCACCCTCGATATAATTTTTTTTTTCTTTTACTTTTTTTGAATAATTTTTACTAACATTTTTAAACAAAATTTTTCTTGTTGGGGGAAAAATAATTAAAAAGCCCAATAGATCAGTAGCAAAACCTGGCAATATGAGAAGTAGCGATGCAAAAGCCAAAGCTGCACCCGAAATTATTTCATACATCGGTAATTCATTTCTTATTAATTGGGACATTCCTGATCTAAGTGTATTAAAACCTTCATATCTTGCATACAGAATACCAATAAAAGCTGTTAAAAAGATGAGAGATATTGTTAACAGGGCTCCAATTTGAGAGCCAATTTTTATAAATAAGTATATTTCTATTATTGGTATTAAAATAATTAATAATAACAGTGAGTTCATTTGTCTGTAGTGTAATTTGCTAGTTGAAATAATGCAACATAGTACATATTATCAATAATCTATGAATTATAGTTTTGAATACATTGATATAATACTTTTAGCAATGATTGCAGGCTTTATTTTTCTGAGGCTTAGAGGGATTCTTGGAAAAAGATCAGGTTTTGAAGGAAAAGTCTCTGAAAATTTCAGTAAAGAATTTTCAAACAATATAACTAAAAAAAATATCACTAACGATAAATTCGATGAAAGTGCTAAGGACAATTTTTTAAAAGGTGCAAAAATTGCCTATGAGACGATTATTAAGGACTTCAGCGATAATGACAACAAACTAACTGATAGCAAGCCACTTTTAAGCAAAAAAATGTATGACCAATTTAATGAGGCTTTAAAGGAAAGAAGTTCTAGAGGACATTTCGCAGAGATAACTTTCATTGGAGTTAACTCGGCGATAATTAAAGAGCATAAAAAAATAGATAAATTTTTAAATGTAACAGTTGATTTTGTAAGTGAGGTTATTACTTGTATAAGAGATAAAGATAAAAAAATAATATCAGGCGATCCAAAAAAATCAAAAAAATACATGACACATGGGTATTTTCAAGGGACATAACATCTGGCAACCCTAACTGGGAATTAGTTGATACTTTAACTTAATTGAAAAAAAAACTTACAGAAAAAGACAAAAAAGATTGGAATAACTTTCTTCAGAGTAAATCTAAAGTTTTTAATAAAGATGTAAGTGGAAAAGAAAGTTTAGATTACGCAATTAAACTTAAAACAATTGATCTTCATGGATATTCGCTTGAAAATGCAAATAAGACTATTAAAGAATTTATTAAAAATTGTTCAAAAAATAATGTTATTAAAATAAATGTTATTACTGGAAAAGGATTAAGATCAAATATTATGAATGATCCCTACATTTCTAAAGATTTTAGTATATTGAAATATTCAGTACCAGATTTTATTAAAAAAGACGAAGAGTTAATGAGTTTAATTAAAGAGATAAAAGTATCTGAAAAAGACATAGGTGGAACAGGAGTTTTTAGTATTTTTTTGAAAAAATTTATAAAATAAATTTTGATAAATCTGTGTCTTTAACTAATTCTCCTAGATTTTTCTTAACATATTCAGAATTCACAGTTATAGTTTTACCCGAGTTATCGGTTGCGGTAAAACTTATATCATCTAAAACTCTTTCAATTATTGTATGAAGTCTTCTTGCACCTATATTTTCCACAGTCGAGTTAACCTCAGTTGCTAAATTTGCTATAGTGTCTATACCATCATCAGTGAATTCAAGATCAACATTTTCAGTCTTTAAAAGAGCTTTATATTGTTTAATTAAAGAATTATCAGGCTCTTTTAAAATTCTCTTGAAATCTTCACTGGTTAAAGCATCAAGCTCAACCCTTATAGGCAATCTACCTTGTAGTTCAGGCAACAGATCTGAAGGTTTTGCAAGTTGAAAAGCTCCTGAAGCTATGAACAAAATATGATCAGTTTTAATAGGGCCATATTTTGTACTTACTGTTGTTCCTTCAATAAGAGGCAAAAGATCTCTTTGTACACCTTCTCTAGATACGTCCCCTCCAACTCTATCAGTACGAGCTGAAATTTTATCTATCTCGTCTAAAAAAACTATTCCATTATTTTCAGTGGAATTTTTTGCGGCTTTAATAATTTTATCTTGTTCGATTAATTTATCTGATTCTTCATTTATTAAAATTTCATGAGATTCTTTGACGGTCATTTTCTTTTTTTTTGGTTTATTACCCATAGATTTTCCCAACATTTCACCTATATTTATCATACCTACATTAGCACCTGGCATACCAGGTATTTCGAAAGATGGCATTGAGTTACTTTCATTTACTGCAATTTCAATTTCATTATCATCTAGGTCTCCATTTCTTAATCTTTTTCTAAAACTTTCCCTTGTTGCTATACTTGCTTTGTTGCCAACCAAAGCATCAAGGACTTTTTCTTCAGCATTTTTTTTGAGCTACAGCAGCAACTTCTTTTCTTTTTTTAACTTTTTCCATAGCTATAGCAATTTCTAGCAAGTCTCTTACTATCTGTTCAACATCTCTTCCAACATATCCTACCTCTGTAAATCTAGTCGCCTCCACTTTTACAAAAGGTGCCTCAGCTAACTTTGATAATCTTCTTGAAATTTCTGTCTTACCAACTCCAGTAGGTCCTATCATTAAAATATTTTTAGGCAGAACTTCATCTTTCATTTCATCTTGAAGTGCTTGTCTCCTCCATCTATTTCTCAGGGCTATTGCAACAGCTCTTTTAGCTTTATTTTGTCCAACTACAAATCGATCCAACTCTGAAACAATTTCTCTTGGAGATAATGAACTGATGTATGAACTATTATCATTAATATTTTTTTCTTTTGGAACTAAATTTGTAATATTAGATTTTTGCATTAAATTTTTTCTATCTTAATGTTATTATTTGTAAAAACACATATCTCAGATGCAACTTCTATTGCTTTTTTAGCGATTTCTTCGGCATTTAAATCTGTATCCATTAGTACTTTTGCAGAAGCTAAAGCATAATTTCCGCCTGAACCAATACCAATTACATCACCCTCTGGCTCTAAAACATCTCCTGTTCCGGAAATAATAAAACTTTTTTCTTTATCACCTATTGCCATCAAGGCCTCAAGTCTTCTTAGATACTTATCTGTTCTCCAGTCCTTGGCTAATTCAACAGCTGCTCTTGTTAAATTGCCCGCATGTTTTTCTAATTTAGACTCTAATCTTTCAAACAAAGTTAGTGCATCTGCCGTTGATCCAGCAAAACCTGCTATCACATTTCTTTTCTCAATCTTTCTAACTTTGTTAGCAGTGCTTTTGATAACAGTATTACCCATACTTACCTGTCCATCGCTAGCAACTACAACATCTTTATTCTTTCTTACTAAAACAATCGTGGTCATAGTTATTAAATGGATATTATTTTTAATAGTTCAAGGGCTTTATTAGTTATGTTGATATAATTAAATAATGAAGATATACCTATAAAAATTATGAAGCGAAAAGCCAACATCACAAGGAAAACTAAAGAAACCTCAATTAAAGTAGATTTAAATATTGATGGTAAGGGTAAATATAAAATTGACACAGGCATTGGTTTTCTAAATCATATGCTTGAACAATTATCAAAGCATTCATCAATTGATCTAAGTGTAAAAGCCAAAGGGGATACGCATATAGATCTACATCACACTACAGAAGATACTGGTATCGCAATTGGAGAGTGTTTAAAAAAAGCATCTAAAAATTTTGTTGGTATAAAAAGATATGCTCATGCCTTACTGCCCATGGACGAAACTCTAACTAGGGTAGCAATAGATATTTCAAATAGACCTTATCTAATTTGGAATGTGAAGTTAAAAGTAGAAAAATTAGGTGAAATGGATACAGAATTATTTAAGGAGTGGTTTCAAGCATTTGCACAATCAGCAGGTATAACTTTACATGTTGAAAATATTTATGGTGATAACAGTCATCACATAATAGAATCTTGTTATAAAGGATTAGCTAGGTCGCTTAGAGCAGCGTTAGAGTTAGATCCTAGAAATAAGAAAAGAATACCTTCTACAAAAGGTTCTTTATAAGTAAAAAAATTAATGAAAGTTACAATAGTCGATTATAATTCGGGGAATATAAGCTCCGTAATAAACTCCTTCAAGGAAGTTGCCAAAGGTAAAGTAAATATTGAAGTAACCTCAGATTTAAAGAAAATTGAATCTAGCGACAAGGTAGTCTTACCAGGACAAGGTTCCTTTAAGAGTTGTGTGGACGCCTTAAACAAAATAAGCGGGCTTGCAGAAACACTTAACGAGTTTGCAATAATTAATAAAAAACCTCTTCTTGGAATTTGTGTTGGTTTACAAATGTTTGCTGAAATTGGTTATGAAGAAACTGAAACAAAAGGTTTGGGTTGGATTTCAGGTAAAGTTTCAAAAATGGATAATCAAAAAGGAAAATACAAACTTCCTCATATTGGTTGGAATCAAATTAATATTGTTAAGGATAGTAAAATTTTTAAAGATATAGAAAATAATTCTCATATGTATTTTGTTCACAGCTATGAATTTATTCCAAAAGATAAAAATGTAATTTCAGCAACAACAGATTATTCCTCAAGTATTGTTTGCTCTGTTGAAAAAGAAAATATATTTGGAACTCAATTTCATCCTGAAAAGAGTGATAAGATTGGACTTAAAATAATTAACAATTTTATAATATTATAAATGAAAATATTTCCAGCAATAGATATAAAGGATAAAAAGTGCGTAAGATTAATCAAAGGAGATTTCGACAATAAGACTGAGTATGACATGTCTCCAATTGAACAAGCAAGCAAATATAAAGATCATGGTTTTAAAAATTTACATATTGTTGATCTAGATGGGGCCTTAACAGGTGAAACGATTAATCTAGATATCATTCAAGAAATAGTGAGTAAATTGGATCTTAATATTGAAATTGGAGGAGGTATTAGAAATTTTGATAGTATTCTAAAATATTCAGATGTTGGAGTTGAGAAAGTTATTTTAGGAAGTGCAGCTATAAGAGATAAAAATTTTTTAAAAAAAGCATGTGAAAAATTCCCAAATAAAATTGCTTTAGGTTTGGATGCTAAAGATGGATATTTATCAATATCTGGTTGGAAGGAAAACTCAAAAGTATTAACCAGAGATTATTTAAATGAAGTTAATGAATATGGTGTTAGCAGATTGATTTTTACAGATATTAATCGGGATGGTATGAAGCAAAGTCCTAATTTTGAAGAAACAGCAAAAGTTGCTGAACTATCTAATTGTCCCGTAATTATATCTGGCGGAGTATCATCTGTTAATGATATCAAAAAAGCTAAGGACTTAAAAAATATTGAGGGTATAATAGTTGGTAAGGCAATTTACGATGGCGATATCTTATTAGAAGAATTGGTAAAAGAAGATGCTTAAAAATAGAATAATTCCTTGCTTAGACGTAAAAAAAGGTCGTGTGGTTAAAGGGATTAACTTTGTTGATCTAAAAGATGCTGGGGACCCCGTTGAGCAGGCAAAAATTTATAGCGAGGGTGGTGCTGATGAAATTTGTTTTTTAGATATTACAGCATCCAATGAAAATAGAGATATTATCTATGATGTTGTTGAGAAAACTTCTAAGAAATGCTTTGTTCCTTTAACAGTAGGTGGAGGTATAAAAAGCATTGATGATATTAGTAAATTACTTAACTGTGGAGCAGATAAAGTTTCAATAAATACTGCCGCAGTACAAAACTCAGAGGTTGTTAAAGATAGTTCTCAAAAGTTTGGCTCTCAGTGTATTGTTGTTGCGATTGATGCAAAAAACAATGGAGATATGTGGGAGATTTACACTCATGGTGGTAGAAATAAGACTGGGATTGATGCAATTAAATTTGCAAAAAAAATGGAAGAAAGCGGAGCAGGAGAATTATTAGTAACATCAATGGACAGAGATGGGACTCAACTTGGATATGATATTGATTTGATGTCTAAAATTTCTTCGAAAGTAAATATTCCTGTTATTGCCTCTGGTGGTGTTGGCAATTTAGATCATTTAGTTGATGGTATTAAACTAGGAAAAGCGAGCGCTGTTTTAGCGGCATCAATTTTTCATTACGGAAAACATTCAATTAAACAAGCCAAGGAATATTTGGAATCAAAAGGAATACCTGTTAGAATTTAGTATGCTAAACACATTAGAAAAATTATTTAATCTTGCAAGAGATCGTAAAAATTATCCAGTAGATGGCTCATACACAAATAAATTACTAAAAGATAAGAATTTCAGTACGGAAAAAGTTTTAGAGGAAATAAATGAACTTATTGAGGCTGTAGAAAATGATACAAATAAAGTTCATGAGGCCGCTGATGTTTTTTACCATTTAATAGTATATCTTGAAGCAAATAATATTAAAATTGAAGATGTAATGCTTGAACTTAAAAAAAGGGAAAAATAAAATTTTATGGGTAAATTAAAAATTATTTTTATAATTATTATAGGATTTATTTTATATAAAGCTTTTATAGCAATTAAAGACTTTAATGTTGGAGTTGGCAATAGAGTTTCGATAATTGAGGAAGAAGCAGGTTTTGAAAAAGAGGGAGAGGTGATTGGTCTTATAATGTATCTAGATGGTGAACTACAAGAACATCTTTTAACTCCATCAAAATCAAAATGTTTAAAAATGAAGGAAATTGCAGAAGAAACTTCTTATGCAGATTATGAGTGTGCTGTTGTCTTAGCAGTATTGCAGGGAAATAAAATTTTAAGTATTATTGAGGAAATAGAGGTTATTGAATGAAGTATGATGAAAACAATGTTTTTGCAAAAATATTAAGAGGAGAAATACCTTGTAAAAAAATATATGAGGATAATTTTATTTTATCTTTTTATGATATTAATCCTCAAAAAAAAATTCATGCTCTGGTGATACCAAAAGGAAAATATATTGATTTAGATGATTTTTCTGAAAAAGCATCTTCTGATGAAATTTTAGGATTGTTAAAAGGTTTGAGGATAGTTGCTCAAAAATTAGGAATATCAACAGATAAAGGCAAAGGTTACCGTATACTCTCAAATATTAGCGAGGATGGAGGTCAGGAAGTTCCACATTTACATTTTCATTTATTTGGGGGCGAAAAAATTGGTAAGATGGTACAGTGACAGAAAAAGTTTTTAGATCATATTTAGAAATTAAATCACTAAGCAACTTAAGAGAAGTTAAAAAACCAACTGGAAATTACAAAATCGAATTAGTTAACCCTACTGATTTTCAGCTCAATAAATTTTTTTATAAGCAAATTGGAAAGAAACATTTCTGGAGAGATAGATTAGAATGGTCAAATCAAAGATGGATTGATTATGTATCAAAAATAAATGTAAAAACTTATGTTTTAAGAGAAAATGAACAAATAATTGGATATTTTGAATTGATTTATCACGAAATCGAGTCCGAGGCAGAAATTGCATATTTTGGAATTTTAGAAAACTTTTTTGGAAAAAAACTAGGGGGATACCTTTTGAGCCAAGCAATTAAAAAAGCTTTTGATCTAAACATAAATAGAGTATGGCTTCACACTTGTTCTTTAGATCATAAAAATGCATTAAAAAATTACTTATCGAGAGGTATGATTATTTTTAAATCAGAAACCTTGCAAACAAAAATTGCTTAATTATTTTTCATTTTAGGTATCTCAAATATTTCAGTATCAATTTCTTGATTAGTTTTAAGCTTTGAAATGAAAGTTATTGCTAAATTTTGGTAAATATCTTCAGTTTGCCATCCAATTAATTTATAGTTTTTATTATTAAAAAAAATATTAATTTTATTATTGTTATTAATTATAGTGAAATTATAATATTTATTGTCAATATTTCTTCCATCCAAATTTTCAATTTCTCTAATTAAATATTCTTTATCTAATATTAAGTCTAATGGAGTTTTTTTTAAAGGATAAAGATAATAATTACTTTTTAATTTATTAGTAATGACTAAGGATCTACCATTTGACACTATAATTTTTTCATTATTATAAAGACAATAAATTTTTTTAGGATATTTAATTGTACACTTGCCTTTTTCAATAACGTTATTTATATTTTGTTCAAAATTAAAACTTATATTTTCTGTATTTTTAAGATTTAAAATAATTTTATCTTTTATTGTTGCATGAACTGAATTAGTCAAAAAAAAAAATAAAAAAAAAATAAATATTTTCTTCATTAAAGAACGTCTCTTTTTCCAACATGATTTGCCTTACTAACTATACCTTCTGTCTCCATCATATCGATTATTCTTGCTGCGCGATTATACCCAATTTGTAATTTTCTTTGTAAAAAAGATGTAGATGCCTTACCTTCTGTTTTTATTATTTCCACAGCTGTATTATACAGCTCATCTTTTTCAGACTCATCAGCAGAACCTCCGCCAGCTTCTTTTTCATCTGCAAAATTTAATATTTCATCAACATAATCAGGTTCCTCTTGGCCCCTTAGATGATTATTAACCTTTTCTATTTCATTTTCTGATACATATGGGCCGTGTATTCTTATCATTTTATTAGCTGAAGTCATAAAAAGCATATCTCCCTTTCCAAGTAACTGTTCAGCACCCTGTTCGCCGAGAATTGTTCTAGAATCAATCTTTGATGTAACCTGAAATGAAATTCGTGTTGGAAAGTTTGCTTTTATAGTTCCTGTAATAACATCAACGCTTGGTCTTTGAGTCGCCATTATTATATGAATTCCAGCCGCTCTAGCCATCTGTGATAACTTTTGTATATAATTTTCAATTTCTTTTCCAGCCACCAACATTAAATCCGACATTTCGTCAACAATCACTACAATAAATGGCATTGGAAGTTTATGCTTTGAATTATATCCATCAATGTTACGAACGCCTTCTCGAGTCATCAGTCTATATCTGCTTTCCATTTCTTTAACAACCCACCCCAAAACCGAAGCAGCTTTCTTCGCTTCAGTTATTACAGGACACAACAAATGAGGAATGCCTTCATAAGTAGATAACTCTAGCATTTTAGGATCTATTAAAATAAATTTACATTTTTCAGGACTGTGGCGATACAATAACGAAAGAATAATTGTATTAATACAAACTGATTTTCCTGACCCTGTTGTTCCAGCAATTAATAAGTGAGGCATTGATGCTAAATCGCCTATTATTGATGAACCCGAAATATTCTTGCCTAATGCAATTGGTAATTTTACATCTTTTTTTAAAAAATCAGAGTCAGATAATATTTCACTAAGATGAACATTTTCTCTAATTGGATTTGGCAACTCTATACCAACTGTATTTCGTCCTGGAATAGTAGATATTCTAGCAGACTCTGAACTTGTATTTCTAGCTATATCTTCAGATAAATTAATTATTTTAGATACTTTAACTCCTGCTGCAGGCTCAAATTCATTTAACGTAACGACTGGCCCACTACTTATTTTTTTTATTTTACCTTCAACACCAAAATCTAACAAAATTTTTTCTAAAAAGGATGGATCTAAACCGAGCACATTAGTATCTTTAGTTTTATTTTTCTTAGACGGATTTTTTAAAAGAGAAATTGGTGGAAGTACAAATTTTTTTTTTTTTATTTTATTTTCTCTATTATCTTTTAAAAAAGAAAAATTTTCCTGTACTAAATTATTTGTTTCTTCGGTTTTTGAAACGATTGTATCATCAAACTCATTTTCAAAATTTTTATATCTATTTTTTTTTATTAATTTCAAGCTTGTCAAAGATTTGAGAAATATAAAAAGTTTTTTAGGTTTAAAATTCACACTTAATAAAAAAAATACCACAACAGCTAGTATTAAAAAATAATATGAAAAATTTTTGTTTAAATTTAATATATTGGATATATATGATTCTTTTAAAAACTGACCAACAAAGCCACCATTTCCATTTATAGCCAACCAAAATGAATCAGAATTAAAAGATGAAAAAAATAAAGATCCAAATAAAGAATATAATATTACAAAAAATAAATTTTCAATCAATATAATTGTATTTTTGTTTCTTAACACATTTATGCCTGTAATGAATATTGAGAAAGCAATTAGAATTGATACTAAGCCCACTGATTGAAAAAAAATATCAGAAACTATACTTCCTTTTAAACCAAGAATGTTTTTAATTTGAACATCATCAGAGAATATAAAATTTGGATCCTCTGGTGAATAAGTTAATAAAGCTATTAATAACATCAAACCCATTATGGAAATGCAAAAACCTATTAGTTCAATAAATCTTTTATATACAAAATTAAGTGTATTTTTAGCTATTTTTTTAATTTCCATAAATGAATCAAATTAACTACTTTGTATCACTTAATATTTGTGGTTAAAATTAAATTTTGATTATGAAAATATGTTTAATAGGAAATAGTTTAACAGCCCTATCTCTGGCAAAAAACTTAACTAATAAGAAAATTTACGTTTTTAATTATATAAAAACTGATAATAAAAAAATTGGAAAAACAAGAACAATTGGTATTTCAAAAGATAGCTTAGATTTTTTCAATAAAGATATAATTAAAATTAAAAAAAAATCCAAATGGGATATAAAAAAAATAGAGGTATATGCAGAAAAATATAATAACAAAAAAATTTTAAATTTTGAAAATTCAAATACGAATTTATTCTCAATGGTAAAAAATTTTGAGATTTATGATTCGATTAAAAAAAAATTAAACAAAAATAAATTTTATAAAAAAATTCGAATTGAAAATGAAAAAAAATTCGAAAAAATATTAAATGCGAATTTTAATTTAGTTATTAACTGTGATATAAATAATTTTGTCACAAAAAAATTTTTTTTCAAAAAAATAATAAAAAATTATAAAAGTAGCGCGTTTACTACGATTATAGAACATGCTAAAATTGAAAATAATATTGCATACCAAATTTTTACTAGTAAGGGACCTCTAGCTTTTTTGCCCCTCTCCAAATTTAAAACTTCTATTGTCTATTCAATTAACCATGAAAATATAAAATTTAACGATAACGAAATTTTAAAACTAATTAATTTTTATAATTTTAAATATAAAATATCAAATTTTAGTAAAATCGAAAAATTTAATCTATCATATTCCGTATCAAGAAATTATTTTCATAAAAATATTTTGAATTTTGGAGATGCAATACATAGAATACATCCTTTAGCTGGCCAAGGATTTAATATAAATCTTAGAGATATTAAAATTCTTTCTGAGCTTATTCAAAAAAGAATAGATTTAGGTCTTTCATTAGATTATTCAGTATTGGAAGAATTTGAAAAAAAAACCAAACATTTAAATTATATTTTCACATCTGCTATAGATCTTGTTTATGAATTCTTTAAATTTGATAATAAAATAAATAATAATTTTTCAAAAAATATTTTTAAAATTATAGATAAGAATAAAGCTATAAATAAATTTCTTTTAAAACGAGCAAATCAAGGAATAATTTTATAATTTATTGCAAAGTTTTATTATTAAAATCATCTAATAGGTAAGTTTTAAGAATTTCCTCTAATTTGTTTTTTCTTAAAATTAAATTTTCAGATTCTAATAAAATTTGTTTCTCTTCAAGAGAAAAAGGTGATGACATTGAAAGATTATTTATAGCTTGCTCTATACTTTGTTTTTGAAGATCATTCCAATCAATAGAATAACCTTTTCTTTCAAATAATGTTTTCAAATCTTTAAATATTAATTTTAAATCTGAAAATTTTATTTCTTCCTTATTTAATTTCATATCATTCTCAAAATCTTTAAAACTTACTTCACACTCCCTATATAATTTTTCGTTTTTTATTTCTCTAACAATTTTAAATCTAGAAAGGCCATTTAATATAATAAGATATCTCCCATCTGTAGTCTCATTAAAGCCAATTATTTTACCAACACATCCAACATTATATAACTTATTAGGAGAATTTTTGTTTGGTTGCACCATTCCAATTAGTCTATCGTTTTTCATGCTGTCATTTATCATTTTTATATATCTTGGCTCAAAAATATTTAGCGGAACATTTGTACCAGGAAAGAATATAAAGTTAGACAAAGGGAAAACCGGAATTAAAGCTGGAAAATTTTCTTTTTTAAGCATTTTAGTATTATAAATATTTTAAACCAATTTTTTAGTTTTTTTCAAAATTACTTGCAATAAAAAAACGTCTATTTATAATCAATTTTTATGCGGGCATAGCTCAGTGGTAGAGCGTCTCGTTGCCAACGAGAAGGTCGAGGGTTCGACCCCCTTTGCCCGCTCCAGAAAGGAAAATTATGACAGATTTATCTGATAAAAAATGTATACCATGTGAAGGTGGTATACCTCCATTTGATGTTAATGAAATACATAAATATTTAAAAAAAGTTGACGGATGGGACGTCAAAGAAGATGACTCCAAAAATTTTTATCTTATAAAAGAATTTAAATTCGAGAATTTTATAAAAAGCCAAAACTTTGTAAATAAAGTTTCAGTAATTGCTGAAGAAGAAGGTCATCATCCAGACATATTTTTTGGATGGGGTTATGCAAAAATTAAAATATTTACTCATGCTATAAAGGGATTAGCAGAGAGTGATTTTATACTTGCAGCCAAAATTGACAAAGTTTCCTAATGCTTAAAATGTCTAGTTTTTGAAAAAATTAAAACAGTTCCTGTTTGATTAGCAAACTTAATTATTTCTTTATCTCTAATTGAACCTGAGGGCTGAATTACAGCCGATACACCCGAATTAACTAAACTTTCGATTCCGTCCACAAACGGAAAAAAAGCATCGGAAGCAGCAACTATTTTTTTATTTTTATAAAAACTTTGAAACTTTTTCATCTTTCTTATAGCTATTTTACAACTATCATACCTACTTGGTTGCCCTGAACCTATTCCAACAGTTGAGTCTTCATTTACTAAGACTATAGCATTGGATTTAACGTATCTACAAATATTAAAAGCAAATAATAAACTCTCAAAAGTTTTTTTATTTGGTTTGATTTTTGATACAACTTTGAAATTTTTATTTAAAAATTTGTTTTTATCAATAGTTTGAACTAAATAATTATTAACATTTGAGTTAATACTTTGAGAATTTTTTAATTTAAAACTTTCTGCATCAATTATTCTTAAATTTTTTCTTTTTTTGAGAATTTTAAGTGCATCCTTATCTATGTTATTTCCAATAATAACTTCAAAAAATATTTTATTTAGTTCAACTGCAAGTTTTTTATTAATTTTAAAGTTACATGCCACGATTCCACCAAAAGCACTTATAGGATCACATTTCAAAGCTAATTTAAAACTTTTAATATTATCCCTATTTACTGACACGCCGCATGGATTCGAATGTTTAATAATTACAGTTCCAGTATTTTTAGGTAAAGATTTAGAAATAATTAATGCAGAGAAAATATCATTATAATTATTATAGCTTAGCTGTTTTCCACCAAGTTGTTTGATTTTTAAATTTTTTTCTCTTGAATAGATCGCTCCAGATTGGTGTGGATTTTCTCCATACCTTAATTTTTCAACTAAATTAGCGAAAAAAATCTTTCTATCAGGAAACTTATTAAAAGATATTTCATTAAAAAAATCAGCCACGACTGCATCATAATACGCAGTTTCTGAAAATGCTTCTCGAGACATTTTTTCTCTAAATTCTAAAGAAGTGGATCCATTATTTTTATTTAGTTCATTTATTAATTCTGTGTATTGTTCAACTTTACTAACAACAGTTACAAATTTGTAATTTTTTGCTGCGGCTCTTACCATGGCAGGACCGCCAACATCAATATTCTCAATTATTTTTGATCGATTTTTTGAGCCTTCTAAAACTTTTTCAAATTGATAAAAATTTACAATTACTAAATCTATTTCATCAAACTTATTTTTTAATAGCTGTTTTTTGTGCAATCTATTTTTTCTTTTACTTAAAATTCCTGCGTGTATTTTTGGGTGTAACGTTTTTACTCTACCATCTAATATTTCAGGAAATTTTGTGTAGTCTGAAACCTCAGTACATTTATACTTTAGTTTTTTTATTTCTTTAAATGTACCTCCAGAACTTATTATTTCTATATTATATTTATTTAGTGCTTTTAAAATAGAACTTAGATTCTCTTTATCCGATAATGATATTATTGCTCTTTTAATTTTTTTCATTAAATTTTAATTAAGACCCATTTTATAATCTGATTTTGATCTTGAGTCATTCCTGAAATAAATATATTTTGATTTTCTTTAAAGGAATTTTTTTTTCCAAAATATAACCCTGTTTCTAAATTTATATCGTAATTATCACATGTAAATTTCCAACCTTCTTTATCCACTTCTATAAATATTGACTTTTTATCTTGGGTTTTCATAATTTTTGAAGAGGGCGTTAAATGAAAACGTATCTCAAAATGTGTACTTTTGTAATTTTTTTTTCTTAAAAGATTATCAGTCCCAATGAATTTATTTTGTTCAGGATAAAACTCAATTAATCTATGATGTACAACGCCATATTTTTTAAGATATCCATTATGAGAAGCAGCTATATTCCAATAATTTCTTTTAAAAACACTAGACTTATCAAAAATTTTAAGTCCTTTTTCAATTACGGATTTTTTATTACCTATTTTTTGTAATTTACAAGATGAACTGCTGTCAAGTATTAGAGTACTATGTGTTGCAGTAGCTTTTGAAAGCTCATTTAGTCTATGTTTATAATTTTGAAAATATCCAGAATTACAAATTATTTTATTTTGATTTGATATAATTTCAAATGATAAAGCACCCATTTGATAATCACTAGAAAATTTTTTTTCTGGGCTCTGTCCAACGTCCATAATCAGTGCAATTTTTTTATTTTTTTGAATAGAGTAACCACCTATTTCATGGTTTTCATTTTTAAATTTATATCCAAATTTTAATAAATAATTATCAAAGTCATCATTTTTAGACTCGTTGTTTCCATTAAATAATACACTTTTGTTTAAACCTTGAGTTATCAGTGCGTACGCATTCCCTAAATTATATATAGCTTCTTCAATATACTCTGGTACATCACTTTGTGAGTCTTTCAACCATTCTCTTATTAAAATAAAGTATTTATAATAGAAATTTAATTGTCTTATATTTCGTGTCCTTGGAAATCCGTCAGCATCTAAAGAATATTTAATTATCTTTTTTAAAAGATTTAATCCAAATTCTAAATATTTTAAATAATTTTGATAAGCTAAACCAGCAAGTATAATTGCCGAACAACCTATAACTTTATTATCTAAATTTTCTGATCTATCTATTTCGTTAATTAAATGATTTATTTGCTTTTGTATAATTTTATTAAATTTTTCTTTATAATTTTCACTACTATCTTCATATGTCAATTTCGAGTTTGATATCCAAGCTATGACTCTTTTTGAAAGAATATCAATTTCCCAATTTTCTGAATTATATTTGTTATTTGAATTAATCCAATTTAAAATTATTGATTGAGTAATATTTTTAGATGATTTAAGATCTAGTGTAAAAAGCCAAAAAAAATTATGTAATTTCTCATAATCCTTTTTTTTCATATTCTTACTCTCCCAAATAGATTGTAAAGAAAAATCTTCTATTTTATTTTTTTTTTTTTTATACTTTATTATACAATCAATTAAATCTGAGCTTGGTTTATATTCTAACTTTCGGTTTTCTGTTTTAGATATTTTTTTATTATAAATTATTGAATTTAAATAAAAATTACGAGTTTTATTTGAAAAGAAAAAAAAAAATTGATTTATATAGTTAAACGAATTTTTTAAAATCATTCGATCTAATTTATTTTTAAAGTTTCAATATTTTTTTTTATATCACCATTATTACTTTTAAAAATTGTTGTTCCAGAAACAAGTATGTTGGCCCCAGCATTTATTACATTTTTACTATTTTCAAAATTTATTCCTCCATCAACTTCGATATCAAAATTAAGACTATCTCTTTCTTTTATTTTTTGTAAATTTTCAATTTTACTAATAACTTCAGGCATAAATTTTTGTCCACCAAATCCAGGATAAACACTCATAACCAATACTAAGTCTATATCCTTTAAAACATTTGTTATTAAATCAATTTTTGAATCTGGGTTTAATGATACTCCAGCTTTTTTATCTAAACTTTTTATAAGATCTATTGACTCTTTTAAATTTTCAGTAGCTTCTGGATGTATAGTTATTACATTTGCACCTGCATCAGAAAAATCTTTAATATATTTATGCACAGGAGATATCATTAAATGAACATCAAAAATTAAATTAGTATATTTTCTTAAACTTTTAATTACTGGAGGGCCTATTGTTAGATTTGGTACAAAGTGACCGTCCATAACATCAACATGTATCATGTCCGCTCCAGCTTTTTCTAATCTTTTGATTTCATTTCCTAGTTGACTAAAGTCAGCCGAGAGTATTGACGGAGATATTTTTATTTTTTTCATTAAATACTAATTAAACTAGTATCAATTTTAGTTTTTAATTTGAATTATTTTTTACCAAAAATTTGGTATATTTGTGATGCAATTTCACTTTCCAGAGGAAAAGAAAGCATGCCCATTACAGAATAACCCAATAAATATGGGAATAAGTAAAATCTAAACATGAAGAAAAACCAAGCAACGTATAGTGGAACAATTGGCCTCACTATAAAAGAGGGTGTAATTGGTTTGAATAAATTTATCAAGGGATCTGTTAATTTAACGAAAATTTTCATAAAAAAAAACTCTGAATTCTCCCTTTGAAAAATGTTCATTGCAACCCTTCCAATCAACGTCCACATAATCATACCCATTATGTAATCAACTAAGTATATTAAAGGATGGAAATTTGCTGACATTTAAGATTTTAATTTGAAAAGGGGCGAATTTCTTCGCCCCTTAAATTACAATTATTTAGTGTTGTTTCCCAAGTACTGTTTTACCACTAGGTATACGTACTTCATCAACCATTCTCTGAGTTGCAGCATCTGGTGCTTTAGTAATCAAACTTACTACTACCATTAATACTAAACTCACTAATGATCCAACTATTCCGAAAGTTAACTGTGTAACTCCCCAGAAACCAGGATAACCGCTACGTACTGCAATTAGATATGCCGTACCAGCTGCTAATCCTCCTAACATTCCTGCAACTGCACCTGGTGCATTTGCTCTCTTCCACCATACTCCTAATACTAGTGGGAAGAACAATCCTGACATTGCAAAGTCAAAAGCCCAGATAACTGAACCTAAGATACCTTGAATTTCAAGAGCAGCAATAGAAGCGCCTGCAAAACCAATTAAGAAAAGCAGCACTCTTGCAACAATTAGTCTTTTTGCAGTTTCTGCTTTAGGGTTAATGATTTTATAGTAGATGTCATGAGAAAGTGCGTTTGATATCGCTAATACCAATCCGTCAGCCGTTGACATGGCAGCAGCCATACCTCCAGCAGCAACTAGACCCGAGATAACATAAGGTAATCCTGCGATCTCTGGCGTAGCTAATACTACCGCTTTTCCACCCATGAAGAACTCATTTAACTCAAGAGTTCCGTTTCCGTTGAAGTCACTTACGAACATCAAATTAGCTTGGTTCCAGTTTTGATACCAATCTATCGACTCAACTTCTGCAATTGATTTGCCAATAATACCAGTTGGCAAGTTTGGATCCATCAATGATAGTTTTGATAATGTAGCTAACATTGGAGCAGAACAGTAAAGCAGGAATATAAAGAATAATGACCAACCCACTGATCTTCTTGCAGTTTTTACACTCGGAGTAGTAAAATATCTCATCATAACGTGAGGCAATGAAGCTGTTCCAGCCATCATACAAACCGCTAATGAAATAAATTTCCAAGGTGTAGTATTAACTTCAGCATGCGCTTTAGTTATACCTGCAAGTCCTTTTGGAACTGTAGCTAAATCAGCTGCAGAATTTTTAACTGTTCCTAAACCAAATTGGCTTTCAAGTTCAGCAATTCTAGCAACTTCATCTGCTAACATAAGATGAGGGAAGAACCCTGCACCCATTTTGTTACTTATCCAGAATACTGGCAATAAGTAAGCTATAATTAGCACGATGTATTGAGCTACTTGCGTCCATGTTACCGCTCTCATTCCGCCTAGCATTGAACACATAAGTATACTTGCTAAACCTACATAAACAGCAATTCCAAATGGAATATCCAATGCTACAGAAGCAATTGTTCCTGTTGCATTAATTTGTGCTGTCACGTATGTGAATGATGCTACTGTTAAAACTATAACTGCAGATAATCTAGCTAAGTTTCCACCGTATCTAGTACCAATAAAATCTGGCACAGTGTAACAACCAAACTTCCTTAAGTATGGTGCTAACAGTGAAGCAACTAGAACGTATCCGCCAGTCCATCCAACTAGCAGAGCCATATATCCATAGCCTTTAAAATATATACCACCTGCCATTGCAACGAATGATGCACCAGACATCCAGTCTGCTGCAGTTGCCATTCCGTTAAAGACAGTTGGAACTTGCCTTCCAGCTACGTAATATGCATCTGTTTGCATAGTTCGAGATAGCCAACCAATTAAAGCATAGATTAAAACAGTAAACGCTACGAAGAAAATACCTATCAACTTCGCTGACATTCCTGCTTGTTCTGCTATTGCCATTAAGATTATGAAAACTAGGAAACCTCCTGTGTAGATTCCATAAACTTTTGGTAAGTTATCTATAAATTTTCCCTTAATCATATTTAGTCACCCTCTCTTTCAGTATAACCAAATTCTTCATCAATTTTTTCTTGTCTTCCCGCAAACCAAAAAATTAGTATTACGAAAATTCCAAGAGACCCTTGACATGTCATGTAGTACGATAACGGGTACCCAAAAGGTCTAAAATTAGATGCTTCCATTTCGGCTCCGAAGAAAAAGATGCCAATTGAGAATACAAACCAAATTGCTAATGTAACAAATAGCAAATTTCTGGTTTTTTCCCAATGTTGTGCTTGTTTTGACATTTTTTATCCTCCCTATAGGTTAAAAGTTGTGAGCATACTTATAAAATTTAATATTGAAACCCTTAAAATCTTGGTATTAGGTATGAAGTTGAGAATAAAAACAACCTGAAGTAGAAAATGGCTTTAAAATATAGATTTAACCTAAAAGATATAAAACTAGAAGACTTCAAAATTTATTTATTTGCATTATTTAAAGCATTTATACCTAAAAAAAAAATTAAAAATATTCATGACCTAAAAGAATTTATTCAAAAAAAATCAGCATGGGCGTCTCAAGTAACATTATATGGTTATTTAAAAACAAGAATGGGTACAAGATATGTTTTACATTTTGATAACGAGACACTATTAGGTTCAATTAATGAAGCTAAATGGAATATTTATTCAGTCGCATTACAGGATCTCACTTTTTATACTTTTTCATATTTGAATAGTTTTTACAATTATCAAGAAGTTGATAATGCAAAAAAAATTTATGAGACAATTTTAGATGATGAAATTTCTAATGGAATGCCAAGCGATGTAATAGATAAAGGAAAAAAAAGTTTCGAAGAGCGTCTACAAAAAATAAATTGGAAAACTCATTTCAAATCTTTACCATTTAATGATAGTGCGTTGGCTTTATATAAGTGGGCACCAATTGCTGAAGAACTAAAAGTTTTAGATAGAAAAATAGTTTTAAATTCAATGATCCTAAAATGGGATAATATAAAAGAAGAATTTATTAAATTAATTAAACTTTAAGTATTTTTTCTGTTATCAACTAAGCTGTCAACAACACTTGGATCTGCTAAAGTAGTAGTATCTCCTAATTGATCATGTTCATTTGCTGCAATTTTTCTAAGAATTCTTCGCATAATTTTTCCAGATCTGGTTTTTGGAAGTCCTGGTGAAAAATGAATTAGATCTGGGGTAGCAATTGGACCAATTTGTTTTCTAACCCAAAGTTTTAACTCCCTTTCTAAATCATAATCTTCTTTTTCACCTGCATTTAATGTGACATAACAATATAAACCATTACCCTTAATATCGTGGGGATAACCTACCACTGCAGCCTCTGCTACTTTAGGATGTGCTACAAATGCACTTTCAATTTCTGCTGTTCCTAAGTTATGGCCAGATACAATTATTACATCATCTACCCGTCCTGTAATCCAATAATATCCATCTTTGTCTCTCCTACATCCATCACCCGTAAAATATTTCCCGTCAAATTGAGAGAAATAAGTATCTATAAACCTTTGATGATCTCCATAAACTGTTCTCATTTGTCCTGGCCAAGATTGAGCTATACATAGTCTTCCTTGACACTCTCCTTTTAAAATTTCGCCCTTTTCATTAACAATAACTGGTTTGATTCCATAAAAAGGTTTAGTTGCTGAACCTGGTTTTAAATTAATAGCTCCTGTTTGTGGACTAATAAGTATTCCACCAGTTTCTGTTTGCCACCAAGTATCAACAATAGGACATTTTGAATTTCCAACAGTTTTAAAATACCACATCCATGCTTCTGGATTTATTGGTTCTCCAACAGTTCCTAATAGTTTTAGGGATTTTCTAGAAGTTTTTTTGAGCGGACCTTCACCTTCTCTCATAAGTGCTCTTATTGCTGTTGGTGCTGTATAAAAAATATTAACTTTATATTTATCAACAATTTGCCACCATCTAGAACTATCTGGATATGTTGGTATACCCTCAAACATAATTGTAGTTGCACCGTTAGAAAGTGGTCCATAAATTATGTAACTATGGCCTGTAATCCAACCAATATCAGCGGTACACCAATAAATATCTTTTGGTTTATAATTAAAAATATATTGATGCGTCATTGAAGCATAAACCATATACCCACCGGTAGTATGTAAAACACCTTTTGGCTTTCCAGTTGAGCCCGAAGTATAAAGTATAAACAAAGGATCTTCAGCATTCATCTCCTCTGGTTCACAATTATTGGAAACATTTTTGATCATGTCATGATACCAAACGTCTCTTTTATTTTCCCAATTAATATAATTTCCAGTTCTTTTTATAACTATACACTTTTTAATATCTCTACATTTAGATAAAGCTTGATCTGTTATATCTTTAAGGGGTATAGTTTTTCCACCTCTAACTCCTTCATCTGCAGTAATAACAAAGTCAGACTCGCAATCGTCAATCCTTCCAGCTATAGAGTCGGGAGAAAAACCACCAAATATTATTGAATGGATCGCTCCTATTCTTGCGCATGCTAGCATAGTAAATGCTAATTCTGGAATCATCGTAAGATATATTGTTACTCGATCACCTTTTTTAACACCTATCTGCTTAAGTCCATTCGCAACTCTTGAAACTTCTTTATATAATTGTTTATAGGAAATTTTTTTGGTTTCTTTTGGATCGTCACCAACCCACAATATTGCTGTTTTATCTTTTTTATCTTTTAAATGTCTATCGATACAGTTCTGAGATGCATTTAAGGTTCCGTCTTCATACCATTTAATGAAGACTTCATCTTTACTATATTTAACATTTTTTATTTTTTTGTATGGTTTGATCCAGGTTATTCTTTTACCCTCTCTTTTCCAAAATTCCTCATTATTTTTTATTGATTTTGTATATTTTTTTTCATATCCAGATTTATTTACTAAAGCTTTTTTAATCCATTCACTTTTTGTTTTAAATATTAATTCGCCTTTATCTTTTTTACTTTTCTTTGTATCTCTTGAATTTTTCTTTTTTTTATTTTTTCTTTTTTTTGGCATGAATTTTTTTATCAATATTACCCATCTTATTTAGAATTTTCCAGCTTTTAGAATCAATTGGCATTACTGATAATCTGCTTTGTTTTATAAGTGATAAATGCCTTAGTTTTAAGCTTTTTTTTATATTTTCTAATCTAACAGGCTTTTTAAGCTTATTTCTAAATTTTACTTGAACTGCAACAAATTTTTTTTCCTTATCTGTAGGATCAATAAATGCCTCTTTAACAACCTCTACCACACCAACAATTTCTTTTCCTATATTTGAATGGTAAAAAAAAGAGAGATCTCCTTTTTTCATTTGTTTTAAATTATTTGCTGCTTGATAATTTCGAACCCCATCCCATATAGATCCTTTTAAACCCTCTTTTTTTTGCTGGTCTATTGACCAGACATCAGGTTCAGATTTTAATAACCAGTACTTCATTTTCTTATTAGCAAAGCTGTGATTTTATAAAAAACATATTTTATTTTACGCAATTTTTTATAAATTATATATTAAAAAGAATGAATTCTAAATTTAAAGATGCCCTTAATTATTTTAAAAAAGGTCAATTAGATGAGTCAAAAAAAATTTTTCTAGAAATTTTAGAAAAAGAACAAAATAATTTTGATGTTTACTTTGCTTTAGGTATAATTTTTTTTAAACAAAAAGAGTATTCCAAATCAGAAAATTTTTTAAATAAAGGAATTAAAATTAAACCCAAAAATGTAGAAATATATAATTTATTGGCAATTGTATTACTTCATCTTAAAAAATTTGATTTAGCTATTGATAATTGGAATATAGCTTTAAAACTAAAACCAAATTATTTAGAGGCTTACAATAATTTAGGTAATTTATTTTTTGAGCTAGGAAGGAATGAAGAAGCTTTAAATAACTACAGAAGAGCTTTAGAGATTAATCCAGATTTTGCTGAAGCTTATAACAATCAAGGAAATGTTCTTCTAAAATTGAAAAAAATTGAAGATGCGTTAAAAAGTTATCAAAAAGCGCTAGAAATTAAGCCTGATTATGTTCAGGCCTATCATAATTGCGGTCAGGCATACTTTGAGAAAAAACAATTAGGAGAAGCACTTAAATGCTATGAAAAAGCTTTAAATTATAATCCTGATTTTGCAGAGGCATACTTTGATAAAGGAAATATTTTTGTCGAACAAGATAATAATGAGGCGGCTATCGAATGTTTTCAAAAAGCTTTAAGACTTAAACCAGAATTTGAAAATAAACTTGGTATGATTATACATCAAAAACAAAGAATTTGCGATTGGAATACCTTAGATCAGGATATAAAAAAGATTGAAAATAAAATTTTACAGTCTGAAAAATTATCTAGTCCATTTTTCTTTCTATCTATAAATAATTCACTAAACCTACAAAAGATTCTTGCAGAAAAATGGTTCAGAAATGAATTTGCTTTAGTCGATAATGTTTTTGAACCAAATAAAAAAAATAAAGTTAATAAAAAAATAAAAATTGGGTATTACTCCGCTGATTTTAGAGAACATGCAGTTGGCCAATTAATGGTAAATTTATTTGAATTACATGATAAATCAAAATTTGAAGTAATCGCTTTTTACTTTGGACCAATTGAGGATGATATCATCAAAAAGAGGATTCTTTTAGCATCAAATAAATTTATTGACGTAAGTTTAAAAACTGAAAAACAAATAAGTAAAATCTCAAGAGAATTAGAAATCGATATTGCTGTTGATTTAATGGGTTATACAAAAAAAAATAGATTTAAAATATTTTCAGAAAGATCAGCTCCTTTACAAGTGAGCTATCTTGGTTATCCAGGTACAACAGGCGCTAATTGTATCGATTATTTAATTGCTGATAAATTTCTAATATCGAAAAATGAAGAAAAATATTATTCTGAAAAGATAATTTATTTACCAAACTCTTATATGGTAAACAAACTCACTAAAAAAAAATCAGAGAAAATTTTAACAAGAAAAGAATTTGGCATACCTGAAGAGAGCTTTGTTTTTTGTTGTTTCAATCAAAGTTATAAAATATTACCTCAGATTTTCGATATTTGGATGAAAATATTAAAAAGGGTCGACGGTAGTGTCCTTTGGTTGTCTCAAACAAACAAAACCTCAAAAAAAAACCTTTTAAAAGAAGCTGCAACCAGAGATATCAAGTCTAATCGAATAATATTTTCATCGCGTCTTCAAATTGTAGAAGAATATTTAGATAGATTCAGATTGGCAGATTTATTTCTTGATACATTCCCCTATACCGCACACTCAATTTGCAGTGATTCGTTAAAATCTGGATTACCAGTTTTGACGCTTAAAGGTGAAACATTTGCAAGTAGAGTTTCATCAAGTTTTTTAAAGGTTTTAGAATTAGAAGAATTAGTTGTAAATTCTGTAAAAGAATATGAGGATAGAGCTGTCGAGCTTGCCAACGACCTGTCTAAATTAAAAAATGTAAAAAATAAATTAGATATTAATAAAAATAAATCGCCATTATTTGACACAAAACTTTTTACAAAACATATTGAACAAGCATATATAGAAATTTATAAAAAATATAATGAAAACCTAAAACCAGACACTATTTATTTAAAAAATGTATAAACGTTTTTCTATAATTTTACACCTGCTCCTTTCAAAAAAATTGCTTTTTCATCTAATGCCCATCTTGGTTTTGCCGGGAAGTCTAATTTATTGAACTGTTTTTTTTTAAATTTTTCTAAACCAACCATGGCTATCATGGCAGCATTATCACCGCATAAGTTTATTGGAGGAAAAATTGACTCAAAATTTTCCTCAATACATAAATTTTTTAAAACATTTCTTATTTTTTTATTTGCAGCAACTCCTCCAGCTACCACAAATTTATTACCTTCCATATTCGACTTTTTAAATTCTTGAAATGCTATCTTACTTTTTTTATATAATATTTCTTCAATAGTTTTTTGAAAAGACGCAGCCAGATCATATTTTTCTTTTTTAGTTTTTATTTTTTTTGAAATTTTTAAAACTGCGGTTTTAAGGCCTGAAAAAGATAAGTTGCAGCCTCCTCTATTAATTATTGGTTTTGGTAAATTAAATTTGTAAGGATTTCCTTTTTTTGCACACTCTTCTAACTTAGGACCTCCAGGAAACCCAATTCCAATTAATTTTGCAGTTTTATCAAAAGCTTCACCAACAGCATCGTCAATTGTAGTTCCTAATCTTTTGTATTTTCCTAAATTTTCTACGCTCAGGAATTGGCTATGACCGCCTGAAATCAAAAGAAGTAAGTAGGGATAATTGAGATTTGAATTTAACTTAGGGCTTAAAGCATGTCCTTCAAGATGATTTACGGCTATAAAAGGTTTTTTTAAAGAGGAAGCAACAGCTTTCCCAAAGTTCAAACCTACTGACAAACAAACAATGAGTCCAGGACCAGCTGTAACTGCAACAGCATCTAAATTTTTCATTTTAATACCACTATCAATAATTGCTTTTTGAGTTATTAAGTCAATTTTTTCTGCGTGAGCTCTTGCTGCAAGTTCTGGAACAACTCCACCAAATTTTCTGTGAATTTCAAATTGACTTGATACTATATTAGATAAAATTTTTATTTCTCCATGGTCATTTTCTTGTATTACTGCTGCGGCAGTTTCGTCACAGCTTGTTTCAATACCTAAAATAATCAGTTTTTTTTTCATTAAATTACTTAATCTCAATGTAAGATACTGATTATAAACAAATTAAATGAAAAGCAAAAAAATTATTATTGGTTCTCGTGGCAGTAAATTAGCATTGATTTATGCCGAAAGGGCTAAAAATGAAATTTTAAAAATTTCAAAAAAGTGCGACATTGAAATAAAAAAAATAACAACAAAAGGAGATGTTGTTCAAGACAAAAGACTTTCAGACACTGGAGGAAAAGGATTATTTTGTAAATTAATTGAAGAAGAATTAATAAATAAAAAAATAGATATTGCTGTTCACGCTTTGAAAGATCTTCCATCTGAACAAACGAAAGGTTTAATTACCGACTGTTTCTTAGAAAGAAATGATCCAAGAGAGATTTTAATTAGTAAAAATAATTTGAGTCTTCAAAAAATTAGCGCTGGTTCTGTAGTTGGTACATCTTCATTTAGAAGAGAGTTTCAGTTAAAAAAAATCAGAAAAGATTTAAGATATAAAGTTATTAGGGGAAACGTTGATACTAGAATTGAAAAATTGAATAGAAATCTTTTTGATGCAATAATTTTATCTTATGCTGGGGTTAAATTTTTAAATTTAACGGATCACATTTCCCAAATTTTCTCAACATCAGAAATTATTCCTAGCGCAGGCCAAGGTGTTATTGCATTACAATGTAGAAAAAATGACTATGAAATTAGAAATTTATTAAATAAAGTAAATCATAAAAAAACACATGATTGTATGCAGGCTGAGAGGAGTGTACTTAAAATTCTAGAAGGAGATTGTGAAACAGCTGTTGGAGCTTTTGCTCAAATTGATAGAGATAAAATTTTCTTAGAAGCAGAATTATTTTCTTTGGACGGCAAACAAAGATTTTATATTAAATCATCAAAAGATAAAAATTTAGCAACCAAACTTGGAGAAGAAGTTGGAAAAATGCTTAAAAAACAATCTAAAAACTCGTATAAAAAATAATTATGCATATTTTGTTAACTAGACCTCTAGAAGATTGCCAAGAAATCATGATAAAGTTTCAAAAACTCGGTCATAAAGTATCACATATGCCGTTAATAAATATTGAAAAAAAAGAATACGAAGAAATTAATTTTGAGGATTTTAAAGCTATAATTTTTACAAGCGCTAATGCGATAAAATTTTTGAATTTAAAAAAAATAAACAAAAAAATTAACTGTTTTTGCGTAGGTAGTTCAACCGAAAAAAAAGCTAGAGGTTTTGGATTTCAAAATACTTTCTCTGCTGGCGGAAATGTAAATAACTTGAAAGAAATTATTTTACAAAATCTAAATACACATGATGGAAAATTGCTTTATGTAAGTGGAGAAATAGTTTCAAATGAACTTGACAAAGAACTAATTTCTGAAGGTTATGATGTGAAGAGATTAATAAATTATAAGACTTATCATTTAGAGAATATTAATGAAGATTTTATAGAAAAAATTAAAATCAATTTGCCAAATATTGTTTATATATACTCGCAAAATAGTGCTTTGAGTTTTTTGAATTTAATTAAGAAATATAACTTAGTAAATATTTGGCTAGATACTAATTTGATGTGTATTAGTGAAAAAACCTCTTCAGTTTTGAATGAAATTAAATGGAAAAAAATTTTTATTTTTAATCCTGGCGAAGAGGAATTTTTGCTATATAAAATTTAATTATGGAAATTTTTAATAATTTTAAAGACCTTTTTTTATCTGTATGGAATAAGGGCATACTTGGAGTTGATATATTTCAAATATTAATTGGAGTTGGAATATTTCTTATATTTTTAATTTTCAGGGGAATAATTGGTAAAATTATTATTAAAAAATTAGAAAGTATAACAAAAAAAACAAGCAACAAATTAGACGACACTTTTGTACTAGCAATGGAGGGGCCCGCAAGATTTTTTCCAATAGTTTTAGGTTTTTTTATTGCAAGTTATTACATGCCATTTTCAGAAGATAATAGAGAAATTGTTGACACAATAAACAGAACGCTTATCACTATTTTTATTTTTTGGGTAATGCATCAAATTATAGAACCAATCTCTTATATTTTAAGTGGTTTGGGCAAAGTTTTAACTAGAGAACTAATAGGTTGGATAATTAAATCTTTAAAAATTTTAATTTTTATCCTTGGCGTGGCTGCAGTTCTTGAGCTTTGGGGAATAAAAATAGGTCCAATAATAGCAGGGCTAGGTTTATTCGGTGTTGCTGTTGCTTTAGGAGCGCAAGATTTATTTAAAAATTTAATTTCTGGAATATTGGTTTTAGTTGAAAAGAGATTTAAAATTGGAGACTGGATTCTTGTTGAAGATATAATAGAGGGGATTGTTGAAAAAATTGGTTTTAGATCAACAGTTATTAGAAAGTTTGATAAATCAATTGCAATTATTCCAAATTTTCAATTTGCAGAAAATGCAGTAATTAATATAAGCCAGACTACAAATTGGATCATTAGTTGGATAATTAATTTACAGTACGATACTACCGTTGATCAGCTGAAATCTATAAGAAATGAAATTGAGAAATATATAAAGGAAAATGAAGATTACAAGCCAGAACTTGGTTATGCTGTCAGGATAGATAAGTTTGCAGATAGCTCGATAGATATGTATATACGTTGCTTTACCAAAACAGATGATTGGGAGGAATGGTTAGCCGTAAAAGAAAGACTTGCTATTTCTATAAAGCAAATTGTAGAAAAAAATAGAGCCTCTTTTGCTTTTCCAAGTCAGTCTATCTACGTTGAGAAAAAATGATTGCTATTTTTTACTTAGTCCTCCAAATTTTAAAATTATATTCATATGTTGTAATAGCAAATGTTATCATTAGTTGGTT
Source organism: uncultured Pelagibacteraceae bacterium (assembly GCA_902560245.1). Taxonomy (GTDB): domain Bacteria; phylum Pseudomonadota; class Alphaproteobacteria; order Pelagibacterales; family Pelagibacteraceae; genus Pelagibacter. The sequence goes on from CACELK010000001.1 coordinate 51,402, forward strand.
GATTGCTTTCAATGTTTTAAACACACAAAATAGATTTGTTTATTCAATTTTAGAATTTACTTATCGTTTAACTGATCCGATTTTAAATAAAATTCGACGTTTTTTACCAAATTTAGGTAATCTTGATATATCTCCAATTATATTACTTTTATTGATTTGGTTTATAGAAATGTGTATGAAGCTCTACATAGCGCCAATAATATTTTAGTAAATTATGATTTTAATTGATGGCAAAAAAGAAGCAGCTGAACTTAGGGAAAAGTTAAAGCAAGAGGTTTTTGAACTTAAATCTAAATATAATAAAGTTCCTGGATTGACTGTAATTTTAATTGGTGAATTAGCACCCAGCAAGATTTATGTTAAAAATAAAGAAAAATCAGCTAATGAAGTTGGTTTAAAGTCTGAGGTAATTAGATATCCAGCAACAGTTGATGAAAAAACAGTTTTAAATAAAATTGAAGAACTAAATAACGATGAAAGCGTTTCAGGCATATTAGTCCAGCTTCCTCTTCCAAAACATATTGATAAGCAAAAAGTTATTGAAAAAATTCTACCGAGTAAAGATGTCGATGGATTCCATCCTATGAATGTTGGAAATTTATCTTCAGGATATGAGAGTTCTGTTCCTTGTACTCCTCTTGGATGTTATTTGCTAATTAAAAAAATCGAGCCAAACTTAAATGGAAAAAAAGCTGTTGTTGTAGGAAGGTCAAATTTAAATGGAAAGCCAATGACACAACTTCTACTCAAAGAAAATTGTACAGTTACAATTACACATTCTAAAACAAAAAATTTGAAAAGTGAGTGTTTAAAAGGCGATATAATTGTTGCAGCAGTTGGAATACCCGAGCTTGTCAAAGGAGATTGGGTAAAAAAAGATGCAATAGTAATTGATGTTGGTATTAATAAAACCGATAAAGGTATTGTTGGAGATGTTGCATTTGAAGAAGTTTCAAAAAATGCTAAAGCTTTAACACCTGTTCCTGGGGGTGTTGGACCGATGACTATAGCTTGCCTACTTAAAAATACTATTGAGTGTTTTAAAAGGGTCCAGAAATAAATTATTTTCTTTTATTTTTAGGTTTAATTCCAAGTTTGTCACTATGTCTTAATCTCAAAATTACAATTGCTGATGCAATTAAAGCTATAGCAACAGCTTCGTAAACTAACCCAGAAGGATCCATTTCTTTTCCCTGTAAAATAATAAATCGAGATAGTGCAGTAATAGCAATTAACAATGGAAGTGTAATACTAATTGATTGTTGACTCCAAAAAACTCTAACCATTGCTAAAACTTCTAGATATAGAAACATTAAAAGCAGGTCTGCTAATGTAACAGACTGATTTATATACATTGTTTTAATTTCTATTCCAACAGCAATAACCGTACTGATCAAAATTATTGTTAGAAGGCCGAGTTGTAAATTTTTTGTAATATTTTCCATTATATAAATAATTATTTATATACATTAATTTTTATTAAATACTAGCATTGTTGACGCAACTATTTTTAGTGAATTTTATAGTTTTTTTTTATGAAAATTAATAAATCTTTCGATATTTGACTTATTAAAAGTTTTATTTTCTTCAAATGAAACCTTCTTCATAGAATAAGCAGAGCTTTTTGTTTGTCTTGAAATAATTGTTACATTTCCTTTATACAACTTTAATTTTATCAAACCATTTACTTTATTTTTATTTAAATCTACAATTTTTTGAATTTTATATCTTTCTTTTGAAAACCAGTATCCATTGTAAATTAACTCTGCATAACGCGGCATAACTTGATCTTTCTTATGCATTGTTTTTTTGTCTAAAGTAACAGACTCAATTGCTCTATGTGCTATCATTAATATGGTTCCGCCTGGAGTTTCATATACACCTCTAGATTTTATTCCAATAAATCTATTTTCGACCAAATCAACTCTTCCAATTCCATTTTTTCCTGCAAGACTATTTAATTTTTCTAAAAGTTTTCCTGGCGATAATTTTTTTCCATTTACGGTAAAAGGGTCTCCATTTTTAAAACCAACACTAACAATTGTTTGCTTATTAGGAGATTTTTCAAGAGAGGCAGTTCTTTGAAATATGTACTCTGGAGCTGGATTTTTTGGATTTTCTAAAACTTTTCCTTCAGTTGAAGTATGAAAAATATTATCATCTACTGAAAATGGTGGTGATCCTTTCTTATCTTTTGGAATAGTAATACTTTTTTTTTTAGCATATTTAATTAAATCGGTTCTAGAATTTAAGTCCCATTCTCGCCAAGGAGCAATTATTTTTATTTTAGGTCCAAAATAGTGATAGCCTAACTCAAATCTAACTTGATCATTTCCTTTGCCTGTAGATCCATGCGATACAGCATAAGCTTTAAATTTTTTTGCAATTGCTATTTGTCTCTTAGCAATCAAGGGTCTAGCTATTGAAGTTCCAAGCAAATAAACTCCTTCGTATATAGCATGACCTCTTAACATTGGAAAAACATAATCTTTAACAAAAATATTTTTAAGATCATCGATAATAATTTTTTTAACACCTAATTTTTTTGCGTTTTTATATATTTTGCTTTTATTAATTTTCTGGCCAATATCTGCTGTATAGCAAATTACTTCAGCGCTATAGTTTTCTTGCAGCCACTTTAATATTATAGATGTATCTAAACCTCCCGAATAAGCGAGAACAATCCTTTTTTTAGATTTCATTTATTTTTTTAACTACAGCTTTTTTTTGCGGAATTGTAAGCTTTGGTAAATCCTAACAGAGAGTAATGATCAATAGTTTGTGAACCTTTTTGATTGTAACCAGTAACCATAATTCTTGATCCTCTTTTCATGGTCTTAACCATTTTTTTTTCTTTTTTGTTGTCTGCTATCCAAGCAAAACTATCTTGAGATATATCAAATTTATATTTGTATTTTCCTGACCTGGCAATAATTGAATTTTTATTATTATATTCATAACCTGAAGTGATACTTATCTCATCAGAAATTTTCTCGCTAGGTCTGAAGGTAACAAAAAGTCTTGCTTCGCGAGAGTTTGTTTTTGGTGCCTGCAGAACTGGCAAAGATTGAGCAAAACATATTTTTCCATTTTCATTTTTTACAACGTATGCCTCCCAATCTTTTACCTTTAATATTTTCTTTACCTCTTCTGAATTTGCAAAACCTGCAATAGTTAAAAAAAATAGTACGGCGAAAATATTTTTAATCAGGGACATGGATTTGGATAAAGTTTTTGAATTTCATTAATTTCTTTAATAATTTCATTAGATAATTTTACATTTACACTTTCTATATCAGTTTTCAACTGATCCATTGTAGTTGCGCCAATAATTACACTTGTTACAAATGGCTGAATTTCACAAAATTTTAGAGACATTTGAGCCATATTAATATTATTTTTTTTTGATATTTGATAATAGGCTTCAACAGCCTTTTCTGCATTTGGTTTATTATATCTAGTCCAAAAATCACCATCATGATCTAATCTTGATTTTCTTGGAATCCTATTATTTCTATATTTTCCTGATAAATATCCTATTGCCAAAGGTGAGTATGCTAACAAACCTATTTTATCGCGAATAGAAATTTCAGCTAAACCAACTTCATACGTCCTATTTAATAAATTATATGGATTTTGTACCGACATCATTCTTGGAAGATTTTTTTCTTTTGAAATTTCAAGAAATTTATTAGTTCCCCATGGTGTCTCATTTGATAAACCAATGTATCTTATTTTTCCATCATCGATAAATTTTTTTAAATTTCCTAAAATATCCTCAAATTTATTCCAGTTGCTACTATCATTATGCTCATACCCAAGTCGGCCAAACATATTAGTATTTCTTTCAGGCCAATGTAATTGATAAAGATCAACATAATCAGTTTGCAATCTCTTTAAACTTCCTTCTAATGCCGCTGTAATATTTTTTATTCCATACTGATTACCCCCACCTCTTACATAAGATCTCATAGGACCACAAACCTTTGTAGCCAAAATTACTTTGTCTCTTTTTTTTGTTTTTTTAAACCAATTTCCTATAATTAATTCTGTATGACCAAATGTTTCAGGTTTTGGAGGTATTGAATATAATTCAGCAGTATCCCAAAAATTTACTCCTTCACTTAAGGCATAGTCCATTTGCTCAAATGCCTCATCTTCAGTATTTTGTTCCCCCCAGGTCATTGTGCCGAGACATATTGTACTTACATTTAAGTCAGTATTTCCTAGTTTTTTGTAATTCATAAAAATTTAACATTCATTTTGACTTCTTGATAATTTATTAAAAAATTACTATATATAATTTATGGATTTAAACAGACAAAATATTTTTCAAGCAACAACTGCTAAAAAAACTGTAGTTTGGGATGAGGGTCTCAGATCATACATGCTAAAGGTCTATAACTACATGGCGACTGGTGTACTTCTTACTGGAATAATTGCTCTTTTGTCATTCAAAATTTCTGTTGTTACAGATGCTAACGGTGTTATTAGTGGTTTCACAAGTTTTGGAAATGCATTATTTTTTTCAGGTCTAAAGTGGGTAGTTATGTTAGCTCCACTTGGAATTGTTTTTTATATGAGTTTTGGAATTAATAAAATGAGCTCAGCTAAAGCGCAGACAGTTTTTTGGATTTTTGCAGCATTAATGGGCTTATCATTATCGTGGATACTTTTAGTTTATACTGGAGTGAGCGTAGCAAGAGTATTTTTTATCAGCTCTGCAACATTCGGAGCAATGAGCATTTATGGATATACAACAAAGAGAGATCTTACTAAACTAGGATCTTTTTTATTTATGGGACTAATTGGAATTATAATCGCTTCATTGGTTAATATATTTTTAAAATCTTCTATGATGTATTTTGTAATATCGATTTTGGGAGTATTAATTTTTGTTGGTTTAACCGCATATGATACTCAAAAGATCAAAAACATGTATTCGTCATCTGATAGCGGTGAAATAATTGGTAAAAAAGCTGTTATGGGTGCTTTAACACTTTATTTAGACTTTATAAATCTGTTTATAATGCTTTTAAGACTTTTCGGTCAAAGAAGATAATTTTTAACCAGCAAGCTTTTTCCAATTAATATTATTTAGCATAGAATAAAGATTATTAGAATTTTTTATTATATTTCCCCTTGAGTCAGTCAATAAATATTTTAGGTTTTTGCTACTTGGTCTAAAGTTTTTACAAATTTTATATATTGCATTTTCTGTAGCATTTTTAAAAACACTAAAACCAACTTGTCGATTTGATGTTGTAAGTCCATAGTCTTTCCAAGAACCCTTAGAAACCATTTTTGCGTATAAATTTAGTATAATTTTTAACTCATTTTTATCGAAAAAAAAATTTTGTTCAAAATTTTTTGATGAATTATTAATTACTAATTTTAAATTTCTACTCATTTATTTTATATTTGGTTATAAGAGGTACTTGAAAGGCAGTAAAAATAAATGTTATTGGTAATAAACCCCAAACTTTAAAATTTACCCAAAATTCCTCTGACTGCGTTCTCCAGACAAATTCATTTAATAAAGCAATTGCAAAAAAAAAATACATCCATCTTTGATTTAAAAGATTCCAACCTTCTTTAGACAAAGATATAGATTTACCAATTATTTTTTTTAAAATAGGTTCTTCAGTAAAAAATTTTCCAAAAAGCAATGTTAAACCAAAGAGAATATTAATTATTGTAGGTTTAATGTAAATAAAGATTGCATTATTAAAATATATTGTAAGACCACCAAAAAAAGTTATTAAAACTCCACTTATTAAAGGAACGAATGGTATTTTTTTTTCAATAAGCCAAACAATAGCTAATGAAATAAGGGTTGCAATTATAAATGGTGGTATTGCTACTCGTAGATCTTTATCGCTGTTATAGTAAAAAAAGAAAAAGACTACCAACGGTCCAAAATCTGTGACAAATTTAACAAATGATTTATTCACTAATAGATATTAACATAATTAAGAAACTTTTATAATTTTTTTATTGATTTTTTTATTTAAATACACATATAATTTGATTAATGGCAATTCAGAAAGCAAAATTTTCCATAGGCGATGTAGTTAAACATAAACACTTTGATTTTAGAGGTGTTATTTACGACGTTGACTTTGAATTTAATAATTCCGAGGAATGGTATCAATCTATTCCAAAAAACGTTAGACCGAGAAAAGATCAGCCTTTTTATCATTTGCTTGCAGAGAATGATGAAATAACTTACGAAGCTTATGTTTCAGAGCAAAATCTATTAAGTGATAACTCTGATGAGCCTATAAAACATCCTTTAATTAATGAAATATTTTCAGGAAGAAAAGGATCTAGCTATTTTAAGCAATCCAATTAGTTAAAAGTCACTTTTTAAACACAATTATCGCAAATCTTAGACATATCATTACTCTAAACTGACCTTATTCTGATCAGGAATGCAAACGTTTCCCTTATATTATCTCCCTCAGCATTCCTGATTGGAATTTTTTTTAAATATCCATTAAAAAAATTGATTTCTTAATATATAAAATCTTGAAATGTTAAACTTATTAAGTCCAGGAAAAATATTTGAAATTTCTTCGAAATCTACAAAATATGTATTTGTAGTTTTTATAATTGTTTTAACTATTGGTTTGACCGAGTCTTTATTTTTATCGCCAGAGGACTATAAGCAAAGTCACTCAGTAAGAATTATGTATGTTCACGTACCTGCAGCTTGGACATCAATAGGAATATTTACGGTTGTAGCTTTCTTATCGATAGGTATTTTTATTTTTAAAAATAAAAATTTTTTTTTAATAACAAAAAGTTTAGTACCGTCAGGTTTTATTTTTAGTATAATCGCTTTAGTTACAGGTTCAATTTGGGGGAAGCCAACATGGGGTACTTGGTGGGCGTGGGACGCGAGGATTACCTCAATGTTAATTCTTTCATTATTTTATTTTATGTATTTATTATCTTGGAGAATTATAAGTGACCAAGAAAAAGCAATTAAAATAAGTTCTTTGATTGCAATAATAGGTGCAATAAATATTCCAATAATAAAATTCTCTGTTAATTGGTGGAATACTTTGCACCAAGGTCCATCTATAAAAATTATTGGTGAAACTTCTATCCATTCGTCCATGTTAATTCCACTAGGTATTATGACTGCGGCATTTGCCCTGCTCTCTTTGTTAATTTTTTTGATGAAATTTAATACGGAAATGATAAGGATAAAGAATAAAGGATTAGATAGATTGTGATGAATGAAATATTTTTAATGAATGGGTATGGAGTATACGTTTGGTTAGCTTATTTATTTACTCTTTTAAGTTTTACTTCATTATATTTGATAACTAAAATTCAACTTTTGAAAGAACAAAGAAAATATATTGCTAAATTTGGTTCGCTGAGCAGAGCAAAAAGTGTCATTGCTAAAGAACAAAAACTAAATAAAGAAATACTTGTTAATACTTTAATCTCTAAAATTTAACTTTAAAATCCAAACATGGTTAAAAAAGTTAAATTAAGAATAGTTTTTTTATTAAGTCTTATTTTATCAATAGTTTTGTCTGTTTACTTAATTTTAAAAGCTTTAGAAAAAGATGTAGTTTACTTTCTTTCACCTTCCGATGTAAAAAATTTAGAAAAAATCGCCTCAAAAAAAGTTAGGGTAGGCGGTATGGTTAAAGATAAATCAATAGATATAAATTCAGATAGAATTAATTTTGTTGTAACTGATTTTAAAAATGAGATTAATGTTAGTTATTCAGGATCAGTTCCAAACTTATTTTCTGAAAATAAAGGAGTGGTAGTAGAGGGTTTTTTGCAAGACAGAAATTATTTGAAAGCAGTAAAAATTTTGGCAAAGCATGACGAAAATTATATGCCACCAGAAGTAAAAGAAGCTCTTGGAGGAAAATAAATTGATAGTAAACTACATAGGTTTTTATTCTTTAGTATTGGGACTTTTTAGTTCTATTTTAATCTTTGTATTATCAATAAGAAGTTACATATTAAAAATTTTAGATAAACGTATTTTTTCGGTTTCTTTTTTACAACTTTTTTTTGTTTTAACTAGTTTTACAAGTCTAATAATTTGTTTTCTTATATCTGATTTTGGTAACGAAACTGTTTTTAATAATTCTCATTCAAATAAACCTATTTTTTATAAAATATCTGGTACTTGGGGCAATCATGAGGGAAGTTTACTACTTTGGTTACTTGTTCTAACTTTATTCTTATTTTTATTTATACTTAAGTCTAAAAATGAATTAAAAAGTTATCGATGTTTAACTTTAGTGTTTCAACAAATAATAATTATTGGATTTTTTTTATTTGTTTTAATTACTTCAAATCCTTTTAACTATTTATTTCCTGTACCACTAGAGGGACTTGGTTTAAATCCTATACTTCAAGACCCAGCGCTAGCAATACATCCACCAATTTTATACCTAGGCTATGTAGGTTCTTCATTGATATTTTCGGCAACACTTGCAGCTGTTATTGAAAACTATGTTTCAAAAGAATGGGCAAAAAATATTAAAATTTGGATTTTAATTTCTTGGATTTTTTTAACTTTAGGAATCGCATTAGGGTCAATTTGGGCATATTACGAACTTGGTTGGGGTGGTTTTTGGTTTTGGGACCCAGTTGAAAATGTATCATTAATGCCATGGATTTGTTTAACTGCTTTATTACACTGTATTTTAGTTCTTGAAAAAAGGGATCTTTTAAAATCTTGGGCCGTAATTTTATCTATTGGGACTTTTACTTTAAGTATGTGTGGAACATTCTTAGTAAGATCGGGAATACTAAATTCAGTACATACATTTGCAAATGATCCTTCAAGAGGTATTTTTATTTTATCTTTTTTATTTTTTCTAATTTTAATGTCTTTAGCTATTTTTTTTATCTTTTTTAAAGAAGAAAAAAAAAATTATCATAAAATTTATTTTTTAAGTAAAGAAGTTTCAATTATAATTAACAACTGGTTTTTAATGTATTTTTTATCTGTTGTATTAATAGGGACTCTATATCCTATTTTTTTAGAAGTTATAATAGACCATAAAATATCAGTTGGACCACCATTTTATAATAAATTAATAATTCCATTTTTAATTCTTTTTCTAATTTTTATGTCTTTTGCTCCGGGTGTAAAATGGATTAGAGAAAATAATATTAAAAAAGAATTTAAACTTTTAATTTTATTTATTATTTCTTTGTTGACATCTTTTTTTATTTACGATTTGTTAGGAAAAAAAAGCTTAATTAATACTGTTCTGCTTTCAGCTTCATTATATTTGTTTTTAATTACAATTAAAGACTTCTTTTCAAAAGAATTACTTAATCTTCCACAAAAAATATCTCACTTGGGTTTCAGTATGTTGATATTAAGTATTATATTAAATAGTATTTTATCAAACGAAATTACTATTAACTTAAAGGTCGGTGAAAAATTTTCTTTTAAAAATGAAAACATTTATTTTGAGTCGCTACAAAATGAGAAAAACAAAAACTATCAGGCTGTGGTTGGCATTTTTAAAATTGAAGATGAAAAAAAAAATATTTATCAGTTTCAACCAGAACTTAGAATTTATGATCAGCCAGAGATAATTACAAGTGAAGCAGATATTAAAATGTCTTTGTTTACTGATAAATTTTTAGTTATGAATAAAATTAAAGGAAATGAATATTTTAATGTAAGATATCAAATAAAACCTTTTATGCTCTGGATATGGGTGTCGTCACTGTTACTGACCGTAGGTGCATTTTTAAGTTTATACAGAAGATTGTATGAAAAATAAATTCCTGATAATTACATTGTTATTATTTTTAATTTTCTGTTTTTTTGTGTTTTTTAAAAGCTTAGAAACCTCAAGTATTTATGTTCCTGAAAAAATTGAAACTAAAAATTTACCTAATTTCATATCTAGAGATTTATTTTCTGAAAAAGAAATTTCATCTAATGAAATATTTCAGGGAAGCGATTATTATATTTTAAATATTTGGGCCAGCTGGTGTGCCCCATGCAAAAAGGAACATCCACAATTAATGCAATTGAGCAAAAATCCCTCAATAAAAATGATTGGTTTAAACTATAAAGACAATCCAAAAAAAGCAAAAAAATTTCTAAATGATCTTGGAAATCCTTTTTTAGTAAATTTAGTAGATAAAAGTGGAATTATTTCTATTGAATTTGGCGGTTATGGAATACCAGAAACTTTTTTAATTAATAAAAATAAAAAAATAATTAAAACTTTTATCGGATATTTAACAGATGAGTCGATAATACAAATTAATCAAATTGTAAAATGAAGTTTACTAAAACAATTTTTTTATTATTTTTTTTGATGAGTTTATTCTCAGAAAGCTTAGCCAATAAAGATGATCAACTAATTTACAAGATTTCAAAAAATTTAAGATGCATAATATGTCAAGGCCAGTCTATTTATGATTCTCAATCAGATTTTGCATTGAGCATGAAACTTCTTATTAAAAAAAAAATTGAAGAGGGTAAAAGTGAACAGGAGATTTATGAATTTCTTAAAGAAAAATATGGTGAATGGATAGTATACGACACTAGTTTAGACAAAAAAACGTTTATTCTATGGGGATTGCCGGTATTGTTATTTTTTTTAGGAGGTGCAATAATAATTAAAAAATTAGTTTTTAGAAAGATTTAGCTATATAAATAAATATATAAAATAAAAAATATGAAATTTAAATTTGTAGATAAACTTTTAATATTTGCTAATGTTTTTTTAATTTTAATGCTTCCTTTGAAAAGTGAAGAATTAAATAAAATAAATAGTGGTCATGAATTTAATATATTTACAGGCATGTTTGACTTTAGCGATGATGGAAAAAGATCAACTATTCTTGGATTTCAACACCAGAATGAAAATTTAGTAAGAGATAGTTTTTTTGGAACACTCTCACCTGTAACAGGCGCTTTGATTACACAAGATAGCGCGACATACTTTTATACTGGAGTTCAAGCAATGTATAAAGTTGGAGGTATTAATATCACACCTAGTTTTACGCCTGGGATATATAATCAAGGTGATGGCAAAGATCTAGGACATATGGTAGAATTTAAAAGTGAAGTACAATTATCATTAGAATTACCAAAAGAAAGTCAATTTGGTTTTTCTTATAACCATATTTCTAATGCAAGTTTAGGAGATAAAAATCCTGGGGCAAATAGTTATATGTTCAATTTTCTTAAAAAGTTTTAAAAAATTTCAATGAATTTAAAAGATTGTCACAATTTTAGTGATTTTAGAAAATTAGCAAAACAAAAATTACCGTCACCTATATTTCACTATATAGATGGTGCAGCAGATGATGAAATAACTTACGCTAGAAATACAAGTGCTTTTGATGATGTCGATTTAGTTCCGAATGTTTTAAGAGGAGTTGAAGATGTTGATTTATCAACTACAATCTTTGGTAAAAAACTAGATTTACCTTTTTATCTTTCACCAACAGCTTTACAAAGACTTTTTCACTATGATGGAGAAAGAGCAGTAGGAAAAGCTGCTCAAAAATTTAATACAATGTTTGGTGTTTCGGCTTTAGCTACTGTTAGTGTAGAGGAAATATCCTCGATGATAGATACTCCAAAAATGTTTCAGTTTTATTTTCATAAAGATAGGGGTCTAAATGACTCTTGTTTGGAAAGAGCAAAGGCAGCTAAATTTGATGTTATGGCTTTAACAGTAGATACAATAACAGGAGGTAATCGTGAAAGAGATTTAAGGACTGGTTTTACATCTCCTCCTAAACTAACTTTATCAAGTTTGTTTAGTTTCGCAATAAAACCAATGTGGGGAATAAATTATTTAACTAAAGGTAAGTTTGAATTACCTCATCTTCAAGATTATGTAAAAGAAGGTACTGATACCAATACCTCAATCGGAAATTATTTTTCCACAATGTTAGATCAATCTATGAACTGGAAAGATGCTGAAAAACTTTGCGCTCAATGGGGTGGACATTTTGCGCTGAAAGGGGTGATGAGTGTCGAGGATGCTAAGAGAGCGGTTGATATTGGATGTACAGGTATAATGGTTTCAAATCATGGAGGAAGACAACTTGATGGATCAAGATCTCCATTTGATCAACTTGCCGAGATTGTGGATGCAGTCGGAGATAAACTTGACGTAATTTGCGAAGGTGGAATTCATAGAGGGACTCATATGCTTAAAGCGTTATCACTAGGCGCTAAGGCTTGTTCTGGTGGAAGATTGTATCTCTACGCTTTAGCTGCAGGCGGGCAACCAGGTGTTGAGAGAGCTATTGAGAAATATAAGGCTGAATTAGTGAGAGATATGAAATTAATGGGTTGTACTAAAATTAGTGATCTGAACAGAGATAATTTAAGATTCAGAAGATAGTGAGTTTAAAAAATTGTCATAACTTTGAGGATTTTAGAAAACTTGCTAAAAAAAAATTACCTTCACCAATTTTTGATTATATTGATGGTGGTTCAGATGATGAAACTACACTAAGAAGAAACACGGAGTCATTTAATGACTGTGATTTGGTTCCTAATATTCTTGCTAGTGTTGGTAATCCAGATTTATCAACTTCTTTATTCGGTAGAAAAATTGATATGCCTATCTTTCTTTCGCCTGCTGCGATGCAAAGACTTTATCACCATGAGGGAGATATAGCCTCTGCAAGAGCTGCAGATAAATTTGGAACTTTTTACAGTATGTCCTCTATGGGCAATAATACTATTGAAGAAGTTTCTAATATTTCAAGTGGCCCAAAATTATTTCAATTATATGTTCACAAAGACAGATCGATTTCAGATGATTTAATTGAAAGATCAAGAAGATCTGGATTTGATGCAATGTGTTTGACTGTGGATACCCTTGTAGCAGGGAATAGAGAAAGAGACCATAGATCAGGATTTACAACACCACCAAAACTAACTCTTAAAAGTTTAATGAGTTTTATTATGCGACCTGAGTGGGTGTTTAATTATTTAACTCATAAAAAATTTGAATTATCCAATGTTGCCAAAAAAACAGAAAAAGGAACAAATATTGCAAAATCAGTAATGGAATATATTAACGAGCAATACGATCCAGCAATGAGCTGGAAAGATGCAGAGTACTGCGTAAAAAAATGGAATGGTCCTTTCGCGCTAAAAGGTGTTATGTCAGTAGATGATGCAAAAAAAGCTATTGATATTGGTTGCAGCGCTATAATGATTTCAAATCATGGTGGTAGGCAATTAGATGGATCAAGATCACCTTTTGACCAAGTAAAAGCAATCTCTGATGCAGTCGGTGATAAATTAGAAATCATATTGGATGGAGGAGTTAGAAGAGGTACTCACGTATTAAAGGCTTTAGCGGCCGGAGCTAAAGCATGTAGCTTTGGTAAAATGTTTTTATTTTCTTTAGCAGCCGGTGGTCAAAAAGGAGTCGAGAAACTTCTTCAAAACATGCAGGATGAAATTAGAAGAAATATGGTGTTGATGGGTTGTAAGAATCTTAAAGAAATTGATTCATCAAAAATAATATATAGAAAATAAAATGCGACTTGCAAAAAATATTGAAAAGCTTGGGACAGAAACCGCTTTTAAAATTTTAGCTGAGGCAAAAAAACTAGAAGCCGATGGAAAGAAAATAATTCATTTAAGTGTAGGTCAGCCAGATTTTAAATCACCCAAACATGTTGTAGATGCAGCAAAAAAAGCCTTAGATGAAGGTCATCACGGATATGTTCTACCAAATGGAATAATTGAGTGTAGACAAGCTGTTACAAGAAAGATTAAAAAACTTTATAATGCAGAAATTGATCCAGAAAGAGTAATTATTATGCCTGGAGCAAAGCCAACAATGTACTATGCAATAACATTGTTTGGAGAACCAGGTGCAGAAATCATATATCCTGATCCAGGTTTTCCCATATATGAGTCGATGATAAATTACACAGGAGCAAAAGCAGTTCCGATAGATATGCTTGAGAACAAAGATTTTTCTATAAATCCAAAAAAAATATTATCATTAATCAATGAAAATACTCGATTAATAATATTAAATAATCCAAATAATCCAACAGGAGCATTTACTGAAAAAAATAAAATAGATGAACTGGCAGAGGGTTTAAAAAAATTTCCAAATGTTGCTATTTTAAGCGATGAAATTTATTCTAGACAAATTTTTGATGGGAAAAAAATGCCATCTTTTTTTGATTATCCAGATTTATATGACAGATTAATTGTACTAGATGGATGGAGTAAAGCCTACTCAATGACCGGCTGGCGTTTAGGATGGGCTGTTTGGCCTGAAAAACTAATTGAACAAGTAATAAAGTTTTGTGTGAACAATCATTCATGCGTAAACGCCGCTATTCAATTCGGTGGTATTGCCGCCCTTGATGGCCCAGATGATTCTATAAACTTCATGATGGAAAAATTTACAAAAAGAAGAAAATTAATTTGTGAAGGATTAAATAGTATTAAAGGTATAGAATGTGTTTTGCCTGGCGGTGCATTTTATGCTTTCCCCAATGTTGGTGAAACAGGGATGAATGGAGAAGAATTTGCAAAAAGATGCCTTCATGAAGCTGGGGTTGCAATTGTGCCAGGAACTTCGTTTGGTAAAAAAGCTAATGATTATGTTAGGTTTAGTTTTGCTGCATCACAAGACAATATCTCTGAGGCAATTGAAAACATTAAAAAAATGCTTAGTTAATTAGTCGTATATTTTACTTTTATTTTTTAATAATATATTTCAATGAATTTAAATCTTCAAAACCAACTTAAAAAAATTCTTGATGATAGATTTTCTCAATCAGAGTCAACAAGAGCAAATTATGCTAGAGGTGAGGATACATTTGATCCTGTGCTCTCGCAGGCAGTAGTTTTTCCTGAAACTAATGAAGAAGTCTCTCAAATCTTAAAATTATGTAATGAAAATAAAGTACCAGTAGTTCCATTTGGAACCGGAACTTCTTTAGAGGGTCATGCAGTAGGAAATGATAAAGGAATAACAATTTCACTTGAAAAAATGAATAAAGTATTAGTCGTAAACATTGGGGACTTTGATTGTAGAGTTCAAGCTTGCGTGACCAGAGAGCAGCTTAATGAACATCTACGAGAAGATGGTGTTTTTTTTCCAATAGATCCCGGTGCGAATGCTGCTATAGGTGGAATGGCTTCTACATCTGCTTCAGGAACAATGGCAGTTAAATATGGTACTATGAAGTCGGTAATAACCGGATTGACAGTTATTTTACCAAATGGAGATATAATAAATACTGGAGGTAGAGCAAAAAAAACATCGGCAGGATACAATCTAACAAATTTATTTATTGGATCAGAGGGAACTTTAGGAATTATAACAGAAGTTCAATTAAGATTATCACCTATTCCAGAAAATATAATTAGTGCTGTTTGTCAATTTCAAGAGCTTGAGAATGCAGTAAAGACAGCTCAAGAGGTGATCCAATATGGAATACCTATAGCAAGAATTGAATTGCTTAACAAAGATCAAATGGACATAAGTATTAATTACTCAAAATTAGAGGATTTAAAACCTTTACCAACATTATTTTTCGAGTTTCATGGCGATGAAATTTCTAACAAAGAGCAAATTAAAATTGTAGATGAACTATCAAAAAATAATGGAGGGAGTGATTTTAAGTGGGCTGATACATTAGAAAAAAGAAATAAAATGTGGAGAGCAAGATGGGATGCTTGGTACTCTGTTAAAGCACTTATAAATAATGGACGAGTATACACAACTGATATTTGTGTTCCAATTTCTAAAATTACTGAATGTGTTAAGTTTGCCGAGACAGAGGTTAAAAAACTTGGATTAAGAGGTCCAATGGTTGGTCATTTAGGTGATGGAAATTTCCATGTTATGCTTCCATATGATCCTTCAAAGAAAGGGGCGTATGAAAAAATTAAAAAATTTAATGATATCTTGATTAAAAAAAGTCTTGAGTCTGAGGGAACAATTACCGGAGAACATGGAATTGGACTGCATAAAAAAAAATACTTAATGGAACAACACGCAGATAATCTACCTTTGATGAAATCCATTAAAAGAACTATTGATCCAAATAATATTATGAATCCTGGAAAAATATTCGATTTAAATTAATTACGCTAATCATTACTACTCTGAGTTGAAAATAATTTAGAATTAGACTAATTAGCACGGGACTCAGAAAAACTTATGTGATTTAATTATCAAGTTAATTAACTAAGAGGAGAAATAAATCATGATTAAAAAAAAGAAGTCAGCGAAGTCTTTAATTACTTCAAGACGTAAATTTTTTAAGAAAGCAGCTACTGCTGGTGCTGTGATAGCTGGAGGTGCTCTTTTAGCAGGTTGTGACCAGCAACAAGGTGGCTTTGGCGGAAGAGGGAAAAAAGTTACTCTCAAAATGCAAGCGGCATGGCCAAGCGGCGCAAACATTTTTTTTGAAATGGCTGGCGATTATGCAAGAATGGTTGAAGAAATGTCAGGTGGAGAACTCAAAATTGATTTGCAACCAGTTGGCTCAGTTGTAAAAACATCTGAAATTGGTCAAGCAGTAAGTGATGGTACACTAGACATGGGACATTGGGTTACAGCATATTGGTATGGTAAAAATCCAGCTGCTTCCTTGTTCGGAACAGGTCCATCTTACGGATTATCATCCCAAGAAGTAATGGGTTGGATTGAATACGGCGGAGGTAGAGCTTTGTATGAAGAAACTTTGAAAAAAGTTGGCTTCGACTATGTAGGTTACTTCCATATGCCAATGCCAGCGCAGCCTTTTGGATGGTTTAAGAAAAATGTGACAAACGTTTCTGATGTAACAGGTATGAAATATAGAACCGTTGGATTGGCTACGAACGTACTTACAGCAATGGGTATGGTGGTAAGACAACTTCCAGGTGGAGAAATACAACCAGCTATGAAAACTGGTCTTATTGATGCTGCTGAGTTTAATAACCCAACATCAGACTCACAATTTGGTATGCAGGATGTATCCAAGCATTATCATTTAGGAAGTTTTCACCAATCTCAGGAAATGTTTGAAATTTGTATCAATAAAAAAAGACTAAATAGTTTATCACCAAGACACCAAGCAATCTTAAAGTACGCTGCTGGTAGTGCAAATAGTGATAACTACTTTAAAGCTTTAGTTCGTTATTCTGCAGATTTAAGCAAGCTGATGAATGAGCATGGTGTTAATGTTTATCAGACTTCTGATGCAATTCTTTCTGAACAATTGAAAGGATGGGATAAAGTAGTTGGTGAATTTTCTGCGAAAGATCCATTCTTCAAGAAAATTGTAGATTCACAGAAGAAATATGCAAAAACAGTAATGAAATATCTTCTTATGAATCAACCAAACTACAGGTTGGCTTATGAGAATGAGTTTGGATCTTTAGGCAACGTAAAGATTTAAATATTTTAAAATATTATAGAAAATGGGGGTTTATTATAACCCCCATTTTTTTTTAGACTAATTTCTATTGTGTTGTATGTTTAAGTCTTTATGAAAAAATACATAAATTTTATTGATCAACTTAGCATTAAAGTAGGTAAATCTTTTTCTTGGTGTATACTTATTTTATGCCTCGGAACTTGTTATGAAGTAGTAATGGCATATGCATTCAATAAGCCGACCTTATGGAACTTTGATTTTAGTCTTCAAATGTATGGTGCAATATTTATGATGGCAGGCGCATACACTTTGGCTACAGCGGCACATGTAAGAGGAGATGTATTGTATAGATTGATGAAACCAACTAAACAAGCAAGATTAGATTTAGTTTTATATATCGTATTTTTTTTCCCAGGTGTACTTGCTTTAACGTTTTACGGTTTTGATTACGCTGCTTTAGCATGGCGTGTACAAGAAACAAGTTGGAGTAGCCCTGCCCAAATACAAATTTATATGGCAAAGTCATTAATTCCACTTTCAGGATTTTTTTTAACTTTACAGGGTATCAGTGAAGTAATGAAATGCTTAATTTGCATTAAAGAAAAACAGTGGCCAGAGAGAATTGTTGTTTCTATGGAGACAGAGCAATTGCTAATGAAGAATCAAGGAAAGTAACGTCATGTATTTCTATATACCCGATCCAGCAGTAGCTATGATTATGCTCGTATTCTTTTTAGGTGCAGTATTATTAGGATTCCCTATTGCTTTTACTCTAATGGCAGTAGGTATAGGTTTTGGGTATTACGCTTATTTTGATTGGGCGTTGATGGAACATTTGTTTGATAATAGAATTTTTAAATTGTTTGTTCAAAACACTTACACGGTCATGGATAATAATGTTTTGACTGCTGTACCCTTATTTTTGTTCATGGGATATTTAGTAGAAAGAGCAGGAATAGTATCAAGATTATTTTTTGCTATCAGACTAGCTTCACATAAACTTCCTGCCTCAATGGCTGTGGCAGCTCTTATAACTTGTGCGTTATTTTCAACAGCAACTGGGATTATTGGTGCTGTTGTTACTCTAATGGGATTATTGGCATGGCCAGCTATGATAAAAGCTGGATATGACAAAAAATTCTCATCCGGAGTAATTTGTGCAGGAGGATGTCTTGGAATACTTATTCCACCAAGTATTATGTTAATAGTTTATTCTGTAATTGCTCAACTATCTCCTTTGAGACTGTTCGCAGCTGCAATATTTCCGGGTCTTCTACTAGCATTTCTATATATTTTATATTCTGTATCATTGGCACTTATAAATCCTAAGGTTGCTCCTAAACCAAGTAAAGAGGAAATACCTCCAATAGGAAAAATTATTAAAGAGGTTTTCGTATCATTTGTTCCTCTTTTTACGTTAATATTACTTGTATTAGGCACTATTTTAGCAGGTTTGGCTACTCCAGCAGAAGCAGCTGCTGTAGGCGCTTTTGGTTCAATTGTACTAGCATTTTTTTACAAAACATTAAAATGGGACAATTTCAAAGATGCAGTTTTTCTTACAGCAAAAACTTCAGCTATGATTATGTGGTTGTTTGTAGGTTCTTGGACATTTGCATCTGTTTTTTCTTATTTAGGAGGGCATGAGGTTTTTGAACATTTTTTCAAATCGATTGACATGGCGCCATGGCAATTTTTAGTTTTGACACAATTAATTATTTTTTTATTAGGATGGCCTTTAGAATGGACAGAGATTTTAATAATTTTCGTTCCAATTTTTTTACCTTTAGTCGAATTTTTTGGTGTCAACCCATATTTATTTGCAATGTTAATTGCCTTAAACCTTCAAACATCTTTTTTAACCCCGCCCATGGCAATGTCAGCTTATTATCTTAAAGGTGTTCAATCACAAAATGTAGAATTAATGGAAATTTTTAAAGGGATAATTCCATTCTTAGGCATTGTTATATTCGCGATGGTTTTAATGTATATTTTTCCTGAGATTGCTTTGTGGTTACCAGAAAAACTATTTGCAGACTAACATGGATATTTTAAATTTATCCGTACGTCAAATTGTAGAAAAAATCAAAAATGCTGAGATAACATCCGTAGAACTTTGCAAATTATACATAGAGAGAATTAAAAAATTCGAAAAAGATATTAAAGCTTGGGCTCATTTCGATGAAAAAATATTATTAGAAAAAGCTCACGAGTCTGATGAGTTTAGGAAATCTGGTAATGCTCTTGGACCCTTGCATGGGGTTCCAGTTGCCTTAAAAGATATTGTGGGCACTTATGATATGCCTACTGAATGCGGAACCCCTATAAGAAAAGGAAAATCAGCATCTCAAAATGCAGAAATTGTAGATTTACTAAAATCTTCTGGTGCTTTAATAATGGGGAAAACAGCTACATCAGAATTAGCTTTTTTAAGCCCCCCAAAAACAAGAAATCCCCATGATTACAATAGAACACCAGGTGGATCATCTAGTGGATCAGCAGCAGTAATAGCATCTCACATGGCACCACTTTCTATTGGATCTCAGACTGGGGGATCTATTATCAGACCAGCATCTTATTGTGGGGTTGTTGGATATAAACCTTCATATGGTCTCATATCTAGAAACGGTGTACTTAGAACTTCCTCTAAACTAGATCATATTGGTGTTTTTGGAAAAAAAGTTGAGGATGTTGCACTGTTAGCAAAAATTTTGATAAAAAAAGACTCTTATGATGAAGCTTCAGTGCATTATTCTTCAGAACATTTATTAACTGAATGTTTGAAAGACCCAATTTATGAACCGAAGTTTATTTTTTATAAAACAAAAAGTTGGAATAAGGTTGATAAGAAGTCTAGAGAATCTTTTGAATTTTTTATTAAATCATTTAAAAAAAATATAGAAATATTTGATACACCATCCTATTTTGAAAGAATATCGAAATATCATAAATTAATTCATGAAGTGGATTTAGCGAATAATTTTAGCGATTATTATAAAAACTATAGAAAAAAACTCTCAAAAGAAATGATAAATGCTATTCAAAATGGAATGAAGCACTCAGCGAAGGAGTATGCAGAAGCTATAGACTTTATGAAAAGAAGTTATGATTCTTATAAAGAAGTTTTTGAAGATTACTACGCTGTACTCACACCATCAAGCACTGGTGTAGCTGACAAAGGTCTTAAAAGTACAGGTTCAGCAGATTTTAATAGAGTTTGGTCATTTCTAGGCACTCCTTCAATATCTCTTCCTTTACTTCAAGGGGAAAATAATTTACCATTAGGAATTCAAATGGTAGGCGCCAAATATGACGATCATAGGTTTTTAAGCACTGCTAGATGGCTAGAGACAAAATCAGAGGAGTATAATGAATAAATTAATTTCAATAATTGGAATATCATTTTCCCTTTTCTTTTTGATTGGGTTAGCAACTACATTAACCAGGTCTCCAATGATAACTTTTCTAGACGTACTTCCAGTTTATATCATTATGGGAATAGCTATCACTTTTATGATATATGAAGCTTTTTTTGATAAAAAATAATTAAATATTTTTAAATTAAAAAAAAGAATGAATTTAAATTATATATTTATTCTAGTTTTTGTAATTTATTTTGTTACCGGTATCTCAATTTATTTCTTACAAAGAAAACTTCTTTATCATCCCGCAGTTGATAATTATTTGAATGAAAAAAACCTAAATCACAAAATTCAAAAAATTTATGTAAAATCAGATAATGATTTAATTGGATGGTATCATAAAAAAAATAAAAACTTCAAAACTTTACTTTTTTTTCATGGCAATGCAGGTAGACTTGAAAATAGAATTTATAAACTTAATGAAATTTCAAATCTAGATCTAAACTATCTTATTGTTGCCTATAGAGGATTTAGTGGAAATGGTGGCAGACCTAGCGAGCTTGGCTTGTATAAAGATGCTAATCAGTCAAAAAAATGGTTAAATCAAAACGGAGTAAGGGATGAAGATATAATCCTGTATGGAGAATCTTTAGGTACTGCGATTGCCATAGATCTGGGTCAGAACTTCAAACTATCTGGAATAATATTAGAGTCACCATTTATATCAATGACAAAATTAGCAAAAAAATATTACCCATTTTTGCCAATTAATTTATTATTAAAAGATAAATACGAAAACTTAAAAAAAATTAAAAATATTAATTTTCCAGTTTTGGTAATGCATGGAAAAAAAGACAAAATTGTACCATTTTCAATGGGAAAGACTATTTTTGAAAATGCTAATAAACCAAAATATAGTTATTTTAACGACTTTGATGATCATATGATGGAGTATAATCAAGATCTTATCAATTCCATTGAAAATTTTGTAGAACAGTTAAGTTAGTTTGTACCAATAAAAGCATCAGCAAATTTTTCTGCCTCAAAAATTTGTAAATCGTCTTCTTTTTCACCAAGCCCTAAAGCAACAATTGGTAATTTATATTTCTTAGCTACAGCTATTAAAATTCCGCCTTTTGCGGTTCCATCAAGTTTTGTCATAATTAAACCTGTTATTGGAATTATTTTATTAAACTCCTCCACTTGATTTATTACATTTTGCCCAGAAGTTGCATCTAAAATCAATAATACTTCGTGTGGAGCATTTGGATCAATTTTTTTAGTAACGTTTGCAATTTTTTTATATTCTTCCATTAAATTTTTTTTATTTTGTAATCTTCCAGCAGTATCTATTAAAACATGAGTAAATTTATCTTTCATAGCTTCATCGACTGCTTTAAATGCTACGGACGCAGGATCAGAACCTTGTGAAGATTTAATTATACTTACATCTATTTTTTTAGCCCAGTTTTCTAACTGCTCAATTGCTGCAGCCCTAAAAGTATCAGATGCTGAAAAAATAACTTTATTGCCGTTAGATTTCAAAATTTTTCCTATTTTTCCAATTGTGGTTGTTTTTCCTACTCCATTAACACCAGAAACAAGAACTGCATTTAAATCAGTTTTATTAGTAAAAAAATCTTTTTTTTCTAGTGGAGACATCAAATCAATTATATATTTTTTGAGAAGTAAATTAATTTCATCCACTTTATTTTTATTTGGATCAATTTTTTTTTCTGCAATTATTTTTTTAATTTCCTCAGATGGAATAATACCCACATCTGATTTTATCAAAAATTCTTCAATTTCATCTAGTGTTTTGTCATCAAGTTCTTTTTTGACAATTATTTCCTTTAGTCCAGAAGCAAAAGTAGAAGCACTTTTTTTAAATCCTAACTTAAATTTCTCAAAAATACCCATTATAATTTTATTTTAATTTCCTTAATATCTGAAACTGGACCCGTCATAGATATAATTCCATCATATTCAATATTTAAAAAACCTTCTTTGAAATGAATATTGTTGTTATTGCCAGCAATTTTTTTTTCAAAAGCAACAACACCTGTTGCACAAGCAGCTGTCCCGCATGCTTTAGTTTGTCCAGCTCCACGCTCCCAAACATTTATCAAGATGTTAGTACTATCTTTTATTTGTGCAAATGTAACATTTATTCTTTCTGGGAATAATTGATGGTTTTCAATTAATGGTCCAATTTGTTTTAGGTTATATTTATTACAATCCTCAACAAAAAAAACTATATGTGGATTCCCCACATTTAATGCATAACCATCTTTAAATTCTTCATTTCCAATTTTTAGATTTATATTTTTACAATCTATATTTTTTGATAAAGGAATTTTTTGCCAATTAAAAATAGGATCACCCATTACAATTCTAACACTATTTTCAGAAATTTTTTGAGCTTTTAAAACTCTATTACCAGCTAATACTGCAGTATGTTCTATTTTTTTTTCATCACATATAAGTTTTGCAACGCATCTACTTCCATTACCGCAAGCCTCAACTTCTTCACCATCAGAATTAAATATTGTAATGGGAATATAATTTGGAGCTTCAGGATTTATCTCATCAAGAAATATTAATTGGTCAAAACCAATATTATCTCTTTTTCCTAACTCAACAATTTTTTCTTTAACAATAGAAATTGGATTTTTTCTTCTATCAATGATAAGAAAATCATTACCTAAACCATCCATTTTAAAAGCTTTAAATTCCATATATTTTTATGTTTATCTTATTTATTGACATTTTGAACCTCTATTATAGGTTATCGGAATTTCCGCAAATACAGCTTTTTGCGGTGTCTTTGGAAACAAAGAGATCGACACCAGTCAGCGAGGGTTCGCCCACTGGTGCGATAGCTGCTGGATGAAATTATGTTTGAAAATTTGACAAATAAATTTGAAGAAGTTTTTTCTTCTCTAAAGAAAGCACCTTCACTTGATGAAAAGCAAGTTGATGAGGGTATGAGAGGTATTAGACAAGCCTTATTAGAAGCAGATGTATCTCTAGATGTTGCTAAAAATTTCATTGAGAGCGTTAAACCAAAAGCGCTAGGTCAACAAATAATTAGATCTACGTCACCCGGCCAAATGGTTATCAAAATAGTTTATGATGAGCTAGTTAAATTACTAGGTGAAAAAAATGAAGAAATTAACTTAAATGCTGTTCCTCCAGTTCCAATGATGTTAGTAGGACTTCAGGGTTCAGGAAAAACAACTACTACAGCTAAACTAGCTAAATTTTTAGAAATTAATAAAAAAAAGAAAATTATGATGGTCAGTCTGGATGTTTATAGGCCAGCTGCACAAGAACAATTAAAATCTCTAGGTGAACAAAATAATATAATAACATTACCCGTCATTGAAGGACAATTACCTGCAGATATATGCAGACGAGCAATGAGCGCTGCTAATTTAAATGGATCAGAAATAATTTTATTCGATACAGCGGGTAGAACACAAATTGATCTTCAAATGATGAGTGAAATTAAACAAATAGAAAATATAATTAAACCTTCAGAAACATTTCTTGTAGCAGATTCTCTCACTGGTCAAGTAGCCGCCGAGGTAGCAAAAGAATTTAAAAATACTGTAAATTTAACTGGAATAATTCTAACTAGAGCAGATGGTGACGCGAGAGGTGGAGCAGCTGTTAGTATGAAATATGTATCACAGGTACCAATAAAGTTTTTGGGAGTAGGAGAAAAAATAGATAATATTGAAGTATTTCATCCGGATCGTATTGCAAACAGAATTTTAGGTATGGGTGATGTTGTTTCTTTAGTAGAAAAAGCAGCTCAGGACCTTGGAGAAGAAAATATTAAAAAAGCTGAGGAAAATTTAAAAAAAGGACAATTTTCATTAGAAGATTATTTAACTCAATTAAGACAAATGAAAAAAATGGGAGGAATAGAAGGTGTTATGTCTTTTTTACCTGGTGTTTCTAAAATTAAATCTCAAATGGACGCTGCAGGAGTTGATGAAAAAATTATAACTAAAAATGAAGCAATAATATTATCTATGACTAAAAAAGAAAGAGAAGATCCAAAAATAATTAATGGATCTCGAAAAAAAAGAATTGCTAATGGCTCTGGAACTGATGCAGCCACTATCAATAAATTGCTAAAGCAATTTAAAATGATGTCTGAAATGATGAAAAAGATGTCAAAAGGAAATCTGAAAGGTATGACTGACAAAGGAATACCGCCAGAGCTTTTTAATCAATTAAAATAATGAAAGGTAAAAAATGTTAAAGTTAAGATTATCAATGGGTGGAACAAAAAAGAGACCAGTATATAAAATAGTTGTTGCGGATAGTAGATTTTCAAGAGATGGAAGATTTATAGAAAAACTTGGTTTTTTTAATCCTTTATTACCAAAAGATAAAAAAGAAAGGGTTGGTTTAGAAACAGATAGAATTAAATATTGGTTAGGACAAGGAGCGCAGCCTACAATTAGAGTTGCGAGAATTCTTGGAGAAAATCAATTAATGCCAATGCCGGCAAAAGGTAATAATCCACAAAAAGCCATACCTAAGAAGGATAGAAAGAAAAAAGATGAAAAAGCTGCTTCAGGTGAAGCACCTAAGGAAGAAGCAAAAAAAGCAGAAGCACCTAAGGAAGAAGCAAAAAAAGCAGAAGCACCTAAGGAAGAAAAAAAATAATTTATGTGGCAAGTACAAGTATTTACTCTTTACCCCGAAACTTTCCCTGGTCCATTATCAAAAGGACTTTATGGAAAAGCTTTAGAAAAGAAAAAATGGAATTTAAAAGTTGTAAATATAAGAGATTCTGCTGAGGATAAACACAAAACTGTTGATGATGCACCTTTTGGCGGAGGTGCTGGAATGCTTTTAAAAGCAGATATTTTAGCAAAGTCTATTGATAATAATTTGAAAGATGAAAGTAGAATTTTTTATTTATCTCCAAAGGGTAAAAAATTTGATCAAAAATTTGCAAAAGAACTTTCTAAAGAGAAATCAATCAATTTAATTTGTGGAAATTTTGAAGGTGTAGATGAAAGGATTTTATCTACAAGAAATATTGAGGAAATAAGTATTGGAGACTTTATTTTATCCGGCGGCGAGTCAGCTGCTTTTGTGATAATTGACTCAATTTTAAGATTAATTCCTGGTGTACTTGGAAATGACTTATCTAAACAGGATGAAAGCTTTGAAAACGGTCTTTTAGAATATCCCCAGTATACTAAACCACAGATTTGGGAGAAAAAAGCTGTTCCAGATGTATTATTATCTGGAGATCATGCTAAAATTAAAGACTGGCGTTTGTCTCAATCTGAGGCTATAACACGCGTCCGAAGACCAGATTTATGGGAAAAATATAAAAAGAACTAAATTGATAAACACTATAATGAAAACTATAGAAGAAATTAATAGATCAAATGTTAAAAAAATTCAGGCTGAAAAAAAGCTGCCTCAATTTTTTCCAGGAGATATTATCAAAGTAGGAGTTAGAATAACTGAAGGAAAAAGAGATAGAATTCAGTATTTTGAAGGTGTGTGTATCGCTAAGAAAAGTCGAAATATTAATTCATCATTTACAGTGAGAAAGATTTCTTTTGGAGAAGGTGTTGAACGAACTTTTGCTTTGTATAGTCCTATTGTTGACTCAATTAAAGTTATAAGATCTGGAGAGGTAAGAAGAGCTAAATTATATTATTTAAGAGACAGAACTGGAAAATCTGCGAGAATAGCTGAAAAAATAAGAAAAAATATAGGAATTGAAGTAAATGTTAAAAGCGAAACAACAACTGAGGAAAATTTACAGCAGACTGAAGTAAAAAATGATATAAAAGAGAATGAGCAAGAGAAAATTAAAGAGGAAACTTCAAAAAATAAAGAAGAAAGTTTAAAAGAAAAAAAATAAATTTTTTTCAATGCCGCATACACTTTACGATAAAATTTGGAACGATCATTTAGTTCATGAACAAGATGACGGTACAGCATTATTATTTGTTGATAGACATTTAATTCATGAGGTAACAAGTCCACAGGCTTTTGAGGGTTTACGAAATTCAAAAAGAAAAGTGAGACAGCCATCTCTAACTTTAGCTGTAGCAGATCATAACGTACCAACTACAGATAGATCAAAAGGAATATCGGACCAAGAATCAAAAATTCAGGTAGAAACTTTAGAAGCAAACTGTAAGGAATTTGGAATAAAACTTTTTGGAATGAATGATAAGAGGCAAGGAATTGTACACGTAACAGGTCCAGAACAAGGATTTACACAACCAGGAACAGTAATAGTTTGCGGGGACAGTCACACAGCCACTCATGGTGCATTCGGTTCACTAGCTTTTGGAATCGGAACCTCAGAAGTAGAACATGTTCTTGCAACACAAACATTAGTTCAGAAAAAAGCAAAAAATTTTAGAATAAATGTTAATGGAAAGCTTCCATTAGGAGTAACATCAAAAGATGTAATTTTACAAATAATTGGAAAAATAGGGACAGCCGGTGGAACAGGTTGTGTAATAGAATATGCGGGAGATTTGATTAGATCTTTAAGTGTAGAGCAAAGAATGACTATTTGTAATATGACGATCGAAGGTGGAGCACGAGCTGGGTTAATAGAACCAGATGAAAAAATATTTAATTATTTAAAAGGGAGACCTATGTCACCTAAAGGGGATACTTGGGATAAAGCAGTTGAAGTTTGGAGTAATTTAAATTCAGATAATGATTCTCATTTTGACAAAGAAGTAAGCTTAACTGCAGAAGAAATTATTCCAATGGTTACTTGGGGCACCTCTCCCCAAGATGTTATAACAATTGAAGGAAAGGTTCCAAATCCAAATACAGAAAAAGATCTTGATAAGAAAAGTTCAATTGAAAGATCTTTAAAGTATATGGGCTTGAAGCCAGACACACTAGCAAAGGACATAAAAATTGATAAAGTTTTCATTGGAAGTTGTACAAATGGAAGAATTGAGGATTTAAGAGAAGCTGCAAAAATATTAAAAAATAAAAAAAAAGCTTCCCATGTTCATGCCATGGTAGTCCCTGGTTCAGGTTTAGTTAAACAACAAGCAGAGCAAGAGGGTTTAGATAAAATTTTTATAAACTCAGGTTTTGAATGGAGAGAACCTGGTTGTTCTATGTGTTTAGCAATGAATGCAGATAAATTAAAGCCCGAAGAAAGATGTGCATCTACCTCTAATAGAAATTTTGAAGGAAGACAAGGCAGAGGCGGCAGAACACATTTAGTAAGCCCAGGCATGGCTGCAGCTGCAGCGATATCTGGTAATTTAGATGATGTTAGAAAGTATCAAAATTAAATGCAAAAGTTTATTTCTCTAAAAAGCATTCCATCATATTTACCTATTGTAAATATAGACACAGACATGATTATACCAAAGCAGTTTTTAAAAACTATTAAAAGAACAGGTTTGGGAAAAAATCTTTTTTTTGAATTAAGATATGATGAAACAGGAAAAGAAATTCCAGACTTTATCTTAAACAAAAAACCATTTTGTAATTCCAACATATTAATCACAGGAAAAAATTTTGGGTGTGGTTCTTCAAGGGAACACGCACCTTGGGCACTATTAGATTTTGGAATTACTTGTATTATTAGTTCTAGTTATGCTGACATTTTTTATAATAACTGTTTTAAAAATGGAATTTTACCAATTGTTTTAAATGAGGATAAAATAAAGGATTTATCAGAATACTCTAATAGAAAAGAGGAGATCTCAGTCAACTTAGCGGATCAAAAAATTATATATGGAAACAACGAAATTTTATTTGAGATAGACCCATTTAAAAAAAAATGTTTATTAGAGGGTCTAGATGACATTGCCTTATCTCTTGAAAAATCTGATAAAATAAAATGCTTCGAAAATAAAATTAAAAATCAAAGACCCTGGATATTTAATGATTAAAGTAAAAAAAAGAAAAATTTTACTTTTACCTGGGGATGGAATTGGACCTGAGGTAATAAACGAGGTTAAAAAAGTTATCAAATGGCTTAACTCAAAAAAGTCTCTAGATTTTGAAATTGATGAAGATTTAGCAGGAGGAGCTTCTTATGACAAACATGGAACTCCAATAACGGATGAAGTGTTTTACAAAGCTCTTGAGAGTGAAGTTGTCATGTTAGGAGCAGTAGGTGGACCTAAATGGGATAATCTGGAATTTTCAAAAAAACCTGAGAGAGCATTATTAAAATTAAGAAAAGAGTTGAAATTATTTGCAAACTTAAGACCCGCAATATGTTTTAAACAATTGGTTGATGCATCTACTCTTAAACCTGAAATTGTCTCTGGCTTAGATATTATGATTGTAAGAGAATTGACAGGAGGAATATATTTTGGAGAACCAAGAGGGATTAAACCTATAGATAATGGAGAAAGAAAAGGCATTAACACACATACTTATACTAGCAGTGAAATTATTAGAGTAGCAAGGGTCGCTTTTGATTTAGCTAAAAAAAGATCTAATAGAGTTACTTCGTGTGAGAAATCTAATGTTATGGAAGCAGGACAACTTTGGAAAGAAGAGGTTCAAACTTTACATGATGCAGAATACAAAGAAGTAGAACTAAATCACATGTTAGCAGATAACTGTTCTATGCAATTATTAAGAAATCCAAAACAATTTGATGTCATAGTAACTGATAATCTTTTCGGAGACATGCTTTCTGACCAAGCATCAATGTTAACAGGCTCATTAGGACTTTTACCATCAGCATCTCTTGGTGCAAAAAATAAAGATGGTGAAATGAGAGCCATGTATGAGCCAATACATGGCTCAGCTCCAGATATAGCTGGAAAAGGATTGGCAAATCCAATTGCAACAATTTTAAGTTTTGCAATGGCATTAAGATATTCTTTAAATTTAGATAAAGAGGCAGATAATTTGGAAAAAGCGGTCCAAGATGTGCTTAATGAAGGTTTAAGAACAAAAGATATAGTTGCAAAGGGAAAAAAAGAAGTATCCACTGTTCAAATGGGGGATGCGATTATTTCAAAATTGAAATAATTTGTATTTTAATTAAAATAAGATTATGCCAACTTATAATGCACCTGTTGAAGATATGCTTTTTTTATATGAAAAGCTTAGAGACAATAAAAATTATAATGAGATTGATAAATATAAAGAAGTCACAACTGATCTTGTAAAAAATATTTTAGAGGAGGCAGCAAAAATTAATCAAAATTTAATTTTACCTCTTGCAAAAGCTGGAGATGAAAATCCAACAGTGTTAGAAAATGGTGTTGTAAGGACACCCCCTGGTTACAAAGAGGCATATAAAAAATTTATTGAAGATGGATGGACATCATTATCTTGTGATCCAAAATATGGTGGACAAGGTATGCCAAAAACTGTGAGTGCATTTTTTGATGAAATGCTATCATCAGCCAGCTTAGCATTTAAGCTCTATAGCGAACTAACCCTTGGTGCATATAATTGTATAAATCACCACGCTACGGATGAAATTAAAAATAAATATCTTCCAAAAATGGTTGAAGGTAAATGGAGCGGGACAATGTGTTTAACTGAACCAGTATGTGGAACAGACTTAGGTTTACTTAAGACAAAAGCAGTAGAGCAATCAGATGGAACATATAAAATCACAGGTCAAAAAATATTTATTACATCAGGCGATCATGATTTAACAGAAAATATTATTCATTTAGTAATCGCAAGAGCATCAGACTCACCTAAGGGCACTAAAGGAATCAGTTTATTTTTAGTTCCAAAATTTATTGTCAAAGAGGACGGATCGATCGGCACTAGAAATGGAATATCGACTGGTTCAATAGAAACTAAAATGGGAATTAAAGGTTCAGCAACATGTGTTTTAAACTTTGATGAGGCAACGGGATATATGATTGGTCCTAAAAATAAAGGATTGAGTCAAATGTTTACAATGATGAATTTAGAGAGAATTGTGGTTGGAATTCAAGGCCTAGGTATTTCTGAAATTGCGTACCAAAACTCATTGATCTATGCGAAAGAGAGAAAGCAAGGAAAAAGTACAAAAAATCAGTCACCAAATGGAAACGCAGACTTAATTATTGAGCATGCAGATATAAGGAAAACTTTATTAAATATGAAATCTATAATTGAGGGAGAGAGAGCTCTGTGCTTTTGGTTATCACAACAAACAGAAGTGAGTTTAAACCATAGCGACCAGAAAATAAAACAAGACGCCACAGATATGGTTTCATTAATGACTCCTGTTGTTAAATCATTATTTTCAGATTTAGGGATGGAAATTACAAGTGATGCAATGCAAATATACGGAGGGTATGGATACACTAAAGATCAAGGTATTGAACAATTATACAGGGATAATAGAATAACTCCCATATACGAAGGAACAAACTCCGTTCAAGCAATAGATTTAGTATTCAGAAAACTAGTTAATCAAAACGGAGATATAATTGACAAGTATATTAGTATGATTAAAGGTGACTTAAATAAAAATAATAAAGACTTAAGCTCTTTTGTAACCAAGTTAGAAGTTTACATTGATAAATTAAGCAAATTTTCAAATTGGATGAAAGATAAAATAAAAACCTCAAAAGATGATGCAAATGCTGCTTCAAATGATTATTTGAGAGTTCTTGGCTATGTTGCAATTGGTTATTCGTGGTTAAAGGTTTTAGAAGTGAGTTACAAAGATTATTCGAATAATAAAGACTTTTATGAAGATAAAATACAAACAGCAAATTTTTATTTCAATAGAGTTTTACCTAGAGTAGAAAGCCATTATTTATCTGCAACAACAGGCAGTAAATATATAATGGATTTTAAATTTAATTAAAGAAAATGAGCCATTACGAGAAAAATCTTGACAAAAATAATGCAAATTTCGTTCCATTAACACCTCTATCTTTTTTATTAAGAGCTAAAGATATTTATCCAAATTATGAAGCAATAGTTTATGAAGATAGAAAATATACTTGGAGTGAAGTGTATAAAAGATGTGTAAAATTTGCTAGTGCACTAAGTAAAATTGGTATTTCCAAAGGTGATACGGTCTCTTTTTTAGCCTTTAATACTCCAGAGATTTTTGAAGCTCATTACTCTGTGCCAATGACAGGAGGGGTATTAAATACAATTAATATTAGGTTAGATGCTAAGACTATTGCTTACATCTTAAACCATAGCGATGCTAAAGTTTTAGTAGTTGATAGACAATTACACATGGAGGTAAAAAAAGCATTAAGCACTCTCAAAAAAAAAATTACAATAATTGATATAAACGATAAATTTGCTGATCAATCGAAATTGGAAAAAATTGGGGACTTAGAATATGAGGAATTTTTAAATACAGGCGATGAAAATTTTAAATGGGAAATGCCAGATGATGAGTGGCAAGCAATCTCATTAAGTTATACTTCAGGAACAACAGGCAATCCTAAAGGAGTTGTTTATCATCATAGAGGAGCTTATTTAATGTCAACAGGAAGTGCGACTGCGTGGAATATGCCTAACAGATTAAATTTTCTGACGGTTGTCCCAATGTTTCACTGTAATGGATGGTGTTATCCGTGGACAGTACCAATGCTTAATGGAAGAACAATTTGTCTTAGAGCCATTGATATAAAAAAAATTTTTGAACTTATAGATAAGTATAATGTATCCCACTTTGGAGGAGCTCCTATAGTATTGAATATGATAACAGGTGCACCAGAGAGTGAGCGTAAAAAACTTAAAAATAAGGTTTATGTATTAACAGCTGGTGCTCCACCACCAAGCATTATATTTAAAAAAATGAAAAGTCTTGGATTTGAAGTAATGCATGTTTATGGGTTAACAGAAACTTATGGACACGTAACACAATGTGCTTGGAATGAGGAATGGAATAGTTTAGATGAGGAAAAGCAAAATGAAATAAAAGCTAGGCAAGGAGTCAGATATCCAAATACTGAAGGTGTTACAATTATGAATCCAGAGACAATGAAGGAAGTTCCAAGAGATGGGAAAACTATAGGTGAAATAATGATTAGAGGAAATGTAGTTATGAAAGGATATTTCAAGGATAAGGAAGCTACAGAAAAAGCCATGAAAGATGGTTGGTTTCATACAGGTGATTTAGCAGTTATGCATCCTGATGGTTATGCAAAGATACAAGATAGATCTAAAGATATAATTATTTCAGGTGGCGAAAATATTTCCTCTATTGAAATAGAAAATACTTTAGCAAAGCATCCATCTGTATCTATTGCAGCTGTTGTTGCAAAACCTGATGAAAAATGGGGCGAAGTACCTTGTGCTTTCATTGAAATGGTAAAAGATAAACCAGTTACAGAAAAAGAATTAATAAATTTTTGCAAAGAGACCCTTGCAGGTTTTAAAGTTCCAAAAAAAGTTGAATTTTGTGAATTGCCAAAAACATCAACAGGAAAAATCCAAAAATTTGAGTTAAGAAAAAAGGCCAAGGAGTTAAACTGAACTTAAACGTCGATAATAAAGACGTATTCATATCTACCAGTGGTATGGATATTGATCCAAAAAAACCATCAATACTTTTGATGCACGGAAGTGGACTTACACATATAGTTTGGTCCCTTCATGAACAGTTTTATTCAGCAAATGGATTTAATGTTTTATCAATTGATCTACCTGGACATGGGGACTCAGAAGGACCTTCATTAAAATCTATTGAGGAAATGTCTGATTGGGTAAAAAAAATGATGGAAACATTGGATATTTCAAAAATAAGTTTTATGGGACATTCACAAGGTGCACTAGTAGGAATTGATTTTGCCTCAAGATATCCTGAGCATATAGATAAATTAATTTTAGTTGCAGGGTCAAATAAAATGCCTGTTAACAAAGATCTTATCGACTTAGCAGAGGCTGGAGATGAAAAAGCAGTGCTGTTAATGATGAAATGGGGTTATGAGGGTTCAAAAGCATTTATAGGAGGAAACCCAGTAAAAAAAATTGTGAACTCAGCAAGAGCAATTAGGGAAGTTTTAGCTGTAGACTTAAATGCCTGTAATAATTATAAGGATGGCGAAAATGCGATTAAAAAAATAAATTGTTTAACTTTATGTATTTTTGGAGATTTAGATAAAATGGTTCCGATGAAGGTTGGAGTTAAAATGTCAGAACAAATAAAAAATTCTGAAGTAAAGATAATTTCTAATTGTGGACATATGATTTTATTTGAAAAAGCTTTTGAAATGAGAAAATTAGTTAACGAATTCATAAAAAAAAGTAAATGAAAAACTATTTTATTGCTAAATCAAGAAGACTAAGAAGTACTCCTTATACTTCAAGAATTGAGAAACAAGGAGTTACTGCATATTCGATTTATAATCATATGCTTCTGCCAGCTGCTTTTGGATCGTTAGAGGACTCATATCATCATTTAAAAGAACATGTTCAAATTTGGGATGTAGCTGGTGAAAGACAAGTTGAAATTTCAGGAAAGGATTCAGCAAAATTAGTTCAACTAATGACGTGTAGAGATCTTTCAAAATCTAAAATAGGTAGATGTTACTATTGCCCAATAATTGACGATAACGCAGGAATGATTAATGATCCTGTAATTTTAAAGCTACAAGAAGATAGATGGTGGATTTCGATAGCAGACTCTGATGTAATATTATTTGCAAAAGGATTAGCAATTGGAAACAATTTAAATGTAAAAATTTTTGAACCAAATGTTGATATAATGGCAGTACAGGGTCCGAAATCATTTAAGTTGATGGAAAAAATATTTGGAGAAAAAATAACAAAAATGAAATTTTTTGGTTTTGATTACTTTAATTTTGACGGAGCAAAACATCTAATTGCAAGATCTGGTTGGTCAAAACAAGGTGGTTATGAAATTTATGTAGAAAATACTAAGTCTGGATTAGCCTTATACGACAAACTTTTTGAAGAGGGTAAAGAATTAAATGTTAAACCAGGTTGCCCAAATTTAATAGAAAGGATTGAAAGTGCATTGCTATCTTATGGTAATGATATGGATAATGACGATAATCCTTTAGAATGTGGTTTAGATAAATATGTTAGTTTAGATACAGAGATAAATTTTCTAGGAAAAGATAAATTAAAACAAATAAAGAAAAATGGTTTAATCAAAAAATTAATGGGTGTAATAATCGAAGCAAAAGAAATCAATGTATCTAAATCCATAGAACTACTTGATAAAGATAACCTAAAAATAGGTGAGCTTAGATCAGGTGTTTATTCACCACATTTTAAAAAAGTTATTGGTATCGCTATGATAAATAAACCTTATTATAACCTTTCCCAAACATTTAAAATCTCAATAAATGGAACTATTTTCGAGGGAAAAGTTTGCGATTTACCTTTCATTTAGTATAACTAAATCACAATGAATATAGCAATAGTAGGAGCAACAGGAAATGTTGGAAGAAAAATCATAGAAGTACTAGAGAATAAAAATTTTCCTATTTCCGAACTGTATTTGATTGCCTCCTCTAAAAGTGCAGGACAAAAAATAAATTTTAAAGATAAGACTCACACAGTAATAGATTTAGAAAAATTTGATTTTTCAAAAGTAAAAATAACTTTTTTTGCAGCGGGAAGCTCAGTAGCGGAAAAATGGGCTCCGATGGCAGCAAAAAAAACAATTGTAATTGATAACTCAAAATATTTTAGAAAAGATCCCGAAATACCTTTGGTTGTTCCTGAGGTGAATTCAAAAGATTTATCCAATTTTAAAAATAAAAATATAATAGCAAATGCTAATTGCTCAGTGATACCTATGGTTGTTGTTTTAAAACCTTTACATGATCTTTATAATATAAAAAGAATAGTTGCCTCAACATACCAATCGGTCTCAGGTGTTGGAAAAGCTGGAATGGATGAACTTTTGTCCCAAACAAAAGAATATTTTGAAGGCAAAAAAATTGTATCCCAAAATTTTACAAAACAAATAGCGTTTAATGCAATTCCACATATTGATAGTTTTTTAGAAAATGGGTCAACCAAAGAAGAACAAAAAAATCATGATGAGGTTAAAAAAATTTTAGATAAAAAAATTAATATTACGTCTACTTGTGTTAGAATTCCTGTTTTAGTTTCACATTCAATAAGTGTAAATGTAGAATTTCATAAAGATTATAATTTAGGTGAAATAAAGAGTATTTTATCTAAATCACCAGGTTGTAAAGTCATAGATGAACAAAAAGATGGAGGTTATGTTACTCCTGTAGAGGCAGAAAATAAATATGAAACATTTATTTCTAGAATAAGAAAAGATTCTTCTCAGGCTAATTCTATAAATTTATGGATTGTTTGTGATAATTTACTTAAAGGTGCCGCATTAAATGCAGTTGAAATTGCAGAAAGTTTAATTAAACAGAACTTACATGACAGATAAAAACCCTTTATCGCCGCACATTCAAATTTATAATTGGCATATATCATCTTTAGTTTCAATTTCTCATAGAATAACAGGAATAATAAATATTATTATTATTTCCTTAGTATGTTTTTGGGTGGCCTTTCTACTTTTAGGTAATGCAAATTATGATTTTATTCAAAAATTTTTTGAAAGTTATTTTGGAAAATTTTTTATTATAGGTGCTATTTGGTCATTTACTTTTCAAATTTTAAGTGAGATCAGACATATATTTTGGGACTTAGGATTTGGTTTTGAGATAAAAACTTCAAATATTACCGGCTTATCAGTTATTTTTGGATCATTTATTTTGACAGCTATAATTTTTATTTTAGGAAGGAATTTATTTTAATGATTAATGCAACAAAAAAATGGATTTTTTTAAAAATAAGTTCTGTTGTACTTATTCCATTAATGTTATGGTTTATAATTAGTTTAGTATCATTCTACGATAAAAACTATGACGAAGTATTATTTTTCTTCACTAGCCAACCAACTAAGTTTTTATTTTCATTATTTATAGTTTTTGCATATTTTTACTCTGCGCTAAGTATTAGCGAGGTTTTTGAAGACTATATTGAAAGTGAAAAATTAAAAAATGTCGCAAACAAATTACTCTTTTTATTTGCTATACTAATACCTATATCTACTTTACTAATATTATTTAAACTAAGTCTATGAGTAAATATAAAATTATAGAACATGAATATGATGTTGTTGTCTTAGGCGCTGGTGGCGCAGGTTTGAGAGCAGCTGTAGGGCTAAGTGAGGCTGGTTTAAAAACTGCTTGTATATCAAAAGTATTTCCAACTCGAAGCCACACATCAGCAGCTCAAGGAGGAATTTCTGCAGCATTAGGCAATATGGGAGAGGATGACTGGAGATGGCACATGTACGATACTGTAAAAGGATCCGATTGGTTAGGAGACCAAGACTGTATTGAATATTTATGCAAAGAGGCACCAAGAGCTGTTTTGGAGTTAGAAAAATATGGTGTTCCATTTAGCAGAACCGAAGATGGTAAAATTTATCAAAGACCATTTGGTGGAATGACTAAAAATTATGGAAATGAAACTGTGCAAAGAACTTGTGCAGCAGCAGATAGAACAGGTCATGCTATACTACACACCATGTATGGACAGGCTTTAAAACATAATACAGAATTTTTTATTGAATATTTTGCTTTAGATTTACTGATGAAAAATGGAGAATGTAAAGGTTTAATAGCATGGAATTTAAACGATGGAACTATTCATAGATTTAGATCACATATCACAATTATAGCTACAGGCGGATATGGCAAAACTTACTATTCTTCAACATCTGCTCACACATGCACAGGTGATGGAAATGCTATGGTATTGAGAGCCGGTTTACCTTTACAGGATATGGAGTTTGTTCAATTTCATCCAACAGGAATTTATGGTCATGGAACCTTAATTTCTGAAGGCGTTAGAGGTGAAGGTGGATATTTATTAAACTCTAAAGGAGAAAGATTTATGGAACGCTATGCTCCTAAAGCAAAAGATTTAGCATCTAGAGATGTAGTAAGCAGATCAATAGCTGTAGAAATAAACGAAGGAAGAGGAGTGGGAAAAGAAAAAGACCATGTGCATCTTCATTTAAACCATTTAGATCCAAAAGTAATAGAGGAAAGGCTTCCAGGAATATCCGAGTCTT
This sequence comes from uncultured Pelagibacteraceae bacterium, assembly GCA_902560245.1. Lineage (GTDB taxonomy): Bacteria > Pseudomonadota > Alphaproteobacteria > Pelagibacterales > Pelagibacteraceae > Pelagibacter. The sequence continues at coordinate 89,223 of CACELK010000001.1, forward strand.
CAAGATTATTTGCTGATGTTGATGTTACTAAAGAACCAATACCAGTAGTACCTACAGTGCATTATAATATGGGTGGAATTCCTACTAACTACAAAGCCGAAGTTTTAACATTAAATGGATCTGATAAAATTGTTCCTGGACTAATGGCAATTGGAGAAGCAGCCTGTGTTTCAGTCCATGGTGCGAATAGATTAGGCTCTAACTCATTGATTGATTTAGTTGTTTTTGGAAGAGCAGCAGCTAAAAGAGCATCTGAAATTGTGAAACCTGGATCACCTCATGAAGAAATACCTGAATCTGAAACAGACAAATGTTTAGATAGATTTGAAAAGTTAAGAAATGGCAATGGAAGCAATAGAACTGCAGATTTAAGATTAGCTATGCAAAAAACTATGCAGTCAAAATGTGCAGTTTTTAGAACTGAAAAAACTTTAAAAGAAGGTGTGGAAGAAATAAGAAAGCCCTATGAAGGCATGGAGTCTATTTCAGTAAAAGATAAATCACTAATTTTTAATACCGACCTAGTGGAAACTCTTGAATTCGATAATTTAATAAGACAGGCTATTGTCACTATAGACTCCGCTTATGAACGAAAAGAAAGCAGAGGAGCTCACGCAAGAGAGGATCATCCTAAAAGGGATGATAATAATTTTATGAAACATACTTTATCTTGGTGTGAAGGAAGTAAGACGAAGATTGCATACAGAGACGTTCACAGATCAACTTTAAGTAATGATGTCCAATACTTTCCACCGCAAGAAAGAGTATATTAATGGTACAAATAAATTTACCTCAAAATTCTAAAGTTCAAAAAGGCAAATATTATAAAGATCAAACAGGTTCAAAAAATATCAGAAAAGTTAATATTTATAGATGGGACCCTTCTACAGGGGAGAATCCTCGAATCGACACTTACGAAGTAGATATGGATAATTGCCCTTCGAAAGTATTAGATTTATTAAATAAGATTAAAAATGAAATTGACCCTTCAATTGCTTATAGAAGATCATGTGCTCATGGAGTCTGCGGCTCTTGTGCTATGAATATGGATGGAAAAAATGGACTAGCATGTACAAAACCACATAAAGAAATCAAAGGGGATATAAATATATATCCATTACCACATTTAAAAGTTCAAAAGGATTTGATCGGTGACTTAAGCACATTATATAAACAATACGCATCCGTAGAACCTTGGTTAAAAAATTCAAAAAAAGATGAAGGTAAAGAGAATATACAATCAATAGAAGATAGATCAAAATTAGACGGTCTTTACGAGTGTATAATGTGTGCCTGTTGTTCGACTTCTTGCCCAAGTTATTGGTGGAATGGAGATAAATATCTCGGTCCAGCTGTCTTACTTCAAGCCTATAGATGGATAATTGATAGTAGGGATGAGGAAAGAAAAGAGAGGCTCAAAAAAGTTGCAGATGAACTAAAGCTCTATAGATGTCATACTATTATGAATTGTACTAATGCTTGTCCAAAAGGATTAAATCCAGCAAAAGCAATTGCATCTATAAAGAAAATGCTTGCAACAAGTTAATTACTTATTTAAATAATTTTAGCAATGAATTTAATACAGCATTTTGTGAATGGTGAACTTACGTCTGGTTTGTCTAAAAAAAAAGGAAAAGTTTTTAATCCTGCGACAGGAGAACAAAAATCAGAAGTACTATTAGCAAATAGATCTGATTTAAATAATGCAGCTGATATTGCAAAGAAAGCATTCGAGACGTGGTCACTTAAACCTGCTCTTCAAAGAGCCAGAATTATGTTTAAATTTAAAGAATTAATTGAAGAAAATTCTGAAGAAATTACTGAATTAATAGTTTCTGAACATGGAAAAGTTTATGAGGATGCAAAAGGTTCTTTAACCAGAGGATTAGAAGTAGTAGAGTTTGCGTGTGGTATTCCTCAACTTCTTAAAGGAGAATTTTCAGAAAATGTTGGAACAAATGTTGATAGTTGGTCAATGCGCCAACCACTAGGAGTGGTTGCTGGAATAACTCCATTCAATTTTCCAGCCATGGTACCTATGTGGATGTTCCCAATAGCAATTGCATGTGGAAATACATTCATTTTGAAACCTTCTGAAAAAGACCCATCTTGTTCAATTAAATTGGCTCAATTATTGAAAGAAGCTGGACTTCCTGATGGGGTATTCAATGTTATTAATGGCGACAAAGAAGCCGTAGATGCAATTTTAGAAAATAAAGAAATTAAAGCAGTAAGTTTTGTAGGCTCAACACCTATAGCAAAATATATTTACGAAAACTCAGCTAAAAACGAAAAAAGAGTTCAGGCGTTAGGTGGTGCAAAGAATCATTTAGTTGTTATGCCTGATTGTGATTTAGATGACGCAGTTAATGGATTAATGGGTGCAGCTTATGGATCTGCGGGCGAAAGATGTATGGCCCAGTCAGTAGCAGTAGCTGTAGGAAATATTGGAGACGAGCTAGTATCTCGTTTATCTAAAAAAGCAGAAACATTAAAAGTGGGTCCTGGAATGGATAAGAATTCTGAAATGGGTCCGTTGATCACAAAAGAACATTTAGAAAAGGTGAAAGGATATGTTGATTTAGGCGTTAAAGAAGGTGCGGACCTAGTTGTAGATGGAAGAAATTTAAAATTACAAGGATACGAAAATGGTTTTTTTATTGGTGGGTGCTTATTTGATAACGTAAAAAGAGATATGAGAATTTATAAAGAAGAAATATTTGGACCTGTCTTATCAGTGTTAAGAGTTAAAACTTTTGAGGAAGCAACTAAACTCATTAATGAACATGAGTATGGGAATGGAGTTAGTATATATACTAGAGATGGTGATGCTGGTAGAACTTTTGCTAGCAAAATCCAAGTAGGTATGGTTGGTATCAATGTGCCAATACCTGTTCCAATGGCATTCCATAGTTTTGGCGGTTGGAAGAGATCACTATTCGGCGATAGTGCAATGCATGGAACTGAAGGAGTAAGATTTTATACTAAGCTTAAAACTATAACATCAAGATGGCCATCTGGTATAAGATCAAATGCAGAATTTGTTATGCCAACTATGAAATAAAAAAATGAAAAAAATATCTTTAATTGGTGCTGGACAAATTGGTGGCACTTTAGCTCATTTAATTGGTTTGAAAGAACTGGCTTCAGAAGTTATTCTTTTTGATGTTGCTAGCGGTATAGCTAAAGGAAAAGCTTTAGATATTGCGCAATCCTCATCAGTAGATGGATTTAATGTTAAATTTTTAGGTACTGATAAATATGAAGATATAAAAAATTCAGATGTAATAATTATTACAGCTGGAGTTCCTAGAAAACCAGGCATGAGTAGAGACGATCTATTAGGTATAAATCTAAAAATCATTAAACAAGTCGCACAAGGCGTTAAACAACATGCACCTAATGCTTTTGTAATATGTATTACAAATCCCTTGGATGTTATGGTTATGGCTTTTCAAAAATATTCAAATTTGCCTACAAATAAAGTAGTTGGGATGGCAGGAATTTTAGATAGTTCAAGATTTAAATTATTTTTATCATTAGAGCTAAAAGTTCCTGTAAAAGAAATTGAGGCAATGGTGATGGGAGGCCACGGAGATACAATGGTCCCCTTGCCTAGATTTACAAAAATTTCTGGAAAACCATTATTAGATTTAGTTAAAGAGGGCAAATTATCTTCTAATAGATTAGAAGAGATAAATCAAAGAACAAGAGATGGAGGTGCTGAGATCGTTAAGTTTTTAGAGAAAGGATCCGCATTTTATGCACCAGCGGCATCAGGAGTCCAGATGGCTGAAGTTTATTTAAAAGATGAAAAAAAATTGTTACCTTGTGCTGCCTACCTTAATGGTGAATATGGTATTAACAATATTTATGCAGGAGTACCTGTTATAATTGGTAAATCAGGAGTAGAAAAAATTAATGAAATAAAACTTGATGATAAAGAAAAAAAAGAGTTTTTGAATTCAATTGAGGCTGTAAAAAAATTATGGGAAGCTGCATCTAAAATAGATCCAGATCTCTCTAAATAATGAATATACACGAACACCAGGCAAAACAAATTTTAAAAAAATATGGAGCAACTGTTCCTAACGGAGTTTTTGGACTAACAGTTGAAGAATTAGTTGAAAAATCAAAATCATTGAAAACTAATAAATTTATTTTAAAAGCACAAATTCATGCAGGGGGCAGAGGTAAAGCTGGCGGTATAAAAATACTTGATAGTATTGAAGAATTAATAAAGGCATCAAAAGAAATGATGGGTAAAAAACTCGTTACTCATCAGACAGGTCCCGAAGGTAAGGTTGTCAGAAGATTATATGTGGAGGAGGCTTCTAAAATAGAGAAAGAATTCTATTTATCTTGTTTAGTTGACAGAGCTAGTTCAAAAATTGCATTTATCTCAAGCGATCAGGGAGGAGTAGATATAGAGGAGGTAGCAAAAAAAAATCCAGAAAAAATTAATACTACAAAAATTGATTATTCTAAAGAAATTTCAAATGAAGACTGTGAAAATATTATAAGAATCTTTACTTTAAAAAATAAAGAAAAAGAGCAAGCAAAAAATTTAATAAAGGCAATTTACAAAATGTTTGTAAGTACTGATGCTAGTATGGTTGAAATTAATCCTTTAATTTTGACAGAGGAAGGAAATATAGTTTGTTTAGACGCAAAAGTTAACTTTGATGATAATGCCTTGTTTAAACATCCTGAGATAGCTGATCTTAGAGATTTGAGTGAAGAAGATCCAATTGAAATAGAAGCGAGTAAACATGATTTGTCTTATATTAAATTAGATGGAAGTATAGGATGCATGGTCAATGGTGCTGGCTTAGCTATGGCTACAATGGATATTATAAAACTTTATGGAGAAGAACCTGCTAATTTTTTAGATGTTGGAGGCGGAGCATCTAAAGAAAAAGTAACAGAAGCACTTAAGTTAATTCTCTCAGATAAAAATGTTAAAGGGATTTTAATAAATATTTTTGGAGGGATTATGAGATGTGATGTACTTGCAGAAGGTGTAGTAAATGCAGCAAAAGATATTAATATTAATGTTCCTCTTGTAGTGAGGTTAGCAGGAACAAATTTTAAAGAAGGAAAAAAAATTTTAGATAATTCAGGATTAAAACTAATTTCAGCCGCAAATTTAGATGATGCAGCAAAAAAAATTGTTGAGGCTATAAAATAAAATGTCAATTCTAGTTAATAAAAATACAAAAGTAATTTGCCAAGGTTTTACTGGATCTCATGGCACATTTCATTCTCAACAAGCAATTGATTATGGAACAAATTTAGTAGGCGGTGTTACTCCGAAAAAAGGAGGACAAGTACATCTAGATCGGCCTGTTTTTAATACTGTTGAAGAAGCAAAAAATCAAACTGGTGCTAACGCAAGCATGATTTACGTTCCTGCTAAATTTGCTGCATCTGCAATAATCGAAGCAATTGAATCGTCTATAGAGATCATAGTTTGTGTTACCGAAGGAATACCAGTTCAAGATATGCTTAAAGTTAAATTAAAATTAATGAACTCAAAAAGTAGATTAATAGGACCTAATTGCCCAGGAATAATTACTCCTGATGAATGTAAAATTGGGATTATGCCTGGAATTATCCACAAGAAAGGGAGCGTAGGTATTGTTTCAAGGTCAGGCACTTTAACTTATGAAGCAGTTGCTCAAACTACAGAAAATGGATTAGGTCAATCATCATGTATCGGCATTGGTGGAGATCCTATAAATGGAACAAGTTTTATTGATTGTTTAGATTTATTTTTGAAGGATGATGAAACTAAATCAATTTTAATGATTGGTGAAATAGGTGGAAATTCTGAGGAAGATGCGTCTGAATTCTTAAAAAATCATAAAATTAAAAAACCAATAGTTGGTTTTATTGCTGGAATCACGGCCCCTCCTGGAAAGAGGATGGGTCATGCGGGAGCTATTATCTCAGGAGGTAAAGGAACAGCTCAAGATAAAATAAATAAAATGAAAGAATGTGGAATAACAATAGCTGAATCACCAGCAGAAATGGGCAAAACTTTATTAAATAAATTGTCTAATTGAAAAACTAATCACAGCTAATATAATAGAATAATATTAATGTCCTCTTCAAAAAATATAGAGTTTGAGCAAACTTCGTTTTTAAGTAAATCAAATAGTGCATTTATCGAAGATATGTATCTTAAATACATAGAAAAAGATCCAAACCTTCCTGAAAGCTGGAAAAAATATTTTGAAACTTTAGGCGAGGATCTTGATTTAATTATTAGAGAAATTGAAGGACCAAGTTGGAATAAAAATAGAAAAAAAATTAACTTACAAAAAAAATCTCATGAAAATAAAAACTTTTATAATAATGAGGAAATTGAAAAAGATAAGGCGGATTCTATAAGAGCAATAGCCTTAATAAGAGCTTATAGAATTAGGGGTCATTTGATTGCGAATTTAGATCCCCTAGAAATGATGGAGAGAAAATATCTTCACGAATTACACCCATCAGACCATGGATTTAATAAGGAAGATTATGATAAGAAAATTTTTCTTCATTCTTACATGGAGAAAGGATACTCAACAGTTAATGAAATAATATCTAACTTAAAAAGAATTTATTGCTCAACTATTGGCGTAGAGTATATGCATATATCTGATCCAATAGAAAAAGTTTGGTTTAGAAATAGGATGGAGAAAGAGGAAAATCGGATTAATTTCACAAATAATGGAAAAAAAGCAATATTAAATAAAATTATTCAGGCCGAAGGATTTGAAAAGTTTTTAGCAAAAAAATACGTAGGTACAAAAAGATTTGGATTAGATGGAGCTGAATCTTTAATTCCAGCGATGGAGCAAATTATTAAGAGAGGAGGTCAATTAGGGGTTAAAGAAATTAAAATTGGTATGCCACATAGGGGAAGACTAAATGTATTAGCCAATGTATTACAAAAATCTTATAAAAGAATATTTAATGAATTTGCTGGTGAAATTTCCAGCAACTTAGAAGATTCAGCTGGTGATGTAAAATACCATTTAGGAGCATCTTCAAACAGAGTGTTTGATAGTAATCCAGTTCATGTAAGTTTAACAGATAATCCTTCACACTTAGAGGCTGTGGATCCAGTCGTGCTTGGACAAACAAGAGCAAAACAATTTTTTCATCAAGATTTAAATAGAAAAAAAGTAATTCCTATATTAATTCATGGTGATGCAGCTTTTGCAGGGCAAGGTGTAGTAGCAGAATGTTTTGCAATGTCAGGTTTACCTGGTCATAATACTGGAGGAACTATACATATTATTGTAAATAACCAGATTGGTTTTACTACAAGCCCAAGATTCGCAAGATCAAGCCCATATCCTTCCGATTTAGGAAAAGTTGTTGATGCACCAATTTTGCATTGCAACGGTGATGACCCCGAAGCCGTTACGCATTGTGCAAAAGTTGCCATTGAGTTTAGACAAGAGTTTAACAAAGATGTTGTTATAGATATGATTTGTTATAGGAGATTTGGTCATAATGAAGGGGATGAACCTTCATTCACTCAACCTCTTATGTATAAAAAAATTAGAAACCACCCCACTACATTAAATGTTTATGGAAACAGATTAATTCAAGAAGGAACTATAAATTCTGATGAGTTTAATAAAATGAAAAATGATTTCAAAAATCTTCTCGAAGAACAATATAAAACAGCAAAGGACTATAAACCTAAAATAGAATGGTATGAGGGAACTTGGTCAAGATACAAACCTGAAAAAGGCAAAGATAAAAGAGGTAAAAGCGGTGTAGATTTATCTAAAATTGAAAAAATTTCAGATAAAATTAACAGTATTCCATCAACAGTGAAAGTTCACAAAACTATTTCTAAAATTTTAGAACAGAGAAAACAATCAGTTATAAGTAAAAAAAAAATAGACTGGTCAACAGCTGAGGCTCTAGCATTTGGTACGTTGCTTGAGGAAGGATTTCCTGTAAGACTTGTTGGCCAAGACTCTGGAAGAGGTACATTTAGTCAAAGACATTCTGTTTTAAGAAATCAAGACGATAATTCACGTTATATTCCTTTAAATAATATTTCAAAAAATCAAAAAAAATTTGAGGTAGTTGATAGCTTTTTGTCAGAATTAGCTGTTTTAGGATTTGAATATGGTTACAGTTTAGTTGAACCAAGCACTTTAACTATTTGGGAGGCGCAATTTGGTGATTTTGCAAATGGTGCTCAAATAATTATTGATCAATTTATTGCATCAGGAGAAAGAAAATGGTCTAGAGCAAGTGGACTTGTAATGCTTTTACCACATGGATATGAAGGCCAAGGACCAGAACATTCATCAGCAAGATTAGAAAGATTTCTCCAACTATGTGCACAAGATAACTTGCAGGTTATGAACTGCACAACTCCTGCAAATTATTTTCATGCCTTAAGACGTCAAATTCATAGAGATTTTAGAAAACCATTAGTTATTATGACCCCAAAATCTTTATTGAGAAATAAATTGTGTACTTCAAAATTAGATGACTTTGGCAACAAAAATTCATTCCATAGAGTCTTATGGGATCATGCAATCGATCCTAATGAGACTGATTTTATAAAGTTGAAAAAAAGCGAAAAAATTAAAAAAGTTATACTGTGCTCTGGCAAAGTCTACTTTGATCTATTAGAGGCAAGAGAAAAAAATAAAAAAGATGATATTGTAATATTTAGAATAGAGCAGCTATATCCTTTTCCAGTGAAACCATTAGTTAAAGAAATTGCTAGATATGCTAAAAATGCAAAATTTTACTGGTGTCAAGAAGAGCCTAAAAACATGGGCGCATGGCTTTTAGTGCGAGATTATATTCAATGGACATTAAATCATATACGAGCTAAACATAATCAAATCATGTATATTGGTAGAAATCCTGCAGCATCTCCAGCTACTGGATATGCAAAAAGGCATATAAAGCAACAAAGAGAAATAATAGAAAAGGTCTTTGAATAGATTATGAGTGAAAAAATTTTAGTTCCAGAATTAGGAGAAAGCATAACTGAGGCGACCGTCTCCAAATGGCTTAAAAGTGCAGGAGATAGCGTTGAAGCAGACGAACCGATTGTCGAACTTGAAACAGACAAAGTTAATTTAGAGGTTCCTTCTCCTGTTAATGGAACATTAGGTAAAATAAGTGCAAAAGAAGGAGATGTAGTTGAGGTGGGGTCTACTTTAGGTCATATTAATTCAGGATCAAATATTCAAACTTCTGATATTTCAAAAAATGAAGAAGCTAAAAAAAAAGATAACAATGTTATCAAAATTGATGTTGAAAAAAAAACTGAAACAAAAGAAATAAAAATTCAAAGTGAAGAAGAAGACAAAGATGAATTTGAACATTCGCAGGATCAAGTTTCTCCATCTATCGACGAGGATACATTGGTTTTGACAAATGAGGTTGAGGAAAAAATAGAAGTTGAGCGTAATCTCTCACCAGCAGTTAGAAAAATAGTTTCTGAAAAAAAAATTGATATCCAAAAAGTTAAAGGAACAGGAAAAGATGGAAGAGTATTAAAAGGAGATTTAATTAATCTAATGGGAGTTAATCCTGGACCATCAGAGAGAAAAATCAAATATGGTCAAGAAGAAAGAATAAAAATGACAAGGTTAAGGCAAACAATAGCCAAAAGATTAAAACAAGCACAGGAGAATGCTGCTTTACTTACAACATTTAACGAAGTGGATATGACAAACATAGTTGAAATGAGAAA
>CACELK010000002.1 GCA_902560245.1 uncultured Pelagibacteraceae bacterium
AAGGGATGAACAATTTGAAAATAAATATATTAGAACACCCTTAGGAGGATTTTATAATCATTCTGATGCACCAACAGTCGTAAGAATGGTAACAGACACGTTACCAAAACTTAAATTTGGAGATATATTAGATGTTGACTCTAATACAAAAAAATTTCCAGGAAACGATAATGATGGAGAAAATGTATTTTTTAACTTACAAGAAAAACCTGATGCAAAATATTTTTTTATGGTTGCTGCAAAAGATATAAAGGCCGGACAAGAATTAACAGCCAATTATAATTTATATACTTACCCAAAAACTGGCATTGGTTTACAAATGTTGTAAACATTTAAAGAGATTTCACTGCATAAAACTAATAATTTTTTAGGACAGTATTTTTAGCTGGTTCTGAGAAATAATTAAAATTTTTAAAAAAATATTTTTTTAAATCAAAGTTTTTTAATTTATTATTTTTATTAATAACATATAGTTATATAAATAATGTAATTTATCACATATGAAAATTGCCATTATAGGAGCTGGTTTTTTTGGAACTATTTGTGGAATAAGGTTATCTAATAAACACGAAGTCCATATATATGAAAAAAATAAAGATATTCTAAAAGGAGCATCATTAGCAAATCAATTAAGATTTCATTTAGGTTATCATTATCCTAGATCACAAAAAACTGTTAAAGAAATTAAAAAGCACTATAAAGATTTTATAAAGTTTTTTGGTCAAAATATTTTTGGTAAAACAAAAAATTTTTATGGCATTTCTAAAGAAAAAAGTAAGGTTAGTTTCAAAAAGTACCTTCTATTTCTTAAGAAAAATAATTTAAAATATAAAAAAATAAAAACAAAAAAATTTAGTAATAAAATAGAAGGCCAAATACTTTCCTATGAAAAAAATCTTAATTATTTCAAAGCAAGAAATATTATCAAAAGACAGCTTAAAAAAAATAAAGTAAAAATCTTTTATAATACAAAATTTAATAAAAAATTAATTAAAGATTATGATAAAATAATCGTAGCTACTTATGATCAAAATAATACAGTTATTAATAGCTTGGGACTAAAAATTAAAAATAACTACAAGTATGAGCTTGTAGAAAAAATTATAATTAAACTTCCAAAAAAATATAAAAATATAAGCTGTATGGTAATTGACGGAAAGTTTGTTTGCTTAGACCCATATATTGGTACGAAATATCATTTATTAAGCGATGTTAAAAATTCAAAATTGGAAGTTTTAGAAAATAAATATCCTAAATTTAAAAATAGAAACAAAAAATATCTTAATTCAGGTATTGTTAAAAATATTAAAATATCAAAATTCAAAAATTTCATAAAACATGGTTCTTTATATTTACCATTTCTCAAAAATTCTAAATATATTGGATCTTTTTTCGTCACTAGAGTAATCAAAATTCATAAAGAGAAAACTGATGAAAGGTTAAATGAAATTACAAAAGTAAATAAAAAAATAATTTCAATATTTTCAGGAAAATGGAATACATGCATTGGAATAGCTAAAAACTTAGAAAATATTATATAATGATAAAAAAAAGTGTTGGCGTAATAGGATGTGGAAAGTGGGGCAAGATAATTATTCGAGAATTAAAAAAAATTTCGAATATAAAATTCATTTTCAGAAGTAAAGACAATTATAAAAACAATTTTAAAAAAATCGATTGGGTTTTTGTGCTAACACCAAATGAAACTCATTATAAAATAGTTAAGTATTTTCTAAAAAAAAAAATAAATGTTTTTTGTGAAAAACCTCTAACTCTTGATGAGGCAAAAGCAAAAGAGCTTCTTAATATCTCAAAGAAAAAAGGTGTTAAAATGTATATTGATGACATTGAAAAATATAAAAAAAAAAAGTTAAAAATATCAAATGTTAAAAATTATATTTTAAGAACAAAAAAAGACAAAGGTTCTTCATTATCTTTGTTAAATAGGCTTGCATATCATGATTTATATTTACTAAATGACTTTATTTTAAATAAAAATATAAGAAAAATTAATACTAGCATAAATCAAAAAAAACTTGAATTTCAAATAGTATTAAAAAATAAATGTATTTTTGAATTTTATTATAATATTGATAGTGAGTATAAAATTCATAAGATAAATAATACTAGATTTGACAAATTTAAAAATAATCCTGTTAAAGATATGTTATTGAATGTCATATATTCTAAAAGAAAAAATTTTGATAAAAATAATTTAAAAGCCGTAAATTGTATTAAGTTAATTAATAGGATAAAAAAGAATATATGATAAATAATAAAATTATTGAAAATTGTAAAGACGAACTAAAAAATTATTACAATAATTATATAAAAGAAAAAAAATCGAATAATATCTATTTAGAAGATAAATATTTTAATTATTTTCTTCAAATTATTGATCGTTTTTCAAAACAACCTCTTTCTACTCAAGAAGAAATATTTAATTTTTTAGGTTTGTCTAATAAAAATGATTTAGTTTTTTTAAATGATGCAATTAGAGCTTCTTCTATTGCTCAAAATTTAATTACAAAATCTGGGATAGGAAAAAAATATTGGAATACTATAATGCCTTTTGCAAAAACAACAGAACAAACTCTAGAGAATAATTATCAATTTCCACAAAGAATAGCTCTTTTTCCAGGAGTCTCGTGCATGTTCTATTGTGGTTTTTGTGGAAGAAATCAATCAGAGAAATATCCAACTTCTATATTAAATGAATCAAAATTAACTTTTGATAAACTTTTCTCTCAAATTCGAAATTCAACAGCCCTATCTATTTCTGGAGGGTTGGAACCATTAACAAACCCAAAAATAGGTGAGATTATTTCATCAGCAAGAAATAATGATATCAGAGTTCCGTTAATTACAAATGGTTACTCTTTAACAGAAAACTTTCTTAAAAGAACTCCAGGTATTTGGGATTTGGACTCCTTAAGAATTTCTCTTTATGGTATTGATAAGGAAAGTTACAAATTTATAACTAGAGTTGAAAAAAGTTTTGATATTGTTAAAAAAAATACAATTTCCTTTTTAAAATTAAGAAATATTAATAATAAAAATTTAAAATTTGGATTTAATTTTATAGTAATTCCAGAAAACGTAAATCAATTGAATGGTATTTTAGAGTTAGTTAAAAGTATTAATGAAAATGTAGATAATGGAAGAGGTGTAGATTTTTTGACTTTGAGAGATGATTACCAAAGTGTAACGGGAAATGACGATAAGTTTGATGAAGAAAGAAAATATAAATTAAGTACCAAAATGGATACAAAGGTAAGGAATATATTAATAGATAAACTTGGAGAGTTTGAAATAAATAAATCTAAATTATGCCCAGAGTTATATGTAGATTATGGGTATTCTTTGGAAGCGCTCTATAAAAATATTTTTGATAAACAGTTGATCAAAGTAACTCATAAGGAAATGAGAAATTTTGGGTTTACTCAAATGTCAGTTGCTATAGATCTATATGGAGATGTTTTTGTATACAGGGAGGCTGGATTTTTAAACAGAAAAGGAAATAAAAAATTCATAATCGGAAGAATTAATAAAAATAATAGCTTAGAAGATGTTATTAAAAAATTTTTAAAAAATAAAAAACCAATTAATTATGAATTTCAAGATGAACGTTTTATGGACTCATTTGATCACGTACTTACATCATTAGTAAATCAAGCCGAGAAAGACCAAAAATTTGATATTCCTTTCAAAAAAGGCCCAATACTAGGAAGAATAATGAGCAATGAAATAAACTTAGGAAACAATTGGTATACAGAAAAAAATTAGTTATCTATGAAACATATCTTTAAAAACAATAATTAACTTTTAAATTATATATGGATCAGACTTTGCCAAAAAATGTAAAAGTAGTAGTAATAGGCGGTGGAATTGCCGGATGTTCTTGCGCTTATCATTTAGCAAAATTTGGATGGAAAGATATAATCTTACTTGAAAGAGACCAATTAACATCTGGTACTACTTGGCACGCTGCAGGATTGGTTGGACAACTTGGAGCAAGCCAAACAATTACCAAATTAAGAAAATATTCTTTGGATTTATATAAAGAACTTGAAAAAGTAACTGAGCTTTCTACTGGTTTGAAACAAAATGGCGCAATCACTATTGCTTCTTCAAAAGAAAGAATGCAAGAACTTTTAAGGCAGGCAACTACTGCACAACTTTCAAATGTTGAAGTTCAAGTTTTAAATAAAAAACAAACCAAAGAGCTGTATCCAGTAATTGAAGATAGAGATATTCATGGAAGTGTATATATGCCTAATGACGGTCAAGCCGACCCCGTAGGCGTAACAAACGTGCTTGCTAAAGCTGCTAAAATGGAAGGTGTTAAAATTTACGAGAACACACCAATTAAAAAAATTCTTGTTAAAAATGGAAGAGTAGAAGGTGTAGAAACTAATAATCAAAAAATTGATTGTGAATACATAGTTTTAGCAACCGGTATGTGGTCTAGGCAAATTGGTGAGGAAATAAATGTAAGTATTCCTTTATACCCTAACGAACACTTTTACATAATAACAGAACCCATGAAAGATTTGCCAAAAAATTTACCTGTTTTAAGAGATTATAATGCATGTTTATATTTAAAAGAGGATGCTGGAAAAATGCTAGTTGGTATCTTTGAACCAAACGCTAAACCTGCTTTTAAAGATAAAGGATTTGTTCCCGAAGATTTTTCATTCGGAGAGTTCCCAGACGATTTTGATCACTTTGAACCTTATTTAGAAAAATCTTTTCATAGATTGCCAATTTTAAAAGATGCTGGAATAAGAAAATTTTTTTCAGGTCCTGAGTCTTTTACCCCTGATACTCAATATCTTTTAGGTGAAACCCCTGAAGTTAAAAAACTTTATACTTGTTGTGGTTTTAACAGTATTGGCATAGCAAGCGCGGGCGGGGCAGGAAGAGCAACAGCAGAATGGATGATCAATGATCATATAAACGAAGATTTATTCTCATTAGATATAAAAAGATTTCAGAAGTTTCATTCTTCGAAAAAATTTATAATGGAAAGAGTGACAGAAACACTTGGTGATCTATATGGAATGCATTGGCCCTATAAACAACATACAACCTCAAGAAACCAAAAAAAATCAGCTATCCATGAAGAGCTCAAAAATATGGGAGCATGTTTTGGTGTAGCTGGAGGTTATGAAAGACCAATGTGGTTTGCTATAAATGGAAAAAAACCTATATACGAATACAGTTTTAATTATCAAAATTGGTACCCATCTGCAGAATTTGAAACGATTAATACATCTAAAAATGTTGGCTTTTTTGAAATGAGCTCGTTTTCTAAATTTGATTTAAAAGGAGAAAACATACATGAAGAATTGCAGAAAATTTGCACAGCAAATATTAAGAATGATCCTGGCAAATCAACTTATACTCAAATGCTAAATAAAGATGGAGGCATAGAAACTGACCTTACAACAATTTGTTTAAAAAAAAACTATTTTAGAATTGTAACCTCTGCCGCAAATAGAGAGCATGATAAATATCATATTAAAAAATATTTATCTAATGATATTGAATTTAAAGATGTTACTGACGAAATAAGCTGTTTTGGCATTTTTGGCCCAAAAAGTAGAAATTTAATTTCAAAACTAACCACAGATGATATTTCAAAAAAAAGTTTAAAATTCGGTCATGGAAAATATTTAAATATTAAAGAGATAAAAGTTTGGGCTCAAAGATTATCTTATGTAGGAGAACTAGGTTTTGAATTATATACAAGTGTTAAAGACGCAAAAAAATTATACGAGGAAATTATTAATGAAGGAAAAAATCACAATCTTTCGCTTTGTGGGATGCATGCAATGGATATTATGAGAATGGAAAGTGGTTTTTTACACTGGGGGCATGATATTTCACCTGAAGAAAATCAATATGAAGCAGGTTTAGCTTTTGCCATTAGTTATAAAAAAAATATAGACTTTATTGGAAAGGATAAGTTATTAAAAATTAAAGATAAGAAACCATCAAAGAAATTTGCAATGTTTTCTCTTAAAAACTCAAAACCAGGCGAACCTTTGTTGTTACATGAAGAACCTATTTATCTAGAAAATAAAATAATTGGCAGAAGTACCTCAGGTAATTATTCGTTTAATTTTAATAAAAATTTATCTTTCGGATATGTGAATTCTGAAAATTCAATAGAAGAATTAAAAAATAAAAAATTATATATAGAAGTTGAAAAAATAAAATATCCTATTAATATTGAATTAAAACCTTTGAAAGATAAAAATATTAAACTTTCTTAATTAATTCGAATTAAATTTACTACTTTACAGCAGAAAACTGATAATAGTTGGATAGCTCTTGTGTTTAGGTCTAAATGTTTTTTTAAATCTCCTTTACCGGGATAATAAAGTTTTTTTTCATCCACTGTTAATAACTTTTTTTTTAACAATTTATTTATTTTTCTAACAACAGTCGCTCTTGGTATTCCAGATAATTCAGATACTGTCATGGCATTTATTCCAAAATTTTTTTGAGATAGCATATTCTCTATAAGTTCTTCTCTACCTTTAAAGGAATTATAAACTTTTTCATTTTTAAAACTGTCTTGTGTAGCTATAATTCCCCATATATGCCATGTCTCGAAATCACCAAAAGATTTTTTCCAACCCAAAACTAGGGGTATTTGCATTTCATAAAACAATCTCCAACAATTAGTAAAATTCTTTCTAATATAATTTTCTATAAATTCTTTTGAATATTTTTTATCAATATCTCCACTTTTATATAAAATACCAGTAATTCTTGATAAGAAAGAAGAAATTCCTCCAATAGATTTATCAGGTTTTTGAAAATCTAGTTTTTTTCTGTCTAAAATTATTTTTTTTTTATCTCTTTTTAAAACACCAATTTTTTCAAGTTCTAAAACTTTTCTTCGCGCTGTTTCTTTAGTAATAAAAAGATCTTTAGAAATATTAATAATATTGAAGTTTGAAATTTCAATTTTATCTTTTAAGTAATAGTTATCATAATCTAATTTAACTAAATTATTCGAAAAAAATTTCATAGTTTTGTGGACTAAATAAATAATTATTAAATATTTGTCATGGTCTTTAAAAGAAAAATAAGCTGAACGTAACCATTCCATTTGAAAGTTAAACCATGGATTGGTGACTTCAGAGAAATTTTTGTTTATCGATGCAAACATTTGCTCTGATGTAAGTTGTTTTGATATACTCGGAAAATCTGTTTTCATTTTAATTGATATATATCAAACCCATTATGGACACAAATCATTTTGGGTCAAACCCAAATTGGTTAACGCAAATATTGTTTCTTAGGCAAAATCATGTTTTAATTAATCATGAGTGGAGAAAGATTAGCAGAAACTGAACAACATATTGAGACCCCAAATACTAATGATGTTGTTAAAATTGTTAATCCTTACTCAAAATCTAAAATCTCTAACAAGGTAGATATAAACAATCTTATGTCAAGAGTTAGGGAAGAAGAGAAAAAGCAAAAAAAAGAAAATTTAGTATTTTTTGGTTTAATTAGTTCAGTAATAGTAATTACTGGAATTATAGCATCTTTATAAATTTATAATTTTCTAAATTCCCAAGGGTAAATAAATTTCATCGACCAGAGACCTAATTTATTCTTTTTTGCATAATCTTCATCCTTTATAAATTTTTTTGAATATTTTCTGAAAGCAAAAGCGTAACCATTTCTTACTAAAAATCTTGATAGGCTTTTTCCATTAACAAAACATTCTGCCAAAATCCTTTTATATTTATCTTGCCCTTCGCTAATGCATTTCGGAATGTTATTGCCAATTTTTTTTTTGAGAGCTTTTTTAGCCAAAATCCCACAAAGTATTTCCTCACCATTTTTGAAACAAATTTGTTTAAGTTCTGGAGCATCTATTCCTGAAAATCTGATCTTGTGATTTCCAATCCATAAAGTATCGCCATCGATAATCTTAATTGCATCAGAATAGGCAAATTTTCCGTTTAAAATAGTTAAAATTATAATAAAAACAATTTTTTTCATTTTAATTTATTTTATATCAATTAAATTAAAATTTAAAAAATTATTAAAAAAAAAGCTTAATAAAATTATGGAATTTGTAAAATTAGTTGGACCATTTGCAATTTTTTTTATTATGTTTTCACTTGGTTTAAAATTAAACTTTATAAATTTTTTTGAATTATTAAAAAATCCAAAAAACCTTATTTGTGGTCTTATTTGTCAGCTAATTTTTTTACCATTAATTGGTTTAATTATTGTCAGTTTTTATCCTATGCCTAATGAATTAAAAGTTGGTATACTTTTACTTTTGTTATTACCATCTGCAACTATTTCAAACTACGCTGCAAGATTAGTTGACGGAAGCATCTCACTTTCTATTGCCATAACTACTATTTGTAGCTTGATGTCTATAATAACTATTCCTATTGGGTTGTCAGTATTATTTGAATTAATTATGCACGAACCAATAAAAAACTTTGAAATTAAAAATATAAGTTTTAAAATTTTTATTATTATAACAATACCTACAATATTAGGAATTTTAACAAATAAATATTTTAATATATTTAAAAAACGGTTTGTTCTTTTATTTGACAAAATATCAATGGTTCTTTTTTTATTAATTATTTTAGTTGCTGTATATCAAGAAAGGATGAACCTGGGTGGATATTTTCAATACGTAGGCATAGTTGCACCTATAATTTTATTTTTTGTACTTTTTGTTTCTATAATCTTTACAAAATTTTTTATTGATGGAATCGACTCTCAGAGGACAGTCACAGTTGAATGTTTATTACAAAATGGTGCAATGGGTTTTATTGTTAGTGCGCAAGTTTTTAGTGAAATTTCGTATGTAACACCTATTGCTTTGTATGCATTGTTACAATATTTTGTACTCGCTTTTTATGTCGCTAATATAAAAATTGTAAAATAGTGTCATTTAAATTATGAAGATTTTTGATTGCACAACCTATTATGATGAGCCATTACTTATGGATGTAAGGTTTAACATATTAAATCAATATGTAGAGAAGTTTATTGTAGTTGAGGCACTTTTTTCACATGCTGGTCACCAAAAAAAATTAAATTTTGATATTAATAATTACAAAAAATTTAAAGATAAAATTATATATCTTGTAATTGATAAAGAACCAACAGATCTAATTGTAAAAGACGAATTAGATTTAGGTGAAAAAAGAATGAATAGTATAAAACGTATTGAGCAATCTTATAATTTTATGCAAAAAGGCTTAAAACAAGCAGCAGATGAAGATCTAGTAATAATGAGTGATAATGATGAAATACCAAATTTAAATTCAAATCAATTCAAAAAATCAAAAAAAAAAGTTATAATTTTTCAACAATTATTTTTTTATTATAAATTTAACTTATTTTTTGATAAAATGTTGTGGCATGGTAGCAAAGCATGTAAAAAAAAAAGTCTGATATCTTTTTCTTGGTTAAGAAATATTAAAAACAAAATATATCCTGCCTGGAGGCTAGATAGATTTTTTTCTAAATACAAGTTATCTAATTTAGAAATAATAAAGGATGGAGGTTGGCATTTTACCAATCTAAAAACACCTGAAGATTTATATAAAAAAAGCATAAATGGGGGTCATCATAATGAATTTGAAAGCAGTGGTATAACCCTTGAAGAAATAAAAAAAAAAATTCAAAACCATGAATTGATATATGATCATTTTTTAGATAAGTCGGACCCTAACAAACATACTTCAAACTATAAGTTGCAAAAAATAAAATTAGACTTATTGCCTAGTTATATAAAGGAAAATCAATCTTCTTTTAAGGATTGGATTGTTTAAAAATAAGCTACAATAAATTCATATGGATTCATCAAAAGTTACTGCAGTACTAATTTTGTATGAAACAACTGAGGAGGTTTTAAAATGTTTAGAAAGTTTAAAAGATATAAAGTTTATAATTGTTGATAATGGGAAAAATGATAAATCAATTATTAATCAAATAAAAAATTATAAAAATTTGTCAGAATATATTGTACCAAAAAAAAATCTTGGTTTTGGGAAGGCCTGCAATCAAGCTTTTAATTTAGTTAAAACTGAATTTACACTCTTTATTGAGCCAGATGTAACGATGTCTATTAAGGATATTTATTCATTAATTAAAACCTTAGAAGAAAATCCTAATGCTGCATTTTCTGTGCCTTTATTAATAGACAACAATAAAAAAATAATTGATAAATTAGAAAATTTACCAGAATTTTATTCAAATAGTGAAAATGAAAAAATTAATGAAATAAACCAAAATTTATATAACGCTTTACCAGAAGGAGATATGTGTGTAAATTTTTCTTGGGCAGCAGTTTTCATGACTAATAATAAAGTGATTAAAAAACATGGATTATTTGATGAAAAATATTTCATTTATTGGGAGGATTTTGATTTATGTAGAAAATATAGATTTTTGAAAATTCCTGTTATTAAATCTTTTGACTCAAGAGCAGAACATAAAATTGCAGGCTCAACTAAAAAAAATATTAAAAATTATTTTATATTGCAAAAACATCATATTTTATCATCTTATATTTATTTTAAAGTTAATAAAAAAAGTTTTTTCATTTATAAAAGATTTTTTACATTTTTATTTAGATCACTTTCAAATTTATTTATTTTTAATTTTAAAAAATCTATAAAAAATTTTGCACGGGCTACTGCTGTAATAACTTACATAATTTCATGACAATGATAAAAGGAATGAATGACTATTTTAATTTCTGTTAATTTATATATAAATAATATGTTTCATATTTAAAATGTTAAACTGGGGCATAATAGGTCTAGGAAGAATCGCAAATAATTTTGCTTTAGGAATTGAAGATGTTAGCAATGCAAATCTTTTAGGCATAGCCAGTAAAACAGAAAAGAAATTATTAGATTTCAAAAAAAAATTTAATATTGATGAAAGATATTGCTTCTCTAATTATGAAGATCTAATTACGTGCAATAAAATTGATATTATTTATATAGCTTTACCTCATAATTTTCATTTTAAGTGGATAATGAAATGTTTAGAAAACAATAAAAAAGTTTTGACAGAAAAACCTGCGACTACATCTTTAGCGGATATGAAAAAAATTAATGAAAAATTAAATAACAAAAAAATTTTTTTTGCTGAAGGTTTTATGTATCGCTTTCATCCACAAACATCAAAAGTAGTTTCATTAATTAAAAGTAAAGAAATTGGTGAGTTGATTTCTATGGAGTCAAATTTTGGAATGAATCTAATGGAAAAAAGAAATATATTTGGTTTTAAAAAAATTAAATTTAATAAAGAAAGCAGATTGTTTAACAAGTCTTTAGCTGGTGGTTGTATATTTGATCTTGGTTGTTATCCCTCATCTTTTAGTATTTTAATTGCTAAGTTAAAAGACCCAAATAATTTAGAGATAGATTTAAAGAATTCTAAAATTGAGTATTCCTCAACAGATGTTGATATTGATTCGTATACAGAGATTAATTTTTCAAATAATTTTAAATCTTATGTAAGTTGTTCATTTAAAAGAAATTTAGGTAAAAAAACAAAAATAATAGGATCAAAGGGATCAATTGAAATTGAAGATAGTTGGCATTGTTCACCAATGAAAATAACAGTCAATAATAAAAAAATTTTTGAGGATAAGTTTGTTTTTCCAAATATTTTTTCTTATGAAATTGAGTCAATAGTAAATTCAATATTAAATAATAAAACTGAACCAGAATATCCAGCTATTTCAAGACATGAAAGTGAATTAAATATTAAGATATTAAACAATTGGATAAATAAAAAAAATTGATTGTAATATCTTTATAGTCTAATAGGTAAAAATGAAACTTAATCCTAAATTAGTAAATATTATAAAGTCGAATATTGGAATTTTTTTATTTATTACTTTGTTTATAATTTTATATAGAGATTTTTTATATACATATAAAATTCAATTAGAACAATCTATTCCTTATTATCTTTATCAAAATCACATAGAATATTATCTCACAGGAGATAAACAGTATGATGTTGAGGCTCCAGCAAACCTTAGATTTTTAGGTTTATGGCTTCAATTCGCAATTTATAAAATTTTTCCGTGTATAGAGCTATCAAGAGAAATTAATTTCCCAGTACCATATGATAATTATATTTGCACAACCTTCAGCAGTGCGCTCATGAATTATTTTTGTTTGTGTAGTTTTTTATCTTTAAGTTTCTTATATTCTTACAAAAAATTGCGTCTGGATTTACCTACAAGTATTTTGACCTCAATGCTCTCATACATATTTATTTCATATGTTGAGGCTTTTACGCTAGATAGACTAGCAGTTTTATATTTTTTGATAGTTTTATACTTTTTAGACAATTTTAAACTTGGGTTAATATTAATAGTTTTAGCAGCGTTTGTTAATGAAAAAGTAGTTTATATGCTTTCTGTATTATTTTTTATAAGATTTTTTTTAAATAAAAAAAAAGAATATCTCCCCTTTTTTATTTCATCAGTAGTTAGTTCTGTATTAGTTATTATGACTTTTGTTTTTTACGCTTTTGTATTAAACCATGGTTATCATGAAAGCGATCTTGGTTCTGAAGGAATTTATAACAAATTCTTTACCCACGGGTTTGCAAGAATTTATTCTATGTTCATGTTTAGACAGGGTTATTCAAATAGTGTAATTCCACTTGCATTTACATTATTGCCATATCTTTTATCTTTTTTTATAAAATTAAAAAAATCAAAATACTTTTTTTCTAAACTGGATATTTTGATACCTATTTCTTTGTTACTTTTTACGGCAGGTGCAAGCATGGAGCAAACTGGTCGATATGTGATGCTGTCAATGCCATTGTGGTTGCCAATTCTTTCACAACAAGTTATATTTTTCTTAAGGAGATAGATTAAAACTTATTCTTCAAATATGAAAAAAATATCTATAATCGCGCCTTGTTATAATGAGAAGGATAATATTCAAATATTTTATGAAAAAATTAAAAAAATATTTGAAAATGATTTAAAAAATTATTCTTTAGAATTGATAATTGTAGATAATAATTCAACTGATGGTTCAATAGATATTTTAAAAAATATTTCAAAATCAGACAAGGATCTAAAAATTATTTTAAATAAAATGAATTATGGACTATGGAAATCTACTTTTAATGCAATTAATTACGCTAAAGGTGACGCATTAATACCAATGTTGCCTATAGATATGCAAGATCCTCCGGAGCTTATAGTTGACTTCATTAAGGAATGGGAAAATGGTTTCGAAGTTGTTTATGGAATAAAAAAAGAAAGAAATGAAAATTTTTTCCTAAAATCTTCAAGAAATATTTATTACAAGTTAGTATCGAAAATTTCAGATATTGATATACCACCATACGTTGGCGAATTTCAATTAATTGATAAAAAAATTTATAAAGAACTACTTAATTTTGATGATTATTATCCATATACAAGGGGTTTAATCTCTACTTTATCAACAAATAAAATAGGCATTAATTACACCTGGCAAAAAAGAACAAAAGGAAAATCAAAAATGAATTTATTCAAAATGTTTGATGTTGGTATTAACGGAATAATTTCTTTTAGCAATTTTCCTATAAGAATATTTTCAATATTTGGTTTTATTTTAGCTATTGGAAGTTTTTTATATATGTTTATACCAATTTTTACTTATTTCTTTTTACCAGAGAGAAATGTTGGTGCTGGAATATCAACCATTATAGTTGCAATTTTCTTTTTTTCCGGTGTTCAACTTTTATTTCTAGGAATTGTAGGAGAATATATTGCAGCAATACACAGACAAGTTAGAAAACCTAAAAAAAACGTAATTGTCAAAGAATTGATAAACTGTGATAAAAATCAAGATTAAAAGAAATAATTAGAATTTCTTTTTAGCTTTTTTTTGAAACCGTAAATTTAACCTTACTCACATATGACACAATAAAAAGGGAAATTAGACAATTCTTGATTGCTTAAAAAATAAAAAGTATTATATATCAATACGAATTGAATGGCGGGGTAGCTCAGTTGGTTAGAGCGCGGGACTCATAAGCCCGAGGTCAGTGGTTCGATCCCACTTCCCGCTACCATAATTTCTTTTAGGTTTTTTTGTAAGTTTTATTAATTTCTGCTTTTATCAATCGAGTAATCGAACCAATAAAACTTCTTTTGATTATGATTGGTTTATTATTTTTAATCTCTACCCTATATTCGGTATTTTTTTTAAGTGGTAATCTCCAACTTTTGCCGTATAAAAATTTTAAAAGTGATTTGGGTTTGTTTGGTATTGATAATGATTTGAATTCTTTGTGTTTTCGAATTGGAAAAATCATATTATTTGGAAAATGTAAGGCAAAGTTACCATCATTAATATGTGCAAGCCAGTTATGTCTTTCGATAATAAAATTTTTCTTAAAATTTTGAGTAAAAAAATAAAAATCTATAAAACTTGAAATATTATTTTTTTTTTTAATGAATTGGGCAAAATATTTATTAGATACTTTTTTGTTAAATTTAAAAGTTTTATTTTGCATCATTATTTTTAAGACTTTATTTTTATCTTTAATATTAACCATAATATCAATATCATCATCTCCAGGAATTATATTTTTTTCTCTTATAAGACCAAGTAGTGTCCCATAAAAAATAAAATGTTTAATATTCTTTAATAATGCTGATACTTGAATAAGATTTTGAAAATTTAATTTTTGAATTTTTTTTATTTTAGTCATTAAATTTAAAAATCATTCTTGACAAATTTGGGTTATCACTTTTTAAAACTGATAGATTAATACCTGATTTTTCATAAATAATTTTAGAGCTTGTTTTTTTTAAGAATTTTTTCTTGAAAATTTTGGCATCAATAATTCTTCTGAAATGACCTTTTTCATATTCACAGACTGTATTATGAGTTTTTTTGGCAAAATTTTTAAAAATTTTATCTTTGTTATTTCTAAATTCAAAAAATACAAATGTTCCTTTTTTTTTTGATTTTTTAATCAAGTTTATCAAGCTATTTTCTAAATTTTTATCTATAGCATGCAGGAAAAATCTACAATAAATTATATCAAATTTTTCTCTAAGTAGATTTTTTCCAATATTAAATCTTTTAAATTTTATATTTTTAATTTTATATTTTGAGTTTTTTTGTATTGCTTTTTTAGATATGTCGATGCCTGTAACTTTGAAACCTTTCTTACTAAAAAAGAAACTATCTCTACCATTTCCACAACCGATATCTAAAATAGTATTTTTTTTTAAATTTATTCTTTTTAAAGTAAAACTTGCAAAACTTGACTCTTTTTTGATAAGTCCTTTTTTATAAAATTTATCCCAATATTTCGTAAGAATTTTATCTTTCATTTTTTTTGATTTATTTTTTTAAACCAATTCTTTTCGTCGCATCTTTTAAGTTAATAGAAGAGTAGTAATCAATATTATTTAGATACCACATGAAAGTTTTTTTTAAACCATTCGAAAGGTTTGTCTTTGGTCTCCATTTTAATTCATTAATTAACTTATTACTATTCAATGCATATCTTACATCATGACCAGGTCTATCTTTTACAAATTTTATTTTCACATTTTTTCCTAATTTAATTCTTGTTTTTGCAATTTTTATTAATTTTTTACATATTTCTAAATTAATTTCGTTTTTATTTGATCCAATATTATAAAAATTACCAGTTTTACCTTTTTTAAAAATTTTTAATAAAGCTTCACAATGATCATTAACATATATCCATTCTCTTGAATTTTTACCTTTTCCATAAATAGGTAGTTTTTTATTATTTATGATATTAAATATAAGTTTTGGTATTAATTTTTCTGGGTGTTGTTTTGGTCCATAATTATTTGAGCAGTTTGTGACGATAGCAGGAATATTGTAGGTTCTGACGTAGGAATAAACCAAATGATCAGAAGAAGCTTTACTTGCGGCATATGGAGAGCTTGGTTTGTAAGAATAATTTTCGTCGCTTCTTCCATTTAAAACATCTCCAAAAACTTCATCGGTAGAAATATGTATTAATTTAGTATTAAATTTTTTTGAATATTTTTTAAATACTTCTAACAAACAATAAACGCCTAGTATATTGCTTTTAATAAAATTTTTAGGATTGTCTATAGATCTGTCTACATGCGTTTCGGCAGCTAAGTTAAATACTCCAGATGGTCTAAATTTTCGAAAAATTTTTTCTAACTTATTTTTATTATTTAGATCACATTGAATAAATTTATATTTTTTATTTTTCTTAAATTCTTTAGTATTATAAAAATTTGAGGAGTAAGTGATTTTATCTAGATTAATTACTTCAAATTTTTTATTAAGCAATAAATCAATAAGATTACTCCCAATAAAACCTAAGCCTCCAGTTACTATAATTCTTTTTTTGACCATTATTTAAATTTATATATATATTCATTTATTTATATACTAAATAAATTATCAATGAATAATCTTAACGATTTAACAGTAATTATTGTTACATACAAAACAAAAGAGGAAATTTTATTTAACTGCATAAATTCAATAAAAAAAGAAATAAACATTATTAATGTTGAAAATTCAAGCGATGAGAATCATAAGAAAAAAATAGAAAACAAATATGACAATGTAAAAGTTATTCTTTCTGGTAGAAATTTGGGCTATGGATCTGCAAATAACTTAGGTTTACAGAATGTTAAAACCCGATATGTTCTCATTTCTAATCCAGATGTAGAGTATAATAAAGATTTTTTCGATAAAATTACTTTTTATCTTAATGGAGATATTAACTTCGGCGTTATTGGTCCATCTTATAATGATGAGACTATACATAAATCCTACGGAAGTCTTGATGGAACTATAATAAAAGATGAATTTGATAAATATTTTCTTAAAGAAGTTGGTTATGTAATTGGTTGTTCAATGTTATTAGATACAAAAAATATAAAAACAGATTCTTTTTTTGATGAAAATTTTTTCTTATATTTTGAAGAAGCAGATTTTTGCAGAAGAGTTAAAATGTCTGGAGGTAAGGTATTTAATTCGTCAAGGCTACTTTTAACTCATTTAGGAAATCAAGGTTCAACTTCAACAAATCCTAAATACGAAATCGAGTCTGAAATGATTAGAAGTTGGCATTGGATGTGGTCAACTTTTTATTATCACAAAAAACATAATGGATATTTTAAAGCATTTTTTTTGATGTTTGGCAAATTATTACGTTCATTTTGTAAAATGATAATATTTAGTTTTTTTTATAATAAAAAAAAAAAATTAATGTATTACGCAAGATTTTCTGGACTACTGAATTCAATGATTGGAAGAAAATCTTGGTTTCGAATTGATAATCTCGAATAATTTAATGGCCAGGAAAATTAATTAAATTTTCAACTTTGTAGTTTTTTTTTATAAGCTTATCACATCCATTTAAGTCAAAAAGATTAATTACAAATATAAATCCAGCTACTTTACCATTAGCCATTTCAATTATTTCAGCTGCAGCCTCGGCGGTACCACCAGTTGCAATTAGGTCATCTATTATTAAAATTTTATCATTCTGAGAAACCGAGTCTTTATGCATTTCGATTGTTGCTGTACCGTATTCAAGCTCAAAATCAACAGAGTATCTTTCAGCAGGTAATTTATTTTTTTTTCTTAAAAGAATGAAAGGTTTTTTAAGCATATAGGAAACTGCGGAGGCAAACACAAAGCCTCTAGATTCAATTGCAGCAATTTTTTCAAAATTAAATTTTTTAGATCTTTCAATAATTTGATTTACAGTCTCTTCAAAAGCTTTTTCATTTTTTATAAGGGTTGTAATATCTCTAAATAAGATACCTTTTTTGGGATAGTCGGGTATTGATCTAATATATTCTTTTAAATCCATATTAATTTGATTTATATAAATAAATAAATTATTTTTTGTATATGGCAAACAATAAATTAGCTATAATTGGTGGAAGTGGTCTTTATGACGTTGAAGAATTTAAAGATAGGGAATTATTGGATCTTGATACACCCTGGGGTAAGCCTTCTGATAAAATTTTAAAAACAGCTTATAATAATAAAGAAGTTTATTTTCTCCCAAGACATGGACGTGGTCATTTTATAAACCCTTCAAATATTAATTTTAGGGCAAATATTGATGCTCTTAAACAATTAGGAGTTACAGATATAGTTTCAGTTTCAGCAGTTGGCTCTTTAAAAGATGATTTGCCACCAGGAAAATTTGTTATTGTTGATCAGTTTATAGATAGAACTTTTGCAAGAAATAAAACTTTTTTTGATGATGAGATAGTTGCCCATGTTTCAATGGCACATCCAACATCAAATGGACTAATGAATGCATGTGAGGAAGCTATTAAAAATGAAAAAATAGAACATCAAAGAGGAGGCACATATGTAGTTATGGAGGGCCCTCAATTTTCTACATTAGCAGAGTCCAAATTGTATCGATCTTGGAAAGCAGATGTAATTGGAATGACTAATATGCCTGAAGCTAAATTAGCAAGAGAAGCAGAAATTAGATATGCATCTGTATCAATGGTAACAGACTATGATTGCTGGCATCCAGATCATGAAAATGTTGATGTTCAACAAGTAATAAAAGTTTTATTAGATAATGCAGCTAAAGCAAAAAGTATGATTAAAAACCTTATAGATAATTTTGAAAAACATATTGATCCAAAAGACCCTACAAACAATTGTTTAGATGTAGCAATTATTACCGCTCCTGAAAAAAGAACGCAGAAAACAAAAGACAAACTCAAAACTGTAGCTGGTAGAGTTTTAAATAAATGAAAATTGAAGGAAAAGAATATCGAACAATTTGGTTTGAAAATAATGTTGTAAAAATTATTGATCAAACAAAACTTCCACATCAATTTATAATTAAAGATCTTAAAACAGTAAAAGATACGATCAATGCTATAAAAATTATGGAAGTTAGAGGGGCCCCTTTAATCGGAGCTACTGCTGCTTATGGATTAGTTTTATCTATTATAGAAAATAATGATCAATCTTTTTTGAAAAAATCTGCAGAAGATTTAATTAAATCAAGACCAACAGCAATAAATCTTAAATGGGCAGTCAATAGAATGTTAAAAAAACTACAAGGTGTTAATAGTAATAAAATTTTAGATATTGCAATAAAAGAGGCGAAGGAAATTTGCGATGAGGATATAAAATTTTGTGAAAGTATTGGCTTAAACGGTTTAAAAGTGATTGAGGGTATATATAATAAAAAAAAAGATACAGTTAATATCTTGACTCATTGTAATGCAGGATGGTTAGCGACTATAAACTGGGGTACTGCAACCTCACCAATTTACCATGCACACAAAAATGGAATTCCAGTTCACGTTTGGGCAGACGAAACAAGACCAAGAAATCAAGGAGCCAATTTAACTTCATTTGAATTAAATGAAGAAGGAATTAAAAATACAATTATTGCAGATAATACTGGTGGAATTTTAATGCAGAGAGGCCAGGTTGATATGTGTATTGTTGGCACTGATAGAACTCTATCAAATGGCGATGTTTGTAATAAGGTTGGAACCTACTTAAAAGCGCTTGCGGCTTATGATAATAAAATTCCTTTTTATGTAGCATTACCAAGTTCTACAATTGATTGGGATATAAAAGATTTTAAAGACATTCCAATTGAAGAAAGAAATTCCGAAGAATTATCTCATGTTGAAGGTTTAGATGAAAAAAACATCATTAAAAAAGTTTTAATTTACCCAAAAAAAAGTAAAGCAATGAACTTAGCTTTTGATATAACTCCAGCAAAATATATTACAGGACTGATTACAGAAAAAGGTATTTGTGATGCATCAAAAGAGGGATTAGCTAAATTATT
This sequence comes from uncultured Pelagibacteraceae bacterium, assembly GCA_902560245.1. GTDB lineage: Bacteria > Pseudomonadota > Alphaproteobacteria > Pelagibacterales > Pelagibacteraceae > Pelagibacter. Next base: position 19,870 of record CACELK010000002.1, read on the forward strand.
TAAATGAACCCATTAATTTTTTCATTAGTTTGTTTAGTTATGGTAGCGATATCAGCAAATTTTTTAAGTTTGATAAAGGAGAACAAAACTTTATTATATATATCAACTATCCCTTGTATTTATTTAGTTATATATGGCTTTTATCTAATTTTTGGATCAATCGATTTACATGAAGATGCTTCGACCAATTTTTTTAATAAAAACCCAGATGAAAAAGAATTACCAATTGTTTTTGTTATCCTTAAGTTTTACAAATATATGTTAATTTTGGTAGGTTTAATATTTGGTTATGTATTTTCCAAAAAGTTAAAAAATGACAGAAGTCGAACAAGTAATTAAATGAAAAAAAATATTTTATTAGTAATTTTAATAATTATTGGAATGTTTGTTGTTCTATCATTTAGTGACCATAACAGAAATAGATCTATTTCTGCATGTATAATGGCTCAAAAAAATAAAGTAGAAAATTTTGATTTAGAAAAAGCAAAAAAGTTCTGTGAAAAAGAAATTAAATAATGGAAAATTTAAAGATAAGAGAGGATATAATTGAATTTTCAATAAAGCTTAACACGACAAATTTATCACCCCTTAGATCTGGAAACTTATCAGTAAAAGCAAAAGAGAATAATGTAGATGGGTTTTATATAACTCCATCTGGAAAAAAATATGAAGATCTTAAGCCGGCGGATATTGTATTTTTATCACTAGGAGAAAAGAAAGATTTTCTAAGGTGGTTTAATTCTGGAAAAAAACCCTCATCAGAATGGCGATTTCATCAAGACATTTATACAAATAAAGCCGAAGCAAGAGCTATAGTACACGCTCATTCACCACACGCTACAGCAGTATCATCTCATGGAAAACCTATTCCTGCTTTTCATTATATGGTTGCATTAGCAGGAGGAAACGACATTAAGTGTGCAGATTACGCAACTTTTGGTACATCTGAGTTATCAAAAAATATTATTAATTCATTAGAAAACAGGAAGGCTTGTCTAATGTCAAATCATGGTCAGGTTGCATTTGGACAAAATCTTAAACAGGCCTTTGAACTTGCACAAGAAGTAGAAAATATTTGTCATCAATATGTAATTGCTTTAAAGTTAGGAGAACCTAAGATTCTTTCATCTTCAGAGATGGAAAAAATTTTAGATAAAGTAAAATATTATAAAAGTGAATAATTTTTTATGACTAAAGTTGGGGAGCATATAACATTAGACATTATTGGGACGAAAAAAGAATACGATCCATCCTTTTATGAAAAATTAGTTTATAAAATTGCTAAAAAAGCAAAAGTCACAGTTTTGGAAATATCCAAATATAAATTTAAACCCCAAGGCTTTACATTAGTTGCTTTGTTAGCAGAAAGTCATATTAGTTTTCATACTTTTCCAGAAAATGGGATTATAAGTTTCGATTTTTTTACGTGTGGAAGAATTTCTCCCTCTATTGCAATAGATATAATTAAAAAAGAAATTGAACACAAAAGAATTGTAAAAAAAGAATTCAATAGAGATACTATAGCTCTATATCACGATATATATAGCTCTCCAGGATTACAAAAATCATATGTGGTTAAAAATGTGCTTGAGGACTTCACTTCAAAAGTAGGGCAGCATATTGAAATTTTAGATTTAGAACAATTTGGTAAGTCTTTATTTATTGATAATGAAATTCAAGTTGCAACTAAAGACGAGCACCTTTATAGCGGCACATTTGTTAATGCTGGACTGAAATTAAATAAAGACAAAGAAACAGCAGCTATTATAGGAGGCGGAGATGGGGGTGTAGCTAGAGAATGTATTTCTAAAGAATTTGGGTACATAGATTGGTTCGAGCTAGATCCTGAAGTAGTCGAAGTTTGCGAAAAACATCTTGGTTCAATCGGAAATAAAGCAACAAAGAAAAACTCAGTTAAATGTATTTGGGGAGATGCATTTGAAAGTATTAAAAAAATTGAAGATGACAGATATGATAAAATTTTTGTTGATTTAAATGATGATCAATTCTGTATTGATTTAGCTGCTAAGAATATGGATTCTTTAGTAAGAATATTAAAACCTAACGGAGTTATCACTGCTCAGGTAGGTAGCCAAGACAAGAAACCTAAACAAGTAGACAAATGGCTAAAAGTATTTAATAAAAATTTTGGAAATGCTACTCTTGATAGAGTTTATATACCTAGTTTCGACTGTTCCTGGAATTTTTCGTCTTCAATAAATCACTAGAATTTTCTTTTTAATTCATCAAAATTGTGAAATAATTATTCTTTTACGGAGGGAAATAATGAATACATTTAAAAAAATAATTTTTACAGTTTTAGTATCTTTACTGTTAGCAGGAAGTGCTAATGCTGGTAAAATAAAAATTGGAACTGAAGGTGCCTATCCTCCTTGGAATTCAAAAGATGCTTCAGGCAAACTTATTGGATTTGAGGTTGAATTAGCTTGGACGCTTTGTAGATATATTGGAGAACAGTGCGAAATAGTTGAACAAGATTGGGATGGCATGATTCCAGCTCTTATAATGAGAAAGTTTGATGCTATCATGGCAGGAATGTCAATTACTGCAGAAAGACAAAAAGCAATTAGTTTTTCTCAAGGATATGCAGATGAGGTTGCTTCATTAGCAGTCATGAAAGGTTCAAGTTTAGAGGGTATGGATACACCTGCAGGAATTAACCTTACTAAACCTAATGCAGCTGCAAAAAAAGCATTAAAAACTTTAACTGCCGCATTGGCTGGAAAAACTGTTTGTGTTCAAACAGCAACAATTCACCAGAACTTTTTAGACTCAGGTGATGTTGGAAAAGTAAATGTCAGAACATATAAAACTCAAGACGAGGTAAACTTAGATTTAGCATCAGGAAGATGTGATGCCGCTTTAGCTGCTGCAGTAGCTTTTAGCGATTATGCAGAAAAATCTGGTAAACCAGTAGTTTTAGTTGGCCCTACTTTTTCAGGCGGTGCTTTTGGTAATGGTGTGGGAGTTGGTATTAGAAAAGATGATACGGAACTTTTAAATGCTTTTAACAAAGCAATCGATAAGGCGAGAAAGAATGGCGACATTAGTAGAATAGCTACTAAGTGGTTCGGTTTTGACGCTTCTATGTAATTAATTTTAGATTTGGCGACTATAATATATAGTCGCCAGTCTTTATGGAACTTCTAGCATTTGGAAAAACTGGTTGGGGCGATGAATTATTTATTGCCACTTTAATGACAATCGCTGTTTCAATAACAGCTATGCTAATAGGTTTTCTTTTTGCTTTAATATTTACTCCTCTCAAATTATCAAAAAATAAATTATTTAATCTTATTGGAAATTCTTACACAACGGTTGTGCGTGGAGTCCCTGAACTATTAGTAATATATTTACTTTTCTTTGGCGGAAGTGGTGCAGTAATGTTTGTTGCATCAATTTTTGGTTATACTGAATATATAGAAATTAATGCATTCATTACTGGTTCATTTGCAATTGGAATTATTTCTGGTGCGTATTCCACTGAGGTTTTTAGAGGAGCGATACAATCTATTGATAAAGGTCAATTTGAAGCTGCTAAAGTAATGGGTTTGAGTAAATTTGCACAATTTTATAAAATAATACTTCCTCAAACTTTAAGATTAGCTATTCCTAACTTGAGTAATGTTTGGCAAATTACACTAAAAGATACTTCTTTAATATCTGTAACTGGTTTGGTGGAAATTATGAGACAATCTTACATTGCTGCAGGATCTACAAGAGATCCATTATTTTTTTACTCTTTTGCAGCTGTTTTATATTTAATGCTAACATTTTTGAGCATGAAGATAATTAATAAATTAGAAGCTAAATATAGCAGGGGTTATTGATGGATTTAGAATTAATGGCAAATAGTTTTCCAAAATTATTAAACGCTGCTGTTATAACTTTAAAACTCTTATCGGCTTCTTTAGTTATTGGATTGTTTGTTGGATTATTTTTTGCAATTCTGAGATTAAATAAAAATATTTTTCTAAATAAGTTTGCATATGGATACTCTTACGTATTTAGGGGCACACCTTTATTAGTTCAAATATTTATAATTTATTTTGGCCTGGGTCAGATTGAATACTTAAGATCAACATTTTTATGGGTCATTTTAAAAGAACCATACTGGTGTGCAATAATTGCCTTTGCTTTAAACACGGGTGCTTACACATCTGAAATATTAAGATCTGCGTTTCAAACAATTAAACCTGGAATAGTAGAAGCAGGCAGAAGTTTAGGAATATCAAATAAGATAATTTTCTATAAAATACAAATTCCTATAGCTATTAGACAATCTCTTCCAGCATACGGAAATGAAATAATTTTAATGATGAAAGGAACTTCTTTAGCAAGCACTGTTACAATTATGGACTTAACTGGTGTTGCAAAATATATAATTTCCACAACTTTTAAACCGATTGAGGTCTTTATTGTTGCAGGTGGTATTTATCTATTTATGACTTTTATTATACATAATGTAATTAAATTTTTAGAAAAAAAATATAGTTTTAATTAAAGTATAACTAAGTCTAGTTTATGATTACCAAGTCTTTCATTGCCATTTTTAGTTACTAAATATGTTTCCCCTAAATTCATAGCTAATTGATTTTCAGAGTCCATTAATATCATATGCATAAAAAATATATTTCCTTCCTCAATCACATAAGGGTTTTCAGTATACAGCATAGGCCAGTCCATCCAATTTGGTGAAAAAGTTGCACCTAAAGAATAACCACAGGCATTCATTCTTGATTTATTGAAACCAAAATCATCAAAAGTTTTTGCATGAGCATCAAAAACTTCTCCAATTTTATTTTGTGGTTTTAATTTATTTTCACAATTTTTTAATGCTTCTAAACAAGCTTCATGCATCTTCTGATGTTCGGGATCAGCTTTTCCTATAGGAATAGTTCTAAACATTGCAGAATGATAATGTCTGTATGTTCCAGCCCACTCAATAGTTAATTGATCTTGTTTATTTAAGATTTGTTTTTCAGCTTGATATCGACAAAGAAGAGCGTTTTTTCCTGAACCAATAATAAATTCATTTGCAGGATAATCGCCACCACCTTCAAATATAACTCTATTCATTTCAGCTAATATCTTAGACTCGCTTACACCTGCTTTTGCATGTTTCCATACTTCATCTAAAGCTTTATCAGCGAGCTCAGCAGCTTTTTTTACATAAAGAATTTCTTCTTTGGATTTTACAACTCTTAACTTTGTTATTAAGTCTGACTTATCTTCAACATCACAATAATTTTCTAAAGATTTGTTAAGTCGAAGTGCATTACGACCAGTTAGTCCATAAGCTTCATATTCAACTCCTAATTTTTTTCCTTTAAGATTTAATTCGTCTAAAATGATTTTAAGATCATCAGTTGGGTTTGATCCATCTTTATCAACCCAAATTTTTATATCTTCTATGTTTGAAGTATTTTGTGCTTGTCTTAAATCAGGAGCTCTTGTTAAAAGTATTACGTTCCCATTTTTGTCTAAAACTAATGTTTGAAAAAAAACATAACCAAAAGTATCGTAGCCAGTTAACCAATACATAGATTCTTGCCTAAACATTAAAAGAGCATCTATATTTTGCTCTTTCATTGAATTCAAAACTTTAGATTTTCTTGATTTAAATTCTTCTTCTGAAAAGTGAAGGCCCATTTAATAATTAGTATACTCTTTAATTTCTTTGATTGTAGATCCTGTATGATTATTGATCTCTAATTTAATTTTTGCACGATCATCATTCAGAAAATGGACATCTCTTGAAAGTTTAATAAACTTTTCCCCAAAATCATTATCCTTTTCACATTGTCTTTTGTCATCTTCAATAATCCAAAGCTTTGCGTTTATTTTTTTTAGTGATTGATAAAGATTATTGATTTTATCATCAGATTTAATATTTTTTTTATATTGATCTTTTAAAATAGAATGTTCTTTATTGATAAACTTTAGCTTTTGAGGATCTTTTATCTTTTCCTGTTTGATCTCTAAAATTGAAATCTTATCTAAGAGCTCTCCAAACGAAACTTCAATTATAATTTTATTCATAAAAATTTATATTATGCTAAGTTGTTTAAAATATGTCTAATATTTTAATTATCAAACATGGTTCTTTAGGAGATATAGCCCAAGCAAGCGGTGCAATTCAAGATATATTTGAAAATCATAAAAATTCTAAAATACACCTTTTAACCACAAAACCATATTTTGAACTATTTAAAATGAATCCATTTATAAACGAGGTCATTTTAGACAAAAGATTATCAAGGTTTAATCTTATCTATCTTTTTTCTCTTATGAGAAAACTAAAGAGTTTTAAATTTATTAAAGTTTATGATTTACAAAATTCGTCGAGAACAAACTTTTATAAAAGAATCCTATTTCCAAATTCAAATTTAGATAAATGGTCCAGTTCAGATACAACTTTACCAAAAGGCACAAATAAAGAAGAATTTGATAAAAAATCAGTTTTAGAACGTTTTGATCATCAACTTAAAACTTCTAGTTTATCAACAAAAAATACAATGAAACCAAATTTTAACTGGTCTTGTTCAGATATTGGTGAAATAATAAATAAATTTAATTTAAAAAAATATATACTTTTATTTCCTTTTTGCTCACCACATCTAACAAAAAAAAAATGGCCTTATTATAACAAGCTAATAAATTTAATAAAAAATAATTATAAAGACGAATATAAAATCTTGATTGCTCCAGGTCCCACTGAATTAAATGATGCTAAAAATTTTGATGCAATAAATATATTAGATAATGAAAAAGCATTGGATATTTCTCAACTTTCTTCATTAATAAAAGGTAGCAGTTTTGTAATTGCAAATGATACAGGTCCAGCACATATGGCGGCCCACTTGTTATCTAAAGGTTTAGCCCTTTTTGGATCGCACACAACAGCGTATAAGGTAAGCATTGAGAGAGAAAATTTTAAAGCTGTTCAGGTCGAGGATTTAAACAAACTAAGTCCAGAAAAAGTTTTTGAATATATAATCGAAAGAATTTAAGTATAGATTTTATCAGATAGACCGTAGCACAAAATAGCACTCAATAAAGTCAGAACTCCAGGTGCAATAATGCCTTCAATTGAAGTTTTTTCATTTGTTCCTAAATTTCCTTTTTTATGTGACCAAATTGCAAATACGAAAGCAGCTGCATTTTGTAAAAATATTAAATTAAAAAAAGCCCAAGTATTTTCTAATCCATCTGGTCTAACAAATCCAACATAGATAGCCATTAAAACTGATCCAACAAAAATGGAACCAAAAAATCTTGTCATAATTGCTGCACCATCTCCCATTCCATACTGGTCTACAAATTTTTTAGTAGTGAATAAGCATCTAAACGCATAAAAAGCAAAAGCAGCAAAGTGCACTAAGAATATTATAAGATAAATTATTCCATTAAATTTAGCGATCATAAAAACATACTATCACAAAATTTTAAAATATTGTTTAATAATATTGTCCCATTCAAATTTTTTCGCAAATTCTTTAGTTTTATTTATAAAAGTTTTATAGGAATTATTTTTTAATATTAAATCTATGCTAGAATAAATCTCCTCTAGGTTATTGCCATCGCAAATTAAGCCTGTTTCATTATGCTTTATTGCGTCAGCCTCTCCACCATCTTTACCACCAATTGAAGGTAAACCATGTTGGGCAGCTTCAATATAAGCTATTCCAAACCCTTCTACAGACTTTTTATAAACAATTGACGGCATTACAAAGATATTAGATTTTACTAGTAATGCATTTTTTAATTCCTTAGTAATATTTTTTAAAAATAAAACATGATTTTCTAAGTTAAGTTCCTTTACAAGGTTTTTAATATTTTCTTCTTCTTCTCCGTAACCAATACAAACATAAAAAATATTTGGATATAATTGTTTCAAATTCCTTAATGACATAATAATTTTTTCATGATTTTTCCTTTTTTCAAATCTTGAAACAGTTATCAATCTAGGACTTTTATTTTGAAATAAATTTTCTGCCTCCTCTAAAGATTTTGGATCTATTTCTTTTAATGGTTCTACACCTGGATTAATTACTATTATTTTATCATTATTTACGCCACAATTAATAGCAAGATTTTTAGTAAATTGTGAATTTGAAACTACATAATCAACATTATTTAAAACTTTTAAAACTCTTTTATTTAATAAACTTCCCTTTTGGTGATTAATTTCTTTTGAATGAATTAAGCAAATTTTTTTTTTATTTGTATTTATTAATTCTAAACTTTTCCAATGATCAGCAATAACTCCCTTAATATTTTTATTATTTTTTAAAAAATCGTTTACAAGATATGCTTTCCTGTACTTTCTAATAATCTTCGGGCCACCAATTCTCTCAATTGAAAAAGAAACCGATTTATCAATATCTTTATTTTTATCACTTTCATCTGCAAAAACTTTGACCATATAATTTTTTGAAATTGTATTTGTAAGGCCCCACATTAAACTTTGCATACCTCCAGTGTCTGGAGGAAAGGATCTTGTTACGATAAGATACATTAATTATTTATCCACTTAATATTACAACCCATGCTTGGAATTTGATTTTCAGGACCATTTCCAGTACTAGCAATTTTTTTCATTGCTAAATATAAATCACTTTCCCCATCTTCAATTGGTTTAAGTTCTTTTAATTCTCTTATTCTTCCCCTGTACTGCAATTCTAAATTTTTGTTATAACCAAAGAAATCTGGAGTACAAACTGCACCGTAGCCTTTTGCAACTTCTTGAGTTTCATCAAATAAGTAAGGGAAGTTGAAATTATGATTTTTTGAAAATTTAATCATATTATCAAATGAGTCTTCCGGATAATTTTTTACATCGTTTGAGCAGATTGCTACTGATTTAATTCCGTTATCTTCTAATTTTTTACAGTCTTCGACAATATTTTGTATTACGGCTTTAACGTAGGGACAATGATTACATATGAACATTATCAATGTTCCATTTTCACCTTTGATGTCATTTAGTGAAATGACTTTGTTATCTGTTGATTTTAATTCGAAGTTATCTGCCTTTTTACCGAAATCACATATTGGAGTTTTGGTTAATGCCATGTTAAGTATTATATAAAGTATGTTTTACGATTTGGAAAATAAAAAACCAAAAAATTCTGGCGAAAATTGGGTCGCACCAAATGCTACGATAATTGGAGATGTAACGTTAGAAAAAAATACAAGCATTTGGTTTAATGCAACTTTAAGAGGTGATATCGAAAACATACATATAGGCGAGGGATCAAACGTTCAAGATGGAAGTGTTTTACATACAGATCCTGGTTATCCTCTTAAAATTGGAAAAAATGTAACAGTTGGACACATGGTAATGCTTCATGGATGTACGATAGGGGATAACAGTTTGATTGGAATAGGGGCTGTAATTTTAAATAATGCTAAGATTGGAAGAAATTGTATCATTGGTGCAAAAGCTTTAATTACTGAAAATAAAGAAATTCCAGATAACTCATTAGTTATTGGTTCACCCGGAAAAGTTGTAAGAGAAGTTACTGAAGAAGAAAAAAAAGCTGTATTTGAAAATACCAAACATTATCAGGACAATTGGAAAAAATACTCAAAATCTATATTTTAATCTTTATGCCAACTTATACAGTAACAAGCTCAAACTTTCATTTAACCTCAAAACAACAAAAAAATTTAGCAGAAGGAATTACCAAAGTTCATAATGTTGTAACGGGTGCAAATACGTATTTCGCTCAAGTAATATTTAATAAAACAAAAAAAAATAATCATTTTATGGGAGGTAAAAAAGTAAAAGAACCATCAATATTTTTACTTGGTCAAATTAGAGCTGGAAGAACTAAAAATGTAAAAGATAAATTAATATCAGAATTAAAAAATATTTTAGTAAAAAAATCAAAATTGGATGAAACTCAAGTATGGGTTTATATTAATGATTTACCACCCTCACAAATGATAGAATATGGAGCTGTTTTACCCGAGTCTGGTAAAGAGAGTGAATGGTTTAAAAATTTATCCTCAAAATTAAAAAAGAAACTATCAAATATAGAAAAAAATTAAGGAACTAACCAAGCATTTTTATTGGTTTCTAAATCAAACTTCGCTCTTCTATGTCCTTTAGCAGCTAAATAAAGCCATTCAATAGATTTAATTTTACATTTAATTACGGTAAAATTTTTATAACCTTCTTCACTTTGCTCCATTGTATAATCAAAATCTTCTAACTTAGATATCATGCCAGATGTCGGTTTTTCCGATTTAGTTCCTGGAGGACTATCAGTTAAATAGCACCTTCTACTTATATGTTGAGTTTTTTTCCAAGACTCCTCAGTTATTAGATTTTGATTGTTGATTTCACAATCAACCTTAACTCTTAATTGAATCTTTTCTTCTTTATCATAGAAAAGTAAAGAAGCTTTGTTATTCTTCTTTAAAATATCTACTTTCGGTGATCTAAGATCAGTATGAAACTGTAATAAATTATTTCCTCTGTCTGATTTTCTTAAAACAACTATTCGTCCATCAATTTCATTTTGATTTGAGCACATGAAGACTGGAATTCTAAATGGTGACGCTCTGTTAGTCACTGCATCATCTAGCATTGACCAATATTTATTTTGAATTTCATCTAAATTTTCATAGTATGCTGGTTGCATACAAAACTACTTTCTGAATCTCTTAATTAAACTAGAAGTGTCCCAACGTTTACCACCCATAGCTTGAACCTCTTCATAATATTTATCAACAAGTTCAGTAACCGGCAATAACGAACCATTGTTTTTAGCTTCATCCATTGCAATTCTTAAATCTTTTCTCATCCAATCAACCGCAAAACCAAAATCAAACTTATCATCAATCATTGTTTTGTATCTATTTTCCATTTGCCAAGATTGCGCAGCACCTTTTGAAATAACTTCTATGACATCCTCCATATTTAATCCAGCTTTAAGGCCAAAGTTAATTCCTTCTGAAAGTGCTTGAACAAGACCACCAATACAAATCTGATTAACCATTTTTGCCAACTGTCCATTACCTGCTTTACCAAGCAATTTCATTTTTTTACTGTAACAATTTATGACATCTTTAGCTTTTTCGTAATCTTTCTGGTCACCACCTATCATTACTGTTAGTGTTCCATTTTCTGCACCAGCCTGTCCACCAGAAACAGGCGCATCTAAAAATCCCCAACCATGAGCCTTTGAAGATTGATATAATTTTTTTGCAATTTCTGCAGAAGCAGTAGTATTATCAATATGAATAGCTCCTTTTTTTATCGTGTTGTAAATTCCATCTGCACCGATAGTTACTTCTGCAAGATCATAATCGTTACCAACACAAGTAAAAACAAAATCAGCTCCTTTTGCAGCATTTGAGGGAGTATCTTCTTTTGAACCTTTGTATTCTGTCAGCCACTTATCAGCTTTAGAAGTTGTACGATTATAAACAGTTACATTGTGCCCAGCTTTTGATATATATCCAGCCATCGGATAACCCATGACACCAAGACCAATAAAAGCAACCTTACAAGACATTAATAATGTTTAATAAATTAAGTTTAAAAGTAATTATATTTGGTTTTATTTTTACATTTTTTTCTAGTTTTGGACAGAGTTTTTTTTTAGGTATCTTTAACGAAAGTATAAGAAATGAACTATTTATTTCTCATGGACAATTTGGCTCAATTTACGCATCAGCAACTTTATTAAGCAGTTTTGTACTTATTTGGCTAGGGAAAAAAATTGACGATATAAATATATCAAAATTTGCTTTTTTGGTGATTTTACTTTTATCATTTTCAAGTTTTTTCTTTTCAAAAATTTCTTCAATTACTTTACTTTTTATATCTATTTTTTTTATGAGGTTTTCAGGTCAAGGAATGATGTCTCTTACTGCCACAACTACAATTTCTCGTTACTTTACTAAATCTAGAGGCAAAGCTTTAAGCACTGGATGGTTTGGTCTTTCTGCAGCAGAATTTATTTTACCAGTTTTGATGATCTATTTATTAATTAAAATAGATTGGAGAACTATTTGGGTTTATATATCACTATTGGTTTTAATTATTCTTCCAGTTATATCATTTTACTTATTGAAAAATCTTAATTTTGATTCAAGAGAACAAACTTCCGAAACAATTATTAAAGATCAAAATATAAAAAGCTGGAAAAGATCTGATGTTTTACGAGATTATAGATTTTATATAATTTGCATGAACATGTTGGCTATGCCTTGGATTGCTACAGGAGTTTTTGTATATCAATCATTTATTTTGAGTTCAAAAGGTTGGGGCCCTTACATTATTGCACAATCCTTTATGATTTACTCTATTACATCTGTAATAACCCTTTTTATTGCAGGCATATTAGTAGACAAGTTCACCAGTAGAAAAATAATTGTATATATGAATATTCCTTTTTTATTAGCATCTTTTGTTTTGTACTTTTTTGAGAGTCCATTTTCTTCTTTCGTATTTTTTAGTTTACTTGGTATATCTAATGGTTTTGCTAATGTATTAGGTTCATCAACCTGGGCCGAGATTTATGGTGTAAAATTTATTGGCTCCATTAAATCTTTAACAACAGCATTAATGGTTTTTGCGACAGCTTTTGGAACTGCATTATTTGGTTTTTTAATAGATAAGGGCTTATCCATAGAGCAGATCTCAATTGTATCTGGATCTTACATGGTAGTTTCAATAATTGCCGTTTTTCTAATCAGAAAAAAATTAAATCCAGTTTTTTTATAAAAAAACATCTTGATTTTAAACATTTTGAGGTATAAATACCTCGCATGGCAAGGGTTACTGTAGAAGACTGTATTGATAAAGTAAAAAGTCCTTACGAATTGGTATTGGTAGCAAAAGAAAGAGCGACTCAGCTTAATTCGGGTATTGAACCAACAGTTGACAGAGATAATGATAAAAATACAGTAATATCATTAAGAGAGATTGCGGCAGAAAATGTTAAGGTGTCAGATCTAACGGAGACTGCAGTTTACAAGTTAAGAAAACATGTAGAGCAAGTAGAGGAAAATCCCGAGGAGGATGAGGTGGTTGGTGATGATTTTGAGAATTTATATAAAGGGGAAATTTCAAAAAGCGGAACTCCAATCCTTCCTTCAAAAAGAGCTAGAAAAGTACCTGAAAAAATAAAAGTTTCCCAAGAAGATTTAGATGAACTTAAAGGATCGACTGAAACAAAAGTCGAACCCTTAGAAGAAAGCACAGATGAGAGCGACGTATCTTTAGATGAAGTTTCTGAAGCAGAAGATCAGACTTCAGACGTAAATTCAGAGGATGCTGATACTTCAAATAATTAAACAAATAATATAAAAAGATAATCATGAATAGGAAAGTTTCTGTAGCACCTATGATGGATTGTACTGATCGTCACGAAAGATATTTTTTAAGACTGATTAGTAAAAATGTGCTTTTGTATACTGAAATGATTGTCTCAGAAGCAATTGATAGAGGGGATAAAAAAAAACTTTTATCATTTAATTTAAATGAAAAACCAGTAGCTCTACAGTTAGGAGGTTCTTCACCCAAACTATTATCAAATGCATCTAAAATAGGCGAAGAGTTTGGTTACGATGAGATAAATTTAAACTTAGGTTGCCCTAGCAAAAAAGTACAAAAAAATAAATTTGGCGCATGTTTAATTAAGGAACCAAATTTAGTTGCAGATTGTTTAAACGAAATGCAATCTAAAACTAGTTTACCTGTAACGGTTAAAACAAGAATTGGTTATGATAATGTTGAAGATTATGAAAATCTTTTCAATTTTATAAATCTTTTAAAATCAACAGGTGTAAAGACTTTTATAATTCATGCAAGAAAAGCCATGCTTGGTAAGTTTACTCCAAAACAAAATTTAAATATTCCTCCTTTAAAATATGAAATGGTTTATAAATTGAAGGAAGATTTCAAAGATCTTGAAATAATTATTAATGGTGGAATTACCTCTATAGATCAAGTTAAAAATCATTTAAATAAAGTAGATGGTGTTATGATAGGAAGATCTATTTATCATTCGCCGTATATTTTGTCTGATATTGAAAAAGAAATTTTCCAAAATAATAATATTTTAACAAGAGAGGAAATAATAAAAGAATTAATTCCATATGTTAAAAATGAAGTTAAAAATGGTACAAGGATGAATCAAATAATGAGACATACTTTAGGATTATTTCATGGACAAACCGGTTCAAGTTATTGGAAAAGATATTTAAGCGAAAATATGTGTGTAAGAGATGCTGATGTTAAAAAAATTGATCATATAATGGATAAAATTAAATTAGCACCTCAATCAGCAGGTCAAATTGATTAGTTCAATTATATCTAACGAATATTCTCTTTTCATTTTATTAATGATTTTAACTGCTTTTCCAGTAGGTTTTTTTGCAGGATTATTTGGTATTGGCGGAGGTTTAATTACTGTTCCTTTCTTGTTTTTTATATTTGAAAGTTTAAATTTTGACCCTAATTATCTTATGCATTTAGCCGTTGGAACCTCATTTTCCATAATTATACCTACCTCTGGGGTTTCTGTTTATACGCACAAAAAACATAAAGCTGTAAACTTAAATATTATTAAGAGTTATGGTTTATTTGTAATTTTAGGAGTTTTATCTGGTACTTTATTTGCTGCAGCATTAGATACAAAATCATTGTTATTATTTTTTACAATTATAGTTTATTTTTTGGGAGCTTATCTTCTTAATCTTAAAGACAAGACAAGTAAAATAAGAGCAAATTTTAATCTATTACCTAGAATATTTTTTGGTTTTGCATCTGGCTTTATATCGGCTCCAATGGGAATTGGTGGGGCGGTTATGAATGTACCTATATTGAGATATTTTGGGTATCCAATAAACAAAGCAATTGGCAGCGCAGCTGCTATAGGATTAATAATAGCATCATTTGGAGCAATTGGATTTTTAATCACCGGTTCATATTTAGAATCAAATCTTCCCTTAAGTATTGGTTTTATAAATATACCTGCATTTTTAATCTTTATACCAATAACTATGTTTATGGCTAGGATTGGAGCAAATACAGTTCATAAATTAGATAAGTCTAAAATACAAAAGTTTTTTGGAATATTTTTATATGTAGTTGGAACTATATTTTTATATAGGTATTTAGTTATTTAATTAAATTTTTTGATCATATTTACCAATTTTACCAGTTTTTTGTAGTAATTCATCAATGAATTCAAAGATCTTTTTCTTTCTATTATCAGAAGAAGGACTTTCGGTGACAACAACTAATGAAGGTTTGTTTGAGGATGCTCTTATTAGTCCCCATGAACCATCTTCTAATGAGAACCTAATACCATTTACAGTTAAAATATTTGAGATATTTAGACCATCTATTTTATTATTATTATCTTTCAATTCTTTAATCTTATTAATTAATTCATTAATGACTAAATACTTTTCATCATCCTTACAAAAAGGAGCCATTGTAGGACTTTGATAAGTTTTAGGTAAAATTTCAATTAATTCGCTTAGCTTTTTATTTTGATCATCAAGAAGGTGACAGATTTGGACTGCAGAATTTATTCCATCATCAAAGCCATATCCGATTGGACTATTAAAAAAGAAATGTCCACTTTTTTCAAATCCAGCAATTGCATTTTCGTTATTAACCTTTCTTTTAATGTAAGAATGACCAGTTTTCCAATATATTGTTTGACAATTATTTTTAATCAAAATTTCATCTTTTTCAAATAAACCGGTCGACTTAACATCTACAACAAATTTAGAACTTTTATGTTTTTCTGAAATATTTCTAGCTATTAGCAGTCCAATTTTATCTGAAAAAATTTCATTTCCATTATTATCGATTATACCCACTCGATCACCATCTCCATCGAAACCAAAACCTACATCTGCTTTATTTTCTTTTACACATTTTGAAATTTCATGAAGCATTTTCATGTCTTCGGGATTAGGATTATATTTTGGAAAATTATAATTTAGTTCACAATCTAATTCTATAACTTCACAACCAATTCCCCTTAAAATTTCAGGTGCAAATATTCCTGCAGTTCCGTTTCCACAAGCTGCAACAACTTTGATTTTTCTTTTTATTTTATTTTTACTTAGTTTATTAATATAGATTTTATTAAAATCTTTTATTACTTTGTATGAACCTTCTCCAGATACAAACTTTTTATTTAATACAATATCCTTAAGTTCCAACATTTCCTCCTTGCAATGAGTTAATCCTTTTTCAATACCCATTTTAATTCCTGTCCAACCGTTTTCATTATGACTTGCTGTAATCATAGCTACCGCATCTGAATTTAATTCAAATTGAGAAAAATATATTGTTGGAGACAAACATAATCCTATATCCTCAACATGACATCCTGTAGATATTAAACCTTCAATGAAGTTTTTTTTTACCTCTTCGCTGTATGATCTATAGTCATGCCCAACAGTGACTCTTGGTGTTTTAATTTTTTTAATTATTTGTGTTCCAAAACCTTTTCCCACATCCTTGATTCCTTCTTTATTGATACTGTCGGGATATAACCATCTTGCGTCATATTCCCTAAAACCTAGTGGATCAATTTTTACTGAATTTTCCATGTTGATATATGTACATTTTTTTATTTTTTTTATTGATATATTTTTCATATGTTCTATAAATGTTCTATTGATTTCTAATTTATATAGTATATTAAGGAGATCTACATACAACATCTAGTTGTTTTACTAAAAACGTTATATATTAAGGGAGCTTAATGAACAATTTTTTATCTCAGGCAATTAAGAAAGCTGTCTCTGAATACAAGCCCGAACCCATTAAGACGACTAAAGATAAAAGACCGGATTTATTCTCATTAAGCGATCAAGCTGAATTATTCCAGAATTCAAAAGGCATAACAATTAAAATTGACCGTAGCAGGGACGATAATTTAACTGATTTTGGAAAAGCTACTTTGAGCGATAGATACCTTGGTGAAAACGAGTCGTTTCAAGATTTGTTTGCAAGAGTCGCAAGTCATTATGCAGATGATAACTTACATGCTCAAAGAGTTTATAACTATATAAGTGATTTATGGTTCATGCCTGCAACACCAGTTCTTTCAAACGGTGGAACCAAAAGAGGATTACCTATTTCATGTTTTTTAAACGAAGCAGGGGATAGTCTAAATGGCATATTAGATTTATGGAGTGAGAATGTTTGGTTAGCTGCAAGAGGCGGAGGTATTGGAAGTTATTGGGGCAATTTAAGATCTATAGGAGAAAAAATTGGTAGAGTTGGAAAAACGTCCGGGATAATTCCATTTATAAAAGTAATGGACTCTCTTACAATGGCAATTAGCCAAGGATCATTAAGAAGAGGATCGGCAGCATGTTATTTGCCAATTGATCATCCTGAAATAGAAGAATTTATTGAAATGAGACGTCCAACTGGAGGAGATCCAAATAGAAAAGCATTAAATTTACACCACGGTGTTTTAGTATCTGATGCTTTCATGAGAGCAGTTGAAACTGATGAGCAGTGGGCACTAAAAAGCCCTAAAGATGGATCAACACAATCAACTCTATCAGCAAGAAATCTTTGGATTAGATTACTTACAGCAAGAGTTGAAACTGGAGAGCCATATATAATTTATATTGATACTGTTAATAGACAAATACCACAGCATCATAAATTGGCTGGTTTGAATGTTAAAACCTCAAATCTTTGCAGCGAAATTACACTTCCAACAGGATTAGACAGAGATGGCAAAGAAAGAACTGCCGTTTGTTGTTTGTCATCACTTAACATTGAAAAGTATGACGAATGGAAAGATGATAAAAACTTTATAAAAGACGTGATGAGATTTTTAGATAATGTATTAGAAGATTTTATTCATAAAGCACCGGATGAATTTCAAGACGCAAAATACTCAGCTGGTCGTGAGCGTAGTGTTGGTTTAGGTGTTATGGGTCTTCATTCATTCTTTCAACAGAAAATGATTCCATTAGAATCCGTAATGAGCAAAGTCTGGAATAAAAAAATATTTGAAAAAATCCAAAAAGAAGTAGATCAAGCCTCAAAAGACTTAGCCGAAGAAAGAGGCGCATGTCCTGATGCTGAAGAGTATGGTTTCAAAGAGAGATTTTCTAATAAAACTGCAATAGCTCCAACGGCATCAATTTCAATAATTTGTGGTGGCACATCTCCGGGTGTTGAGCCAATAGCAGCGAACAGCTACACGCACAAGACTTTATCAGGATCTTTTAATGTGAGAAATAAATATCTTAGAAAATTACTTGCAAAATATAATCGAGATGACGATGAAACTTGGTCAAGTATTACTACAAATCAAGGTTCAGTTTCTCATTTAGATTTTTTGACTCAACAAGAAAAAGATGTGTTTAAAACTGCATTTGAACTTGATCAAAAATGGATAGTTGAATTAGGGGCGGATCGAACACCTCATATTTCTCAAGCCCAATCTATTAATATATTTTTACCTGCTGATGTTCATAAAAAAGAGCTTCACCAAATCCATTTCCAAGCATGGAAAAAAGGATTAAAAAGTTTGTATTACTGCAGGTCTAAATCAATCCAACGAGCTGAAAATGTTAATGATGCTAAATCAACTGACATCACAGCAAACGTTTATAAATCAACCAAAAAACAAGACGAACAACCAGAATACGAGGAGTGCTTATCATGTCAGTAATTAAAGAAATAAAAAAAGAAATAATTAAACCAAAAAAAATGGGGTTATTAGTTGAAAATCCTGTTTATAAACCATTCAGATATCCATGGTGCTACGATGCTTGGTTAACTCAACAAAGAATTCATTGGTTGCCAGAAGAGGTGCCTTTAGGTGACGACGTAAGAGATTGGCAAAAAAATCTCTCACAATCAGAGAAAAATTTATTAACACAGATTTTCAGATTTTTTACTCAAGCAGATGTCGAAGTAAATAATTGTTATTTAAGACACTATACAACCGTATTTAAACCTACTGAAGTTCTAATGATGATGACAGCATTTGCGGCAATGGAAACAGTTCACATAGCTGCATATTCTCATCTACTCGATACTATCGGAATGCCAGAGTCTGAGTATTCTGCATTTATGAAATACAAAGAAATGAAAGATAAATACGATTACATGCAAAACTTTAATGTTAATTCAAAAGAAGATATTGCAAAAACAGTTGCCGTATTTAGTGCTTTTACTGAAGGTTTACAATTGTTTGCGAGTTTTGCTATTTTATTAAACTTTCCAAGATTTAACAAAATGAAAGGCATGGGCCAGATTGTAACTTGGTCAGTAAGAGATGAAACTTTGCACTGCAATTCTATGATTAGAATATTCAAAGAATTTATTAAAGAGAATCCTGAAGTGTGGACGCCAAAATTAAAAAAAGAACTTTATGAAGCTTGCAGAACAATTATTGAGCACGAAGATGCTTTTATTGATTTAGCTTTTGAAATGGGTCCAATGCAAGGCTTAACTGCTCAAGAGGTAAAAGATTATATAAGATTTATAGGCAATAGAAGACTTACGCAATTAGGATTAGAACCTATTTATAATGTAGATAAAAATCCTCTTACTTGGTTGGATACAATGCTTAATGCTGTTGAGCATATGAACTTTTTCGAAGGAAGAGCTACAGAATATTCAAAAGCATCTACACAAGGAAATTGGACAGAAGCTTTTAGTTAATATTTTTTTATCTTTGATTTAATTGAACAACTTTTCGGTACTTACTACCTTTATAACTTGCAAGAGGTCTTATTAACTTATTTGCGGCGTGTTGTTCCATTATGTGAGCTGACCAACCAGTAATTCTTGACATTACAAAAATTGGAGTAAAAAAATCAGTATCAAAACCCATTAAATGGTAAGTTGGTCCAGTAGGGTAATCAACATTTGGATGGATGTTTTTACGATCAATCATAACTTTTTCAACAATATCGTAAATTTTCTCAAATTTTTTATCTTTTTTAATCCTAGCAACTTTACCAAAATATTCTCTCATTGTTGGAACTCTTGAATCGCCACTTTTATAAACTCTATGACCAAAACCCATAACTACTTCTTTATTATCCAGAGCGCTATTTATCCATTTTAGAGCATTTTCAGGTTTTTTTATCTTTTTCATCATATGCATTACTTCTTCATTAGCGCCTCCGTGCAGAGGTCCTTTTAAACTAGCAATAGCACCAGTAATCGCTCCATGAATATCAGATAAACTACTTGTAATGGTCCTAGCGGTAAATGTTGAAACATTAAAACTATGTTCCGCATATAAAATTAAAGAAACATCAAAAGCTTTAACGATTTCTTTATTAGGAACCTTTCCAAAACACATATGAAAAAAATTCTCTGACATTGAATATTTCTTTTTTGGAGGAATTATTTTTTTTCCTTTTCTTGCTCTATAAAATGCAGCTAGTGCAACAGGAGTTTTTGCAAAAATTCTCATTGCTTTTCTCATGTTAGCTTTAGGAGAATTATCTCTAGTTTCTTTATCTTCTAGACCCATAATACTAACTGCTGTTCTCGCAACATCCATTGGATGTGCTTTCTTTGGGATTTTTTTTATGTCAGCAAGTAGAGTATTTGATAATTTTCTTTCTTTTCTTTCCTGTGTTTCGAAATTTTTTAATTGTTTTTTATTAGGGAGTTCCCCGTTTAAAATTAAATATGCAACTTCTTCAAATTTACATTTTGAACATAAATCTTGTGCCGCATACCCTCTATAAGTAAGTGAATTTATTTCGGGCATTACTTTTGAAACCTCAGTTTCATCAACAACTATGCCAAGTAAGCCTTTTTTAATTTCATCACTCATTCATGCCCCTCTGAACTAAAATTATAAATCTTTTCGTCCAAACTATTGTATTTTTCGTAGTCAACAAGTTCATATAAACGTTTTCTAGTTTGCATTTTATCGATAATATTGTTCTGATGTCCATTTGTATAAATGTCTCTTAATCCATCTTCAACATTTTTCATTGCCAGTCTCTGAGTTGTAACTGGATAAATAACAATATTATATCCAAAATTCTCTAATTCCTTATAATTGAATAGCTTTGACTTTCCAAACTCAGTCATATTTGCCAATAAGAAACAAGATAATTCCTTCCTGACCTTCTCAAAATCCTTTTCATTATGTAAAGCTTCAGGAAAGATTATCTCAGCTCCAGCATCAATATATGCTTTACATCTTTCAATCATTTTATCTATTCCCTCAACACTCTTTGCATCTGATCTTGCAATTATTTTAAAATTATCATCTTTTTTTGCAGAAACACATTCATTAATTTTCTTAACCATAGCTTCAGTACTTATTAACTCTTTGTTATCTAAATGCCCGCATCTTTTTCTTTCAATTTGATCCTCTATATGAACAGATGCGACTCCAAATTCTTCAAAAGTTTCTATAGTTTCTTTGCATGATTTGAAACCAGTATCTATATCTACAATCGTTGGAAGATTTGTAACTCTTGAGATTAAGTAAGATCGAGTACTAACATCTTGCAAAGTTGTTAATCCTATATCGGGAAATCCAAGATCGTTTGCCATTACTGCGCCTGAAACATAAACTGCATCATAACCAATTTCCTCAATTAGTTTTGCTGTAAGAGGGTTGTAAGCACCAGGAACTCTTAAAATTTTATTTGATTTTAATTTATTAACAAAATCTAATCTTTTTTGACTTGGTTCTTTTTCAACAAAATGCATTAAAATATTCCTTTTTTTAAATTCTTTTTAATTTTAGATTTTATTACTTCTATATTTAATTTATTTAGTTGTCCTGATTTTAATTTTTTAAGATTTTGTACGTTTTTTAAAAATCCTGCACTCTGCTTTTTGTTTAAAATATTTTCTGTTAAAGTTAAAAACTTATTAATATAATTTTCTCTTTTAAAAGGTCTTGATCCATATGGGTGGGCATCTGCTTTTTCTTGTTGTTGTGTTATTTTTTTTCCATTTTTTAAAGTTATTACTACTTTCGCACCAAATGATTTTTTCTTTGGATTTGGGTTGTGATATTTGTTTGTCCATTTTTTATCCTCATGAGTTTTAATTGATCTCCAAATTTTAAGGGTGCTTTTTCTCTTAGCTCTTGATTTAGAGTAAGATCTAATATGATGCCAGTCACCGTCCTCAAGTGCTACGGCAAAAATATACATAATAGAATGATCTAATGTTTCCCTGCTTGCATTAGGATCCATTTTTTGAGGATCATTTGCTCCTGTTCCAATTACATAATGTGTGTGATGACTCGTATAAATATCAATTTTTTTAATCTGATTTAAATTATCTATTTTTTTTCTAAGTTTTTTTGCTAAATCAATTAGAGCTTGTGATTGATACTCTGCGGAATATTCTTTTGTATAAGTCTCTAGTATTGCTTTTTTAGTTTCACCTTTTTTAGGCAAAGGCACTTTATATAATGCTTTTTTTCCATCTAAAATCCTAGCTATTACACTATCTTCACCTTCATAGATTGGACTTGGTGCACCTTCCCCACGCATAACTCTATCTACTGCTTCTATTGCAAGTTTTCCAGCATGAGCTGGAGCATAAGCTTTCCAGCTTGAGATCTCACCTTTTCTTGATTGTCTTGTTGAAATTGTAGTATGCAATGCTTGTTGAATTGCCTGATAAATAGTTTCAGTTTTTAATTTAAGCATAGTTCCAATTCCTGCAGCTACACTTGGACCTAAATGCGCAATATGATCAATTTTATGTTTATGAAGACAAATTCCTTTTACAAGATTTACCTGTACTTCATAAGCGGTTAAAATACCTTTTATAAGTCTAATCCCACTTAATCTTTTTTGTTGGGCAACTGCAAGTAAAGGAGGAATATTATCTCCTGGATGACTGTAATCTGCGGCTAGAAAAGTATCGTGAAAATCTAATTCTCTTACAGCTGTTCCATTTGACCATGCTGCCCACTCACAATCTACTTTTATTTTTGAATTGACTCCAAATAGTGTAGCACCGTTATTTCTTTTATGTTTTAATGCCATTTCCCTAGAAGAGATAACAGCTTTTCTATTTAAAGAGGCAATTGCAACAGATGCATTATCAATTATTCTATTGATAACCATGTCCACTGATTTTTTATCAAGTTTTGAATTATCACTAGCTATTTCAGCAATTTTCCAAGCCAGTTGTTTTTTCTTTGGCAAGTGTATTTTTGATGGATAAACTTTAACTCTATGAATAATCAATATAACTCCTAAAATCTATTACTGTAATACAATAATAATTGCAGTTATCAAAAGTAAAATTGCTAAAAAATACTCAATAACTGCTTTAATTTTATTATTCTTCACCAAATTTCTAATAGCAGAACCAAAAGCTGCCCAAGGTGATATTGATAAGGGACAAATCATTAGTGCAATAATTGCAATAAAAATAATTGAAAAAAATAAATTTCCATCTTTAGGAAGAAAACCAGATGCAGCCATGCTCGAAATAGTCCAAGCCTTAGGATTTACAATTTGAAATAAAGCAGCTTCATGAAATTTTAGTGGTCTTGCATCGTCCTCCTTTATTTTACTGAAAGATCCAATAATCTTATAACCGAGATACAGCAGGTATAAAGCACACAATATTTTTAAAATATTTTGAAGTTGTGGAAAAATTTGAAATATTTTACCAAGACCTAAACACACTAGGATTAATTGTAAGACATGACCTATGGTAATTCCCGTCATGTGTGGAACTGTTTTTAAAAAACCAAATTTTAAGCCTGATGTTAAAACCATTGCATTGTTTGGTCCTGGAGTTACGTACATAACAAAATAGAAAGTAATAAGTGCGAATAAAAGCTCAAGATTAATCATTTAAATAATTTGATATAATCTTTTCAATCCCAATAAAATCTTTAACTAGATGATCATGAGAAATTTCACTAACTTTCTTCTCAGTATACCCATCCTCTAACAGAATAAATGGGACTCCAGCATTTTTGGCAGTTTCAGAATCTGTTTCACTATCACCTATCATTATACTTTTTTTTATTTCACCTTGCATAATATCAATAACATTGGTGAGATGTCTTGGATCTGGTTTGCAATAATCAAAAGTATTACTCCCTGCTATATATTCAAAATAATCATAAACATTAATCTTTTTTAAAAGATCAACCGCTAAGTAGTCCTGTTTATTTGTACAAATACCCATCGAAATATTATTTTCTTTACACCATTTTAAAAAATCTAATGCACCATTTAATAATTTACTTTCATTTGCAATATTATTTGAATAGAATTTTATAAAATCATTAGTCATTTCTTTTTTAATTTTATCGTCATCTACTTTGCCAAATTCTTTTTTTGCTTGACCCCAAACAGATCTGCCTATTAAAGATTTAGCTCCTTTACCCACTAAATTTCTAATATCTTCTGTCGTTTTAGTTTCATATCCATATTTTTTCATCACATGATTGTGAGCGTTCATAAGGTCAGGCGCCGTATCAACCAAAGTTCCGTCTAGATCGAATATTATTGTTAATTTTTGAGTCATTTTAAAAGTATTAATAAGAAACAATTTGTGACTTAAAGAACATTGTTACTTAACTATAAGAAAACTTAATAAATGAAACAAATAAATTTACAAGACAATTTAAGAAAAAAATTCATCAAAAAAGGAGTGAAGATGATGGCTCCCGAAACAGTTTTTTTTTCTAAAGATACAAAAATAGGAAAAAATGTAACTATAGATCCATATGTTGTAATTGGAGAAAAAGTAAAAATTCAAAATAATGTTAAAATTTTTTCATTTTCACATTTAGAAAAAGTTAAAATAGAAAATAATGTAAATATTGGGCCATATGCAAGATTAAGACCAGGCACAATTTTAAAGTCAGGTTCTAGAGTTGGTAATTTTGTAGAGATTAAAAAGAGCATAATCGGAAAAAGTTCTAAAGTTAATCATTTATCTTACATTGGAGATTCTGACTTAGGATCAAAAGTAAATGTAGGAGCAGGAACAATAACTTGTAACTATGACGGAATAAAAAAAAATAAAACAAAAATTAAAGATAAAGTGTTTATTGGCTCTAACACTTCTTTAGTTGCTCCAATTACTATCAATGAAAATAGCATTGTTGGAGCAGGATCTGTTGTAACAAAAAATGTAGGTAAAAAATCTTTGGCATTAACCAGATCTGCCCAAGTAGAAATTAAAAATTATAAGAGAAAATAAATATGTGTGGAATTGTAGGAATAGTTAGCAACAAATCTGTTTCAGCTAGTATTATAAGTGCATTAAAAAAACTTGAATATCGTGGCTATGACTCAGCTGGCATATCAACAATAAGCAATGGACAAATAAGTGAACAGAAATGTTCAGGAAGAGTTGATAACTTAGAAAAAATTCTTTTTCAAAATCCATCAAGTGGGGATCTTGGCATCGGTCATGTTAGATGGGCAACACATGGAGTGCCAAATCAAGTAAATGCACATCCTCATTCATCAGAGGTAGTTTCTGTTGTTCATAATGGGATCATAGAAAACTCAGATGAATTACGAAAGGAGTATAAAGAAAAAGGTTACTCTTTTAAATCTCAAACAGATACTGAAGTGATCACAATTATGTTAACTGATTATCTTAAAAAAGAAAATTTAATTAACTGTATTCACAAAACATTGGAAAAATTAGAAGGAAGTTTTGCTTTGGGAGTTATTTTTAAAGATTTTGATAATTTGGTAGTTGGAGCAAGACGAGGTAGCCCTTTAGCAGTTGGTTACGGGCATAATGAAAATTTTATCGGCTCAGACTCTTATGCACTTAAATCAATGACAAATAAAATTTCATATCTCGATGATGGAGATTTTTGTATTTTATTTAAAGAAAAAGTAGAATTTTATAATTCTGATAAAAAAAAAATTAATAAACAAATATTTGAGTTATCTAATGAGGATAATACAGCAGATAAAGGTGATTACAGAGATTTTATGTCAAAAGAAATTAATGAACAATCTATCACAACAAAAAAATGTATTAATGAATATTTAGATAAATCACGTAATGATATAAATATTTATAACTTACCAATCGACCCAAAAAAAATTAATAAAATTCGTTTAATAGCTTGTGGTACAGCATATCATTCATGTTTGATGGCAAAGTATTGGATTGAGGAATTCACATCATTAGATGTTGAGGCTGATATAGCTTCAGAGTTTAGATACAGAAAAATAAAATTCAACTCGAATGATCTTTATATCTTTGTTTCGCAATCTGGAGAAACTGCTGATACTTATGCTGCTTTAGAAAAGTGTAAAAAAAATCAAGTTAAAACATGTGGAATTGTAAATGTAGTCGAAAGCTCTATAGCTAGAATGGCAGATTTCGTTTTACCTATACATGCTGGACCTGAAATAGGAGTTGCTTCTACAAAAGCTTTTATTGGACAGCTTATAGTTCTTTATTTATTGACTTTAAAAATATCAAAAGAAAGAAATGATATAATTGATGATGAATATTTAAAATTGATTTTAGATTTAAAGAAATTACCCGAACTAATCGAAGAAACATTAAATAAACAAAAAGATATTCAGTTAATTGCAAGAGATTTTATTGAGGCAAAAGGGACGATGTACTTGGGTAGAGGCTACTCTTATCCAATTGCAATGGAAGGAGCTTTAAAACTTAAAGAACTTTCTTATATTCATGCAGAGGGATATGCTGCTGGAGAAATGAAGCATGGACCACTTGCTCTTATCGAAGATGGTATGCCAGTTATCGTTTTAGCCCCCAAAGATAGATTTTTTGAAAAAACTATTTCTAATATGCAAGAAGTAATAGCTAGAGGTGGTAAAGTTTTAATGATTACAGACGATACATCGAAAACAATGAATGAAAATATTAGATTTAAATTTCAAATTCCTAAAACAAATTCAACAATAAATTCTTTTCTTTTAACTATACCAATTCAATTTTTGGCATACCACGTTGCATTATTAAAGAATTGTGACATAGATAAGCCACGAAATCTTGCTAAATCCGTCACTGTTGAATAATTACCAAACTTTGATAAAACACTCTTAGGTTGAACATGAAAAAATGGAAAATTAACAGTTGGAGAAATTATCCAGTAAAACACATCCCTACTTATGAGGATGAAAAGGAGTTAACTTCAGTTTTAAATAAAATTAAAACTTTTCCTCCTTTAGTTTTTGCTGGTGAAACAAGACATTTAAAACAACAACTTGCAAATGTTGTTGATGGTAAAGCATTCTTATTACAAGGAGGAGATTGCGCTGAAAGTTTTGCTGAATTTAATCCTGACAATATAAGAGACACATTTAAGGTGATATTGCAAATGTCATTAATTTTAACATATTCAGCATCTTTGCCTGTTGTAAAACTAGGTAGAATAGCAGGGCAGTTTTCTAAGCCAAGAAGTGCACCAACTGAAATAAAAGGTGATAAAGAACTTCCAAGTTATCTTGGAGATAATATTAACGGAATTGAATTTACTGAGAAAGCAAGAAAACCTGACCCTAAAAGATTATTCAAAGCTTATTCCCAGGCTGCCTCTACTTTAAATTTACTAAGAGCTTTTTCAAAAGGAGGTTTTGCTGATTTAAATAAAGTTCATTTATGGAATTTGGATTACATTAAAAAAAGTCCACAAGCAAAAAAATTTAAAGATCTAGAAGATAAAATTGCTGATGCTTTAGCGTTTATGGAAGCATGTGGTATTACTTCTGATTTTAATAATAGATTATACACTGTTAATTTTTGGACATCACACGAAGCTTTACTTTTACCATTTGAAGAAAGTATGACTAGAGTTGATTCAACAACAGGAGAATATCATGATACATCTGCACATTTTGTTTGGATAGGTGATAGAACTAGACAATTAGATGGTGGCCATGTTGAGTTTTGTAAAGGAATACAAAATCCAATTGGAATTAAATGTGGCCCAACATCAAAACCTGATGAAATTGCAAAAATTTGTAATGTTTTAAATCCAAATAATGAAAAAGGAAAAATTACATTAATTTCAAGATTTGGTCATGAAAAAGTTGAGAAATTTTTACCAAAATTAATTAGAGGTATTAAAAAAGAAGGACTTAATGTTATTTGGTCTTGTGATCCAATGCATGGGAATACAATTAAATCTACTACAGGTTTTAAAACTAGACCTTTTAACAATGTTGTTTCAGAGGTAAAAAATGTTTTTGCAGTTCATCAAAGCGAAGGTTCATATGCAGGAGGTTTACATATAGAAATGACTGGTCAAAATGTAACAGAATGCACTGGTGGAGCGAAAAATATTTCTGATGCAGACTTATCAAGTAGATACCATACACACTGTGATCCTAGATTAAATGCAGATCAAGCTTTAGAGCTTGCATTCTTAATATCTGATGAGATTAAAAAGAATTCTAATTACGCTAGAAACGGAATTAGAGCGGCATCTTAAACTATTGCAAAATTTTACTGTAATAATTAATTAAAAGGTATGACACCCTCAGAGAAAGTAAAACATATTAGTAATTGGATATTGAATTATGTTAATTCAATGCCCAAAAAAGCTGAGTCACTTGTAATAGGAATTTCCGGTGGTATCGATTCATCTGTATCAAGTACTTTAAGCGCTCTAACAGGTTTAAAAACTATTGTTTTGTCTATGCCAATCAACCAAATA
This sequence comes from uncultured Pelagibacteraceae bacterium, assembly GCA_902560245.1. Lineage (GTDB taxonomy): Bacteria > Pseudomonadota > Alphaproteobacteria > Pelagibacterales > Pelagibacteraceae > Pelagibacter. The sequence continues at coordinate 48,549 of CACELK010000002.1, forward strand.
AAGTCTCAGCATGATTTAAGCATAAAACATCAAGAGTGGTTAGTAAAGAATTTTAAAAATGTTAAAGCTCATACTATTAATTTAGATAATTTGTTTAGTAGTTTTAAAAAAACTCTTTCAGATTTTGACAATGAACATGGGCTTGCAAATTCGCGAGCAAGATTAAGGATGGCTACTCTCTATCAAGTAGCTTCGTCAAATAATGGTATTGTAGTTGGAACCGGAAACAAAGTTGAGGATTTTGGCGTAGGTTTCTATACAAAATATGGCGACGGAGGAGTGGACATATCTCCAATAGCAGATTGTAATAAAACTCAGGTTTGGGAGTTAGGTAAAGAATTAAAAATATTAGATGAGATCATAAAAGCAGAACCTACTGATGGTTTATGGGATGACGGCAGAACTGATACCGGTCAGCTAGGCTTAAAATATAACGAATTAGAAGAGGCGATGAACAATCCTAATTCTGAAAATAGAGAAAAGTACGAAAAAATAAGAAAATTAAACTTGCATAAAATGGAATCAATTCCAGTTTGCAAGATTCCCAACTAATCAATTAGATTAACAAATCTAAAATTAAAGTATATTTCTATAGTTATGGATAAAGATATTTTTTTAACAAATAGTTTTGGAAACAAAAAAGAAAAATTTGTACCAATTAATACCAAGAAAATTGGCATGTATGTTTGTGGCCCGACTGTTTACGATGATCCACACATTGGAAATGCTAGACCATTAGTAGTTTTTGATATCTTGTATAAAGTTTTAAAATGTAAATACGGTAATAAATCAGTTTCTTATGTAAGGAATATTACAGATGTTGATGATAAAATTATTCAATCTTCCTTAGAAATGAAAATATCTATTGATGATTTAACAAAAAAAATAATATTAAATTTCAATAATGATTGCGAATATTTAAATTGTGAAAAACCTAACGAGGAGCCTAAAGCAACTGATAATATTTCTCTTATGGTTAAAATGATAGAGGATTTAATCGATAAAAATTACGCATACATTAATAATAACCACGTTTACTTTGAGGTTAAAAAATTTAAAGATTATGGAAAACTTTCAAATAAAAATTTAGAAGAATTGATTGCCGGTTCTCGGGTAGAAATATCAGAAAATAAAAAGAATGCAGAAGATTTTGTTTTGTGGAAACCATCTAAAGAAAACGAACCATCTTGGGATTCACCATGGGGCAAGGGTAGACCTGGCTGGCATTTAGAATGTTCTGTAATGTCAAAAAAATATCTTGGAACTAAATTTGATATTCATGGTGGTGGCAGAGATTTAATATTTCCTCATCATGAAAATGAAATTGCTCAATCTAGATGTGCAAACGATACTGATACATTTGCTAATTACTGGGTGCATAATGGATTTATAACTATTTCAAATGAAAAAATGGCAAAGTCTCAGGGTAATATTTTAAAAATTAAAGATCTAAAAAAAAATATTAATGGTCAAGTTTTAAGATTGGCTCTTATAACCACTCACTATAAGCAGCCATTAGATTGGAACGATAAACTGCTTGGAGAATGTCAAAAAACTTTAAACAAATGGTATGATTGTTATATTCAAGTTAAAAAGAAAGTCTTAATTCCTGATGAGTTATTGGCACCACTTTATGATGATTTAAATACTCCAAGTTATATAGCGAATATTCATAAATTATATGAAAAGGCTCATCAAGGAAATGATCAAGACAAGGAAGTTTTTACAACTGCTTGTAACTTTATAGGTTTGCTCTCAGAAACAAAAGATCAGTGGCTTAAGTTTAAAAAAGAAAAATCTGAGATATCAGAGGAAGAAATATTATCTAAAATTAAAGCGCGTGACAAAGCTAGAAAAGATAAAGATTATAAACTTTCTGATAAAATTAGAGATGAGTTGCTTAACAAAGGTGTTTTAATAGAGGATAAAGATGGTAAAACCACGTGGAAATTAAAATGACTAAAGAAAAATTATACATATTTGATACAACGCTAAGAGACGGGGCACAAACACAGGGTATTGATTTTTCTATTGATGATAAATTAAAAATAGCTAAATCATTAGATGATCTTGGAGTTGATTATATCGAAGGTGGATGGCCAGGAGCCAATCCTACAGATACAGAATTTTTTCAGAAAAAAGTTAAATGTAAAAATTCAGTTTTAACAGCATTCGGTATGACAAAAAAAACTGGTAGAAGTGCAGACAATGATCCAGGCTTATCTGCTCTTTTAAATAGTAATTCAAAAGCAGTATGTATTGTTGGTAAATCATGGGACTTTCATGTTGATGTCGCTCTTGGTATTTCTAATGAAGAAAACTTGGAAAATATTAGCGAAAGTACAAAGCTTTTTGTTAAAGAAAAAAAAGAGTTTATGTTTGATGCTGAACATTTTTTTGACGGCTATAAAGCAAATCCAAAATATACTGTGTCATGTTTAAAAGCTGCTTATGATAACGGTGCAAGATGGATAGTTTTGTGTGATACCAATGGTGGAACGCTACCTCATGAGGTAACAAAAATAGTTAATGAAGTTATAAAAATTATTCCAGGAAAAAATTTAGGAATTCATGCTCATAATGATACTGGAAACGCTGTATCTAATAGTTTAGCTGCTGTATTAGCTGGTGTAAGACAAGTCCAAGGAACAATTAATGGACTGGGTGAAAGATGCGGAAATGCAAATCTTATGTCTTTAATACCAACATTTTATTTAAAAAAAGATTTTTCAGATAAATTCGAAATAAATATTAAAGAAAAAAACATAAAAAATTTAACTCAATGCTCAAGACTTTTAGATGAGATATTAAATAGAAAACCAAATAAACATTTACCTTATGTTGGGGCAGCTGCTTTTTCTCATAAAGGAGGGTTACATGTTTCTGCAGTTCAAAAAGATCCAAAAACCTATGAACATATAAATCCTGAGGATGTTGGCAATGTAAGAAATATTGTTGTTTCAGATCAAGCTGGAAAATCTAATATATTATCAAGGTTAAAAACTATTGGAATTGAAATTAAAGAAGATGATCCTAAAGTTAAAAAACTTTTGAGCGAGGTAAAAGATAGAGAGTTTATTGGATATAGCTATGATGGAGCAGATGCTTCATTTGAATTATTAGCTAGAAGAATAATGAGTGAAATACCAAGATATATTTTAATTAAAGAATACGATGTATCAGTAAAAAAAAATTCCTCAGGAAAAATAATTTCATCTGCAAAGGCTCATCTAGAAGTAGATGGAGAAAAAATTGTTTGTGAAGGTGAGGGAAATGGACCTGTTAATGCATTGGATAACGCTATAAGAAATAACGTTGATCGATTAGCAAAATATTCTAAGTATTTAAAGGACCTTAAATTGGTGGACTATAAAGTTAGAATTTTAAATACTGGTACAGAAGCTATAACAAGAGTTTCTATAGAAAGTACAGATTCAAAAGGAAAAAATTGGTTCACAATAGGAGTTTCAACAAACATTATTGATGCTTCATTTAAAGCTTTGATTGATAGTTTGGATTATAAGTTATTTAAGGATAATGCTCCTGCAAGTAATTAATGTCATCTGTATCTTTTATTCTTCATAAACCGCAGTTATCTGAAAATATAGGAGCATGCGCTAGAGCTATTAAAAACTTTAGTTTTAATAAATTAGTAGTAATTAGCCCCAAACCCACATTTCCTAACGATAAAATAATTGCCACATCGGTAGGTGCAAAAGAAATTATAAAAAATTGTAAAGTTTACGAAAGTTTAGAGTCAGCTATTAAAAATATTGATTACCTTATCGCTACATCATCTAGGTTTAGAAATAAAAATATTAAACACATTACCTTAAATGAACTGTCGAAGATCGATTTCAGTAAAAAAATTGGATTTTTGTTTGGCTCAGAGGCTTCTGGATTATCAAACAGCGAAATAGTTTATGCCAATTGTACTATGCAAATACCTACTAACCCAAATTTTAAATCACTTAATTTATCCCATAGTGTAATTATTGTCTCACAAGTAGTTTCAAGTTTAATTAAATTAAAAAGATCAAACTTTAAAAAGTCACAAAAGGTTAAATCTGCATCTAAAAAAGATATTCAATCAATGATAAATTTATGCATTTCTCAACTTGAGAGTAAAAATTTTTTTAAACCAAGTGAAAAAAAACCCATAATGTTAGAAAATCTTAGAAATATTTTTTATAAAATGGAGTTGTCCGAAAAAGAAACTCGCATTTTATCAAGTGTATTTGCCAATCTTGCAAAAAAAGGCTGATTGACAAAGTTATGAGTAAGTTTATAAAAGCGATTTATTAAATGACAAAAAGATTAAATTCTAAACACAAAGTAGATAGAAGATTAAAAGTAAATCTTTGGGGAAGACCAAAGAGTCCATTTAATACAAGAGCATACCCTCCAGGACAGCACGGACAAACTAAATCAGCAAAACCTTCAGATTATGGAATTCAATTGCAAGCAAAGCAAAAATTAAAATCTTATTATGGCAACATGAATGAAAGACAATTTAGAAATGTTTATAAAAAAGCTATAATGAAAAAAGGGGATACAGCTGAAAATTTAATTGGGTTGTTAGAAAAAAGATTAGATGCTGTAATTTATAGATCAAAATTTTCTACTACAATTTTTGCAGCAAGACAGTTAATAAATCACGGTCATGTGAAAGTGAATGGCAAAAAGGTTAATATTGCCAGTTATCAACTCAGAGAAGAAGAAACAGTTGAAATAAGAGACAAATCAAAACAACTACCTTTAATAGATATAGCGCTTGCTAATAAAGAAAGAGATGTTCCCGAGTATCTTCAAGTTGATGAAAAAAATAGAAAAGTCAAATTCGTTAGGACTCCAAAATTTGAAGAAGTTCCTTATCCTGTTTTAATGGAACCAAACTTAGTAATTGAATATTATTCTAGGTAATTAATTTATTTTTTAAAATTTATTGAACTTTCTTCTAGTTTTTTTTTAAGTTCACCATTTTCGTACATTTCTTTTATAATATCACAACCACCTATAAATTCTTTTTTAATGTAAAGTTGTGGTATAGTAGGCCAATCACTAAATTGTTTTATACCTTCTCTTAATTCTTGACTTTCGAGAACATTAACACCTTGAAAGTTAACTTCTAGAATTTTTAATATATTTGATACAGCCATTGAAAATCCACATTGCGGTGCATCAGGTGTGCCTTTCATAAACAAACAAACGTCATTATCATTTATTTTATTTTGAATTAAATTTTTAGTTTCTTCGTTCATTTATTTTTCCTTTGTTTTTATTGCGAGGGCGTGTAGTTCATTACCCATTCTTCCTTTCAAAGAGGCATACACCATTTTATGTTGCTCTATTTTACTTTTACCAGAAAATTGTGAAGAAACAACAGTAGCTGAATAGTGATTTCCATCGCCTGCTAAATCTTGAATATCAACTAAAGCGTCTGGAATTGCTTCTTTTATAAATTTTTCAATTTCCTTTAAATCCATTGCCATTTTAATTATCCATATAATCCTTTAACCAAGTGTTATTAGATTTTGATAATTCATCAATTGATATTTTTGACTTATCATCAAAAACGATATCTTTGTCTAACACAAGTCCTAATTCATCGTAATATACAGAGCTTTTATCTAATATTTCTTTTACTTCTTTATAATTTTCTTTTTCAATTTCCACTATATATCTGCCTTGATCTTCAGAAAACATATATTGAAATTCATTTATCAACTGGTTTGTTTTTTTTATTTCTATACCTTTGTTACCTTTAATACACATCTTAGCAATGGCTACCATTAATCCTCCTAAAGATACGTCATGAGCTGATATTATTAATTTTTTTTTAATTAAATTTAAAACTGTCTCACCGTTATTTTTTTCATTAAAAAGATTTATTTCTGGCGGAGGACCATTTTTAATATTTAAAATTTCTCTAGCAAAAATACTTTGGTCTAAACTTCCCTCAGTTTTACCAATTATTAAAACTATACTTCCAATTTTTTTAAAGTTCATAGTTATCATATTTTTATAATCTTTGATTAGACCCACACCACCTATTGCAGGTGTAGGCTTGATACCCTTATCTTTTGTTTCATTATAAAAAGACACATTTCCAGAAACGACAGGAAAATTTAAATATTTACTTGCCTCCCCTATACCTTGCACACATTCTACAAATTCTCCCATATTTGTATCTTTTTCAGGATTTCCAAAATTCAGACAGTTAGTTATAGCAATAGGTTCTGCACCAACAGAGATCAGGTTTCTCCAACTTTCACAAACAACTTGTTTTCCCCCAGTTAAAGGATGAGCAAAACAATATACAGCAGACGAGTCCACAGTTGTAGCAACTGCTTTGTTAGTTCCGTGTATTCTTACAATACCGGAATCACTCCCTGGTTTTTGTATAGTATCTCCCATTACTGTATGATCATATTGTTCCCAAATCCATTGTTTATTACAAATATTAGGGTTAGATAATAATTTGTTTAAAACATTTCCAATTTTTAAATTTTTAAAATTTTCTTTACTAAACTTATTTTTTTTTGGTAATTTTGCCTTTTTCCATTTTCGATCATACATTGGAGAATTTTCAACAAGTGTATTTACTGGAATTTCAGCTACCTTTTTTTCATCAAAAAAAAGAACAATTTTTTTAGAATTAGTTGTTTTTCCAATTATAGAAAAATCTAAATTCCATTTATCAAAAATTTTTTTTGCTTCATTTTCTTTACCTTTTTCTAAAACTATTAACATTCTCTCCTGACTTTCAGACAACATTATCTCGTAAGGTGTCATGTTGCTTTCTCTACAAGGCACATTATTTAGATTAAGCTCTATTCCTAGTTTTCCTTTTGATGCCATTTCTATACTAGACGAAGTTAACCCAGCCGCCCCCATATCTTGGATAGATATTATTGAGTCTCCAGCCATTAACTCCAAGCAAGCCTCGAGTAAAAGTTTTTCTGTAAAAGGATCACCAACTTGAACTGTTGGTTTTTTTTCTTCTATTTTTTCATCAAAAACAGCTGAAGCCATACTTGCACCATGAATTCCATCTCTTCCAGTTTTTGATCCAACATAAATAACAGGTTTATTAATCCCTGCCGCTTTTGAATAAAAAATTTTATTTTTTTTAACCAAACCCAATGTCATTGCATTAACAAGAATATTTCCATTGTAAGATTCATCGAAAGAAGTTTGCCCACCTACTGTTGGCACACCAATGCAATTACCATATCCCCCAATTCCTTGAACAACACCTCTTAGTAAATTTTTAGTTTTTTTATGTTGAGGAGAACCAAAGTGTATAGAATTTAAATTTGCTATAGGTCTTGCGCCCATTGTAAAAACATCTCTCATAATTCCACCAACTCCTGTTGCTGCTCCTTGATAAGGTTCAATAAATGAAGGATGATTATGGCTTTCAATTTTAAAGACGATTGCATCATCGTCTCCAATATCTATTACACCTGCATTTTCGCCAGGCCCCTGAATTACTTTGCTTCCCTTAGTAGGAAGGTTTTTCAAGTGTAATCTTGAAGATTTATAAGAACAATGCTCATTCCACATTGCCGAAAAAATACCAAGTTCAGTAATATTAGGAGTTCTTTTTAACAACTCACATATTTTTTTATATTCGGGCTTATTTAAACCGTGCTCTAAAGCTATATTTTCGTTTACTTCCATTATTTTAAATTACTTATTAAATTTTGAAAAAAAATTGAACCATCTTGACCAGATAAATAACTATCTATCATTCTCTCAGGATGAGGCATCATTCCAAGTATATTTTTTTCTTTATTAAATAAACCAGCTATATTTTTAATTGCACCATTTGGATTAAAACTCTCTTTTATTTCACCATTTTGACTACAGTAATGAACTGCAATTTGATTATTGTCATTAATTTCATTCATTTGATCATTAGAACAGAAAAAATTTCCCTCATTATGAGCAATATGTAATTCTAAAATATTTTTTTTATATTTTTGAAATATTTATTTTCAGAATTATTAATTTTAACGAATACATTTTTGCATATAAATTTTGAGTATTTATTTTTTAAAAGTACACCTGGAAGCAATTCAGTTTCAGTCAAAATTTGAAAACCATTACAGATGCCCAATAATAATCCTCCAGACTTTGCAAATTTGGTAACTGAGTCAATAATTTTAGATTTTGAAGCCATGCTTCCACATCTTAAATAATCGCCATACGAAAATCCTCCTGGCAAAACAACGAGATCACTTTTAGGTAATTCAGTATCATTATGCCAGACCATTTTATTTTTGAAGCCAAATTTTTTAAGAGCTACTGCCATGTCTCTATCACAATTTGAGCCTGGAAAAATAATTACAGATGAATTCATTATTTGTTATTGTGATCCGATAATTTTAAAGTCTTCTATTACAAGATTAGCTAAAAGTTTTTTACACATTTCTTCTGCTTTTTTCTCTGCCTTTTTTTTATCGTTTTCATCAACATCAATTTCGAAATATTTTCCTTGTCTTATTTCTTTAACATTATCAAAACCCATACCTTTTAATGCTTGTTGAACAACTTTTCCTTGTGGATCTAGAACATCTTTTTTTAAAGTAACTATTGCTGAAATTTTCATTTTTTTAATTTCTTTTTAAATGCACTTAGATTTGTGACATTAGAGTTCTGTACATTTGATTGTTCATGTAAAATGCCAAGTCTTTTTGCAACCTCAGTATAAGCAGGTATTAAACCTCCAAGGTTTTTTCTAAATCTATCTTTATCTAATTTTTTTTCTGTTTTAGCATCCCATAGCCTACATGTGTCTGGGCTTATTTCATCTGCAAGTATTATATCCTTTTTACCATTCATCTTTAATCTTCCAAATTCAAGTTTAAAATCTACAAGTTTTATTCCAACACCTCTAAACATACCAATCATAAAATCATTAATTCTTAAAATCATTTTTTTTATTTTTTCAACTTCCTTTTTAGTTGCCCAATCAAAAGTAAATATATGTTCTTCAGCAATTAATGGATCTCCCAGCTTGTCATTCTTGAGACAATATTCAATCAAAGGATTTTTTAATACTGTACCATCTTCAATTCCAAGTCTTTTTGTAATTGAACCCGAGGCAATGTTTCTTACAATAAATTCTATCGGAATTATCTCAACAATTTTAACAACTTGTTCTCTCATATTTAATCTTTTAACTAAGTGAGTTTTAATACCTATCTGATTTAAATTTTCTAGAATATGCTCTGATATTCTATTATTTAAAACACCTTTACCATCAATTTTAGATTTTTTTTGGTTATTGAAAGCTGTGGCATCATCTTTAAAATATTGTATAGCTAAGCTTTTATTGCTTGTTGAATATATAATTTTAGCTTTTCCTTCGTAAAGTTTTTTACCTTTTTTCATTATTTAAACACTCTTCTAAAGATTAAATTTACATTTTTAAAATGTTTAGAGTAACTAAATATTGATTTTAATTTTTTTATTGGAATTTTACTCATTATATATCTGTCTGATTGAATAACATCAAATAGATCTAAATTCTCAGCAAAACATTTTTTTGCATAACCTTGAACCATTTTATAGGATTTTTCTCTACTCAGACCAGTTTTTTGTAAGCTCAAGCATAAGTTCCTGAGAAAAAATTAAACCTTTAGTAATATTTAAATTTTTTAACATTTTTTTTGGATAAACAATCATATTATCCAAAATATTTGTTAATCTTACTAACGCAAAGTCTAATGTAATGTTTGCATCAGGACCAATGCTTCTTTCTACACTAGAGTGAGAGATATCTCTTTCATGCCATAAAGCTATATTTTCGAGAGCAGGGGTCACCGAACTTCTTACAATTCTTGATAGGCCAGTTAAGTTTTCACTGAGGATAGGGTTTTTTTTTATGTGGCATAGCAGATGAACCCTTTTGATTTTTTTGAAAAATACTCTTGTAACTCATAGACCTCTGTTCTTTGCAAATGTCTTATTTCAATAGCAACTCTTTCAACTGAACCAGCTATAATACCTAGTACTGAAAAATAGAAAGCATGTCGGTCTCTTGGGATAATTTGAGTTGAAATTGGCTCAACTTTCAAATTAAGTTTTTTAGCTACATGCTTTTCAACATTTGGATTAATGTTTGCAAAAGTACCAACTGCACCAGAAATTGCACAAACCGAAACCTCATCAATTGCATCAGCTAGTCTTTTTCTATTTCTTTTAAATTCTTCATAGAAAGAAGCTAATTTTAAACCAAAAGTAATTGGTTCAGCATGAATTCCATGGCTTCTTCCCATGCAAGGTGTAAATTTGTATTTATTCGATTGTTTTTTTAAAACTTTAAGAAGCTGATCTAAATCTTTTAGAATTATTTTTCCAGACTGGACTAATTGAATATTAAAACTTGTATCTAAAACATCTGAAGATGTCATTCCTTGATGAAGATACCTTGCTTTTATTCCAGCTTTTTCTGTCACAGAGGTTAAAAAAGCAATAACGTCATGTTTAACTTGATTTTCTATTTGGTGAATTCTTTTTACATTTATCTTCGCTTTTTTTCTTACTATTGAAGACACTCCTTTTGGTATTTGTCCAAGTTTTTCCATTGCTTGAGCAGCAGCAATTTCTATTTCTAGCCAAATTTTATATTTGTTTTCTTCAGACCAAATATCTTTAAGTATTTTTCTAGAGTATCTTTCAATCATTAATTATCAGTAAGGAGGCTTTAAATAACCTTTAACAGATTCTGTAAAGATTTCATAACCATTTTCAGTAATTCCTAACGTATGTTCAAATTGTGCTGATAAAGATTTATCTTTAGTAACAGCAGTCCATCCATCTTGAAGTAGTTTAGTTTCGTATTTTCCTGCATTTATCATTGGTTCAATAGTAAATGTCATACCAGGCTCTAATTCGGCTCCGCTATCCTTTTTACCGTAATGGAGAATGTTAGGTGGCTCATGAAACTTGGTACTTACACCATGACCACAAAAATCTCTAACAACAGAGAAACCTTTTTCTTCTACATGAGATTGAATTTCATATCCTATATCACCAAGCTTAACTCCAGGTTTTAAAATTTTAATTGCCTTCATCATTGCTTCATATGTTGTATCTATCAAATTTTTTGCTTTTATTGGAGTTTTGCCTATACTAAACATTCTACTTGTATCTCCGTGATGATCATCAACAATAGCTGTGACATCTACATTTATAATATCTCCATCGTTTAAAATTCTATCAGATGGAATACCATGACAAACAACATGGTTTAAAGATGTGCATAAAGATTTTTTATAACCACGATAAAATAATGGCGCAGAATATCCACCATTATCTTTTATAAATTCATAACCCAGTTCATCAATCTTCTCAGTAGAAATACCTGGTTTAATATTTTCAGTTAACATATCAAGAGTTTTGGCAGCAAGGTTACCGGCGACTCTCATTTTTTCAAATTTTTCTTTATAATTATTCATCAATTATATTTATTTTTTTTTCAATTTTAATTTCTTTAGAATTTAAAACACATCTATAAGCAATAAATTTTACACCTGCTTTTTTTGCAATTTTGTAATTTTGATAATAAATTTTATCAATATCTTTTGCTATTTTAAAATTACTTATACCTTGAATTTGAGTTAAAAATAAGACGTAAGGATTATAATTGTTCTTAATTGAATTAGTAAGTTTTATCAGGTGTTTTGAACCTCTTGATGTAACCGCATCGGGAAATTCAGCTAAATCTTCAGATCTAAATAAGGTTACATTTTTAACTTCAATTATATTTTTATCACAAAGAAAATCAAATCTCGTATCGTTAGTATATTTAAATTCTGGTTGAATTTTTTTGATAGTTCTAAATTCTTTAATAAGTTTATTTTCTAAACCATGCTGAACAATCCTGTTAGCTCTATGCGTATTTACTCCTATAATTTTTTTATTTGCCTCAATCATTTCTAAAGTAAATTTTAATTTTCTTTTAGGATCATCATTTTTTGTGACCCATACTTTATTTCCTTGATCCAACAATCCCATCATTGAGCCTGTATTAGGGCAATGTGCTGTTATGATTGAATTATTTACTTTTATATCAACAAAAAATCTTTTATACCGCTTGATTAATTTGCCTTTAATTAAACTACTGGTAAATTTCATTTTAATTTATTTATATTGATAATGACTAATAAAAAAGAAATTTTAGCAGGTATTATTATAATTGGTAACGAAATTTTATCAGGAAGAACTCAAGATACAAATACCGGAACACTATCTCTTTGGTTGAATTCACTTGGCATCAAATTACAAGAAGTAAGGATTATACCTGATATAGAGGAAACAATAATTAAAACAGTTAATGAGTTAAGAAAAAAATATAATTATATTTTTACAACTGGTGGAATAGGTCCAACACATGACGATATAACTGCAGTATCTATTTCAAAAGCATTTGGACTCACTTATGGGCCACACAAAGAAGCAATGTCAATTTTAGAAAAATATTATAAACCCGGCGAGTTTAACAAGGGAAGACAAAAAATGGCTCATATGCCTCTGGAAGCTAAGTTAATTTTAAATCCAACAAGTGGCGCACCAGGATTTTATGTTGAAAATGTTTTTTGTCTACCAGGAGTACCATCAATATTAAAATCCATGCTTGGAGAAATGGAAAATAAATTAGTTGGTGGAGAACCTATTTTAAGCATGACAATCAATTTAAGAACTGTAGAAAGTGAAATTGCAAAATCCTTAAATGATGTTCAAGAAAACAACAAAGGAATTGAGATTGGAAGCTATCCTTTTTTTAAAGCCGGCAAACTCGGGGTTGCTATAGTTTTAAGATCCACAGATAAAAATAAAATAGATAAATGTAATTTAGAAATCTTAAATTTTGTTAAAGAAAAAAAAATCGAAATAGTTGAAAATAATTAATGTTATACTTTGCATACGGAAGTAATTTAAATCATAAGCAGATGGAAGAAAGATGTGGTAAAGCTAAATATATTAAAAAATATATTTTAAAGGGTTATAAATTATGCTTTAGTCATAAAACAAATAGTTCAGTTTACGGACATGCCAATATAGTAAGACACACTTCTTCAGAGGTTCAAGGTGGACTTTGGAATATAAGTAAAGGAGATGAAGCAATTCTGGATGAATATGAGGGAGTTGATTATAACTATTATCAAAAGCAATACTTTAATGTAAGAGGAAAGAAAACTTTAGTTTATATACAAAAAAAATACTATCTTCAAAAACCAAATTCAACTTATTTACACACCATAATCCAAGGTTATAAAGATTGTTTATTAGATATAAAAAAATTAAAAAAAATAATAAGTAAATATAAAATTAATTATAAAATTAATTGGTGAAGGTTAGTAAATTATTTTTTTAAAATATTTTTACTTGAAGAAGATTTTATTCCAACAATTGACGAAAAAAGACCTAAAAATCTATATTTATTTTTCTTAAATTTCTCTTTAGAAAAAAAATATAGAAAAATTGTACTTATTGAAAAACGCATCAATTTAGAAAAGTGTATAAAGAGGGAATATAGAAAACCGTAATGTTTTTTATGGTAATAAAATTTAGACCAATAATAATTCCAATGTCTGAAGTTTGAATATTCTTCATTAATTTTTGGGTTTACAGCTTTTGCACCCTCATGCACGATTTTTATCTTATTAAAAACAAAAATATTTTCATTTTTTTTTTTAACTCTTTTACATAAATCAATATCCTCGAAAAAGAAAAAAAAGTTTTCATCAAAAACATTTTCATTTTTAAATTTATCTAAATTTACTATAAGAGAACAGCCTTTAATCAAATCGATTTTAGTTTTTGTTTCTTGAACATTTTCATTTATATTTATTTTTGATAATTCGTTATCAAAATTATTGTTTTTATTAAAATCAATTAGATCATCATAAATTGGAGTTGCTAAAGCAAAATCTTTATCACATTTGGATATTTCGTTTTCAATTTGATTTAATTGAATTTCACTGATTTTGACATCTGCCTCTAGTATTAAAGCATACTTACTATTAATTTTTTGTAATCCAATATTTGCTGCTTTACCATAACCAAAATTGTCATTATTAACTATAACATTACAATTTTGATATAAATTTTCGATATTTTTTTTAATTTCATTAACATCAGAATTTTCTATTATTAATATTTGTCTTTTATTACCAAGGTTTGAAATACACTTTTTAAGATTTGAAAAAGATTTATATGAAATTATTATTATTGGTAAATTCATTTGCTAAATTAATAGCTTTTTTTGAGACATAAATTTAGTAAATGTTTTTGATATAAAACCTAAATCTGATTTTGAGAGTCCTTGATGACAACCTATTAACAAGCCATTTTTCATGACATTATTAGCTATGTTTTCACAAGCAAAGTGTTTTTTATAAGTTCTTCCCTTCATAACTGGTTGTCTTAAAATATTACCTGTAAAAATAGTTCTTGTTTGTATTCTATTTTTTTCTAAAAAAATTTGGATTTCTTTTCGATTAAAATATTTATTTTCTTTTATCAGGATAGGGTAGGCAAGCCATGGGGTTTTAACACCTTTATATTGTTCTGGTAGGGTAAAAAACTTTGGATATTTTCCAAAAAATTTTTTAAGATATTCAAAATTTTTGTTTCTGGTTTTAATATTTTTTTTAAGTTTTTTTATTTGTTCTAAAGCAAATGCTGCTGACATTTCTGATGGCAAAAAATTATATCCTAAATCAGAGAATACATATTTAGCATCATAATCAATTCCAGATATTTTTATATTAAATCTCTTCTCAATTTCTTCAGACTCATTAAATGTTGCGGAAGATCTTCCCCATCCTCTAAGCAATTTTGCTTTATTGTATAATTTAACATCATTAAAACAAACTATACCACCTGAACCAGCTCCATTTATAATGTGTGAAGCGTAAAAACTATTTGTTACTACATCAGATAAATTGCCAGTATTCTTATTTTGAATTTTATACCCAATTGTATCTGCTGAATCCTCTATAACTTTTAATTTATATTTTTTAGCAATTTTTTTTATTTTTACCCAGTCTGCAATATTACCTAAAAGATTTGGAATCATTAAAGCAACAGTTTTTTTATTAATACATTTTTCTATTTGTTGTGGATCAGCAACAAATTTATTTTTTGAAACACCAATAAAATGGGGAATCAATCCAAGCTGATAAATGGGCGCTACAGTTGTGGAAAAAGTTAAATTTGGAGTAATAATTTCTGAACCTTTTTTAAAGTTGAATGAGGATATAGCTAGTAAATTTGCTGAGGAACCTGAATTAACCATTAGACCAAATTTTTTTCCAAAAATTTTAGCCACTTTTTTTTCCAGTTTCTTAACATTGGGACCATCTATGAGGTTTAAAGTATTTTTTTTTAATACTCTATTGACTGCATTAATCTCTTTGTTGTCATATACAGCTAATCCATAATAAATTTTTTTTTTCATCAAAGTCTATAAATTTTAATAATATATATATTATTTTTTTTGTAACTTTATATATTAATTAAGCTTTATTATGCTATTTATCTTTAGAATGATTAAAAAAATTATTAAATTTTCATTTTATTTTTTAGGTTTTTTACTAATTTTTAGTCTTTATGAATTAATTTCTTTCGATAATTCCTATATTAACAAAAGCTCACTAAATATTGATGTAAACAATGCTAGGAATCCCCAAATCAAGAGAATTGTAAGGAAATTAGATAATAAATTTGGTCGAATCTATTTTTCGTTAAGCAAGTCTAAGCAAAAAGAGTTTTTTGAAACTGATTTAAATTATTACAATAACTTACCAAACGAAATAACTATACCACCAAAATTAAAAAACTTAACTATATCGAATAATAAAAATTTTAATAACAATAAAGATTGGAAACGAAGTCATGGAAATCATTCATCAAATAAATTTTCAAATCTCAAATTAATAAACAAAGATAATGTAAATACGTTAGAAGTTGCATGGACACATACTTTTGAAAAAAAAGGTGATATACCTGGGAATCCTATTTTTTATGATGGAACAATTTATTTATCATCTAATAACAAATCAATTGTTGCTTTAAACGCTTCAAACGGTGAAAAAAAGTGGGAATTTAAAACTGAAGGAATGCCTGCAAGGAGAGGCATGTTAATTCATGGGGAAAAAGATTTAAGGCTATATTTTTGTGATCAAAAAAATTTAAATGTAATTTATGCTAAAAGTGGAAAACCTGATAGAGATTTTGGGAAAAATGGTAAGATTAAATTAAAAAAAAATTGTCAAATTACTCCAGTAATTATTAATAATAAAATTATAATTGGAACTTTTGAGCCATCAATTGAGGTTTACGATTTATCTAAAGGTGAATTGCTTTGGAGATTTTATTTAAAAGAAAAAAATAATAAATATTTTAGATATGGTGGAAAAAGATTTGATTATTCAGGAGGTAATCCTTGGGGAGGGATATCAGCTGATGTAGATAGAAAAATTTTATATGTAACAACTGGAAATGCTGGAAGATTTTATGAAGGAATAAATAGACCAGGTCCAAATAAATATTCAAATTCAATAATTGCAATTGATATTGAAAAAAAGAAATTGCTTTGGGAATTTCAGGAAGTCGAACACGATATTTGGAATTTTGATATAGCTTCACCTCCAATATTAACATCTATAAAAATTAATAATAAAAAAATAGACGTCGTTGTAGTTCCAACAAAGTTTGGAAACACAATTGTACTCGATCGTCTTACAGGAAATAACATTTTTGAATATAAGAAAATTAAAGTTCCATTATCAAATGTTCCAGGTGAAAAAACTTCTTATTATCAGAAACTTTTTTCACTACCAGAACCTTTTTCAAACCAGTATTTTGAAGAAAATCATGTAACAAATATTTCTACAGAGAGCAATAATTTTGTTAAAACCAAAATTCAAGATGCAAGCTATGGATTTTTTGTACCAAATTCAATTGATAAAAAAAATATAATTTATAAAGGTGGTGCACAGTGGATGGGTGCGAGTATTGACCAAAAAAAATCAATAATGTATTTGACTTCAAATGATATTCCATTTCTTATTTGGTTAGAAAAAACTAACCCCAAAGATTATTACGTTTATTCAATGAAATCGGAATTTTTAGTTGATCATTTGGGCTATCCAGGTTCTAAACCTCCTTGGGGAAGATTAACATCAATTGATCTTAATACAGGAAAAAAAATTTGGGAGGTTCCATTTGGAGAATATAATGAGCTTACAAAAAAAGGAATTCCTATAACTGGAACTTATAATTTTGGTGGTGTTACTGGGACTGCTGGAGGATTATTGTTTGCCACAGGAACGATGGATAATAAAATAAGAGCTTTCGATTCTTTAAATGGAGAAGAATTGTGGAGTTATCAACTACCTTTTTCAGGCTCAAGTCCTCCTACGATTTTTGAACATTTAGGCGAGCAATATATAATTGTTGTATCAACAGGGAGCACTTCTATGAAACAAGCATATCCAAACAAAAGTCAATATGGAAATAAGTTATATGCTTTTAAATTAGTTAAGAATTAAAAATTTTACTTACTACCCTTGTTCAACTATAAATATCACCATAAATGATCAGGTTTAAATTAGATATAAGTCTATGAAATTTATTATATCAACCGTAATTTTTTTATCTTTAGTTTTAAATAATTTTGCATTTGGACAGATTCCTCAATCTAGTGAAATTATTGCTTATTATCCATTTTCTGGAAATGCAAATGATAGTAGCGGAAACGAATATGATGGCACTATAAGTGGGGACCCTCAACTGACAACAGATAGGTTTGGAAATTCCAATTCAGCTTATATTTTTGACGGAGCTGGAGATTGGATTTATTTTGGCACTGATACACTTCCTGAAAATAATGAGGGCGACGTTAGTGATCCTTTTACTATTAGTGTCTGGGCAAAATCATCTTCTAGTACAACAATGTCATTACTTGCTTATGGTGGAATGGTTTCTTGCGGAGGTGGTCGATACGGTGCTGTCGTTAGATTGGGTACCAATATTCAATTTAATAGTTGTAATAATGGTTTTAATACATCTGCGAGTGGAAAAAATAGTGATGATAATTGGCATCAATATGTATTCACATGGAATGGTAGCAACAGCAGAAAAGTATATATTGATGGTTCTTTAGTTAACTCAAACTCTACATCTAATGTTTTTAGAATACAAAATACCGGCCTAGTTCTTGGCAGACAGTTTATGGATTGGGCTGAAGGTACTACGTTTACTGGATCAGCCGATGAGTTGCGATTATGGTCAACAGAATTAAGTTCTTCAGAAGTTCAAACTTTATATAATACAGAGAGCAATGCTCCACCAACATTAAGTTCATCAGTACCAGCAGATAATGCAACTGGTATTGCACTTGATTCAACTATTGTTCTTAATTTTAATGAAAATGTTGATGTTGAAAGTGGAAACATCACCATTAAAAAAACAACAGACAATTCAACAGTTGAAACTATTGATGTGACGAGCGAACAAGTAGAAGGTTCAGGAACATCTCAAATAACGGTCACACCAGCATCGGACTTTGATAGCGCAACTGAATATTACATTTTAATAGATGCAACTGCTTTTGATGATAGCGGTAGCGCATCATACGCTGGAATAACTTCTACAACTGCTTTAAGTTTTACAAGTACTAATCCAGTACCCACATTAAGTTCATCAGTACCAGCAGATAATGCAACTGGTGTTGCGGTTAACTCCACTATCGTTCTTAATTTTAGTGAAAATGTTGATGCTGAAAGTGGAAACATCACCATTAAAAAAACATCAGATAATTCAATATTTGAAACCATTGATGTAACTGGTGGCCAAGTAACAGGTTCAGGAACATCTCAAATAACGGTCACGCCATCATCAGACTTTGACACTGGAACTGAATATTACGTTTTAATAGATGCAACCGCTTTTGATGATAGTGATAGTGGTTCATATGCTGGAATAAGTTCCACAACTGCTTTGAGTTTTACAAGTACTAACCCAGTACCCACATTAAGTTCATCAGTACCAGCAGACAATGCAACTGGTGTTGCAGTTGATTCAACTATCGTTCTTAATTTTAGTGAAAATGTTGATGCTGAAAGTGGAAACATCACCATTAAAAAAACATCAGATAATTCAATATTTGAAACCATTGATGTAACGAGCGGACAAGTAACAGGTTCAGGAACATCTCAAATAACGATTACTCCATCATCAGACTTTGATAGTGGAATTGAATATTACGTTTTAATAGATGCAACCGCTTTTGATGATAGCGACAGCGGCTCATATGCTGGAATAAGTTCCACAACTGCTTTGAGTTTTACAATTGATTCATTAACAGATCCTACGACAGATAAAAATATTATAGGAACAATTGATGTTCAAAATATACTGGCTAAAACTACCATTACTGAATTTACTGATATCGTTAATGATCGACTAAGATATTTAAGGCTGAATAGAATTAATGATGATTTTAGCAAAAACAATATAAAATTTGATTTTGGTAATGCTATGTTTTCATCGTTAGCAGGAGCAATACCAACATCAAATATTTCTGTACCAGATTTAATTCCTAAAAATTGGTCAGTTTGGAGCGAAGGTTCTATTAGCATAACAACAATTGGAGATAATAATAATTCATCATCAAAAGATATAGATACCCATGGTTTAGCTTTAGGTTTTGATACAAAATTAAATAATAACGATTTATTAGGCTTCGCATTACAATTCAATCACAGTGATACCGATGTTGGAACTAATGGTACAGGAATTGATAGTAAAAATTATAATTTATCAGTTTATAGAACTAGACCTTTAAATGATGATAATTTTATTGAAGGGTTATTGAGTATTGGTTCAATCGATAGCGACTTAGTAAGAAAAAGTGGAGCTAATACTTTAACGGGTTCTAGAGATGGGAATCAAATATTTGGTTCTTTAAATTATGGTAAAACTTTTAGTAAAAAAGATTTTAGCTTAACTCCTATTGGACGTATTGATCTTGGTTACACTGAATTAGATTCCTACACTGAAAGGGGAACAGATCCATTGACATATGATAAACAAGTAGTTGAAAGTGGTTTAGCCTCGATTGGTCTTGCGATTAATGATATTATTGAATTTTCTAATAGTTCTTTAAAACCTTTTGGTCTAATGAAATATGGATTAGATTTCAGTAATTCATCAGATACAAAAATGAATTACGTATCAGATACTTCAACTATTTATACTTATACCCAAGGTATAAATTCTACACATTTGTTAACTGCAGAGGTGGGATTTAATTATGAGAGAACAGATAGTTTAAAATTAAATGGGAGTTATAAACGAATTCAAGGAAATGAAAGTGAGAAAACAGACACAATAAAATTTGGCTTTAATTATAAATCTCAACGTGCAGCAGAGTATGCAATAAATTTAGATAATGACAAAGCATCTTTAAGTTATAAGAAAGATTTAAATGGTTTTGATATCAGAATGAGCTCAAATTATAGCTTGATGAGCAAAATACCTGAATATGGTGCAACTATTGAAGTTCTAAATACATTTTAGAAAATATGGCTTAATTAATTTTCTCAAACAAGAGCAAGACAAGAGCATGGGAAGATAATATAATAGGAATATATTATGAAAAAACTTTTAATTGATCCAATTAAAAAAGGAAAATAAAAAAAAATTTACTTATTCTTCTTGTTCAATTATAAATATTGGCGTAAACACTCATGAAATTCATAAATGCCCTCGTGGTGAAATTGGTAGACACAAAGGACTTAAAATCCTTGCCCTTTTGGGAGTGCCAGTTCGAGTCTGGCCGAGGGCACCATTCTACCTTTTAACAAATGATTAAAAAAAATTTTGAAGAGAATTATTTTTTAATTTTATTATCAATTATACCAATTTCGATTTTAATAGGTTCATCTGTTTCCTTAATCAATATTATTTTAGTTTCAATAAGCTCCATTTTTTTTTTAATAAATAAAAAATATTTATTTATTTTAAAAAATAAAGTTTCTATTTTTTTATTTATTATTTTTATTTATCTATTATTCAATTCAATTATCTCCATAAACCCTGAAACCGGCCTTTCAAGAAATATAGGTTTTTTAAGATTTATATTATTTTTTTTTACAGTTAATTATATTTTTTTTAATATTAAAAAAATTAATATAATTTTCTTTTTTTGGTTATTAGTTTTCTTTGTTGTATTATTTGATTGCTTTTATGAAATTTTTTTAGGCCAAAATATTTTAGGGTATTCAGTTTCTCAAGGCAGCTTACCACAAGGACGTGTGGTAAGTTTTTTTAAAGACGAACTAGTTGTAGTATCCTTTTTAAATGGTTTTTTCTTTTTAATTATAGGTTTTCTTTTTTCAAATAAAAATATAAAAAAATCGCAAAGTAATATTTTAATTATTTTAATTTTGCTATTATTTGTAATTTTTATTATTTTCTCAGGAGAAAGATCAAATTCAATAAAAGCGTTTATAGGTTTATTTATTTTTTTTATTTTAAATCATAATATTAAAACAAAAAATAAAATTTTGGGTGCTTTTTTTATTATATTAGTATTCACTGTTTTATTTAACCAGTCAAAGTGGATTAAATATCGCTATGGACATGATCTATTATTTAAGATTTTAGACTCAGAGAAAAGAGCTGAATTCGTAAAAAATAATATTTATTTTAATCTTTATAAGTCTGGTTTTGAAGTATTTTCAAATAACCCATTCTTTGGTGTTGGAAATAAAAACTATAGAAATGTAAGTTGTGAACTAGGGCAAATTTTGGATAGGATTTATGTTTTAGATTTAATTAAGGAAAAACAAAAAGATCCACAAAAAATAAAGATTATAAAAGAAGAATATAAATATCTTAAAGAGAAGTCAGAAGATCTAAAAAATTTAAATTATGGGTATATTTGCAATATGCATCCTCATCAAATCTATATTGAGTTTTTAGCCGAACATGGTTTATTTGGTTTCATACTTCTTTTATCTATTTTGTTTTATTTAATATTTAAAAATTTAAAAATAATTTTAATGTCAAAAAATATGCTTCAAATAGGTGCTTTTTCTTATCTTTTAATAAACTTTATTCCTTTATTACCAAGCGGTTCTTTTTTTAGTGATTTTAATTCAACTCTTTTTTGGTTAAACTTTTCAATTTTATATGCTTCAAATAAAAAAACAAATATTTTTAATGAATTTAAAAAATGATTAAGGTTTGTATAATTTCTGATAAAAATAGAATTTCTAATAAAATTAGAAATTCGTTAAAAAAAAAATTAAAACTTTATTCTTACAAGAAGTCAAATCTAATAATTGTTATTGGTGGAGACGGTTTCATGCTTCAGACTTTAAAAAAAAATAAAAAAGCTAATAAATCTTTTTATGGAATAAATTCAGGTAATTATGGGTTTTTAATGAATAAATTTTCTTCAAAAAATATAAATAAAAATTTACATAAAGCTAAAATGATCAAAATTTCTCCTTTGGAAATGACCGTTAAAAATAATAAAAATCAAATTAAAAAATACTTAGCTATCAACGAAGTATCTATTTTACGTCAAAACCGTCAAGCTGCTTCTCTGTCAATAAGTTGTGACTCTCGAGAAATTATTAAAAAACTTGTTTCCGATGGAGTTTTAGTTTCTACACCAGCAGGGAGTACAGCCTATAATTTATCTGTTCATGGTCCAATATTAAGTTTAAATTCAAAAAAATTATCTATAGCTCCAATTAGTCCTTTTCGACCAAGAAGATGGAAGGGTAAAGTTGTAAGTGAAAAATCTAAAATAAATATTAAAAATTTAAATGCAATTAAAAGACCAATAAGCGCTGTTGCAGACAATATAGAAGTAAGAAATGCTAAAAATATTTCTATTAAAACTAACAAAAAAATAATTTTTAAATTGTTATATGATAAAAGTAGAAGTCTACAAAAAAAAATTAAAATTGAACAAATAAGGAAGGAATTTAATTAGCTCAATTTATATCCATACCTTCCATGCTTTTACTTTGCTCTTCCAAATTTTATTCAATTCCTTTTTTTCTCTCAAGGTATCCATGCAAGCCCAGAAACCATGATGTTTGTATGCTATAAGTTGATTTGTTTTAGTTAATTTAGGAAGGCAATCTTGCTCAAATATTGATTTATCATTTTTAAGATACTTAAAAACCTTTTTTGATAAAACAAAAAAACCTCCATTTATATACTCTGTAGGTTTTTCCTTAATTGCTTTAACGTTTGATCCTTTATTTATTTTTAAAACACCTTTTGGATTTTTATATTTAACAGCAGTTAAAGTTACTGTTTTATTATTTTTGATGTGAAAATTTATCAATTTTTTAATATTTACGTCAGACAATCCATCACCATAAGATAAGCAAAAATTATCTTCATTTTTTAAAAATTTTTTAACTCTTTTAATTCTCCCACCAGTCATTGTTTTAAGACCAGTGTTTACATATGATATATTCCAATTTTCTTTGACTTTATTTAGCTCATTTCTTAGTAGATTTCCCTTGTAACCTAAACAAACTATAAAATCATTAATTCCATAATAGGAATATATTTTCATAAGATGCCAAATTATCGGCTTATCACCAATTTTTACTAAGGGTTTAGGTTTTAGTCTTGTCTCCTCTGAAAGTCTAGTACCGTATCCACCAGCCAATATAATTAATTTCATTTTATTTTTTTTATTAATGTATAGACTTTAGTTTAAATTAAAATTAATTGTAAATTTTATGTCAATTATTCACAACTTTTGTATTACTACAAAATATTTTCAATTTCTTAATAATTTAGATATTAACATTATTTTAGGTGGATCTGATATTAAAAACACAAGCGAATACCCAAATAACTGGATTAAAGACAATATAGGATCGAATATTTCAAAAAAAAATAAAAATTTTGGATCATTAACTTCTCATTATTGGATATGGAAAAATAAGTTTAAAGAATATTCAAATGATGACTGGATTGGGATTAATCACTATAGAAGATTTTGGATTAAAAATAAAAATGTAAAAGTGAATATATCGAATTTATATGAAAATATATTAAGAGAAATACCACAAAATTCTAACTTTGATGTCTTATTGCCAGAAAAAATAGTTATGAAAAATTTAAAATTATCCAAATTAATTAAAAAAGGTTTCCAAAATTATTTAAGAAAGCCATCACTGCTTTTTAATAGAAAAAAAATGAGTATAGGGCTTCATTTTGATCTATTTCATGGTTACAAATATCTTTCGGAGTCAGCAAAGTTATTAAATAATAATGAAAGAACAGATTTTGAGAATTATATAAATAATCAAAATTCATTTCATCAGTTTCAAATCTTTATTTCAAAAAAAAAAATTATTGAAAATTTATATGAAAACGTTTTTGAATGGATTTTTAAATGTGAAAAAAGTTTCTCACATTTAGATCTTACTGGGTACGGAAAAGAAAGATTATACGATTTTTTTGCAGAGAGGTATTTTTCTTTTTATTTTGAAAAATATACAAAAACAAAAATTTGGCCTTATATAGAGCTTCATTCGGTCGGAAGAACATGGAAATGATTAATTCTAATGTATAAAATAGTTAAGAAATGCCAAATATGTAATTCTAGTTTAATAAATTTTTTAGATTTAGGCAAACAACCGCTTTGTGATGATTTAAAAGTCAAACCAAATAGTAATAAATTTTATAAGTTGCAAATTAAGTTTTGTAAAAAATGTCTTACAGCATTTCAAAAATTTAATATTAACAAAAAAATTTTATTTCCTAAGAGCTACCATTATAGATCTGCTAATACTCAGGATGTTTTGAGTGGCATGAAAGATTTGGTTAATCAAACCTTAAAATTAAAAAAAAATTTAAAAGGTAAAAACGTATTAGATATAGGATGTAATGATGGAAGTTTGTTAGATTTTTTTAAAAAAAAAGGTAGCAATACATACGGCATTGAGCCCACAGGTGCGTTCGCTGAGGCTAAAAAGAAAAAACATATTATTTTAAATAATTATATAAACATGAAAACTTCCATATTTTTAAAGAAAAAAGTCAAAAAATTCGATGTTATTACATTTACAAATGTTTTTGCCCATATTGAAAATTTTAAAGAGTTAATAAATTCTTTAAAAAATTTGATTTCAAAAGATACACTTGTTGTAATCGAAAACCATTATTTAGTGGAAGTGATTAAAAAAATTCAATTTGATACCTTTTATCATGAACATCCTCGAACATACTCTTTAAACTCCTTTTTTATGATCTCAAAGTTGTTAGGCTTAAATATTGTTAAATATAATTTCGTTAAGAGATACAATGGTAACATAAGAGTTTTTCTTCAAAAAAAAAGAAATTTTAAAATTAACAAAAAATTTCAAAATGATCTTAAAAGAGAAAAAAAAATAATTAAAAATGTTAAAAATTTTCAAAAAAAAATTAATTTATGGAAATATAAGAAAAGAAAATTTTTCAATTTAGTTTCAAAAAAAAATGGAGCTATACCTGCTAAGGCTTTTCCAGGAAGAGCTTCTATCTTAATTAATCTTCTAAAATTAAATAATAATAATATTTCAAAAATATATGAAAAAGACATCTCATTAAAAATAAATAAATATGCACCAGGCACTAATATTAAAATTGTTAAGGAGACGCTATTTAATAAAAAAGATAGAGACAAAAAAATGATTATAAATCTAGCTTGGCATATTTCGAATGAAATTAAGTTATATTTAAAACAAAAAATGAAATATTCTGGAAAAGTGATAAATATAATAACAAAAGAAGATTTTAAATAAAGAAAATGAAAATTTATTCAACAAAATTTAAGAATTTAAAGATTATAAAATTAAAAAGATTTAATGATTTAAGAGGCGATAATATAAAAATTTTCAATAAAAAATATAAAAAATTAAAATTTAATTTTTATGAGTCCTACGTAAGTATATCAAAAAAAGGATCTGTGAGAGGTTTACATGGACAATTAGGAAAATTTTCTCAATCAAAACTTATTTACTGCATTAAAGGCAAAGTATTAGACGTTGCAATTGATTTAAGAAAAAATTCTCAGACTTATGGACAGGTTTTTAAAAAAATTATAACAGATAAAGATTTAACTGCCATTTTGATACCCACAGGATTTGCACATGGAGTTATTGCTTTAGAAAATGATACTATAATAGTTAATTTTAATTCTACAGATTATAATCCAAAAAAAGAATTTGGAATTAATATTAATTCCATAAATCTTAAAATCCCTAAAATGAGATTAATTTTATCAAATAAAGATAAAAAACTTATCGATTTAAAAAAATTTATTAATAAAAGAAAATGAAAATAGGAATTATAGGTTCATCTGGCTTTATAGGTAGTAATTTAAATTTTTTTTTAAGACGAAATTTTAGAAATAATTTATTTTTGTTCTCATCATATTCAACAAATAAAAAAAAATGGATTGATAAAGTTGCGAAAGAAATTAAAAGAGAAAAACCTGACATAATCATTAATTGTGCCGCAAATCAAAATCTAAATAACTCAAAAAAAAATATAATAAACTTAATTAACTCTAACATGTATTCTAATGTTATGTTTTTGTACCAGGCTACAAAAAATAAGAATTTCACTGGATACATTTCTTTTGGTACAAAGTGGGAACTAGGTGATAGAAAAATAAGTAAACCATTAAATTTTTATGCAGCAACAAAAAAAGCAAATGAGAGTTTTTTTAATTTTTTTTCTAATAAAAAAATATCAATCATTTCCTTAAAAATTTTTGATACTTATGGACCAAATGACAAAAGAAAAAAATTTTTAAACGATTTATTAAAAAGTTACAAAAAAAATAAATCAATAAATATTACTTCCGGCAGACAATTTCTAGATTATGTTCATATTAATGATGTTTGTGAACTTGTTAATAAAGTTATAAGCGATATTAAATCAAAAAAACTAAAAGGCTTTAAGTCATTTACTGTAAGTTCAAAAAAACCAATCAGGCTTATAAATTTTATAAAAAAATTAAATAAAATTTTAGATAACAATTTAAAATTTAATGTAGGTAAAAAAAAATATAGAATTAATGAGTCTAAAAATCAGATCTTAAACATTTTTAATTATCCTGGCTGGAAGCCTCAACACAAATTATTTAATGAACTAAAATTTATTTTTGATAAAAGTTGATTATGAAAATTCAAAATTACATTAGATTTTATAAAAATAAAAAAATACTAATAACTGGTAACACAGGTTTTGTTGGCACATACCTCTCATTATCCCTTAAATTAATGAACTCAAAGATTTTGGGTTATTCATTAAAAAAAAAAGATCAAAAATATATTTCAAACACATTAGATTACAAAAAAAAAATAAGAACAATTTTTGATGATATAAAAAATATAGACAAACATGAGACATCTATAAAAAAATTTAATCCTGAAATACTTATACATTTAGCATCTCAGCCTCTTGTTTCAGAATCCTATATATATACAAAAAAAACTTTTGAAACCAATATACTTGGAACTGTAAAGCTATTTGAGTTGGTAAAAAAATTAAAAAATTTAAAAAATATTTTAATATTTACGTCCGATAAAGTTTATAAAAATATAAATCAAAATATTTTGAATGAAAATTCAGAATTAGGAGGTGAGGATCCGTATAGCGCAAGCAAATCCTCTCAAGATATAATTTCAAACAGCTACAAATCTTCTTTTTTTAGAAATAATAAAAATATTTTTATTGTTAGAGCTGGTAATATAATTGGAGGTGGTGATTGGGAAAAATCAAGATTAATCCCAGATTTATTTATATCGAATAATAAAAAAAAAAATATTACTCTAAGAAATCCAAATGCTATAAGACCTTGGCAACATATTTTAGACCTAACAGATGCAATTTTAAAGTTAATAGCAATTAAAGGAAAAAAAATTTCAGATAGATCTATTATATATAATATTGGACCTAAAAATAAAAAAGCTTATAAAGTCAAGAACTTAATTCAAAATTTTATAAACAAATCTAAATTTATTAAAATTTCATATAAATTTAAAAAAATTAAATTTCGAGAAAAAAAATTCTTAAAAATATCAAGTAATTTAATTATGAAAGATATTAATTGGAAACCTAAATTGAATTTAAACGAGGCAATTAAAATTACTTCAGATTGGTATTCAAATTTTTATACAAAAAAAACAAAAGCATTTAATTTTACCGAAAATCAAATTAAGAATTTTTTTAAGTATTAATTATGTAATTTATGAAAAAGATTTTAGGAATCGTTGTTCTGGGTTTATTGTGGATCAATACTTCATATGCAGTAAGTTTACCTAAAGATGTAGCTTCAGGTAGTAAATTTAAAAAAAGCCTTACAGGGAATTATTATAAAAAATATGGAATGCAAGTAGTTAATAAATCAGATGGTCATCCAGTTCGTGCAGGTGAAAAATCTATAAGGTTTGAATTAAGAGCTGGTGATTGTGGTAAAGATAAAGATGGTAACTGGAATGATTGTAAAACAAATCGTGAAAGACATGAGTTGAGTGCAAGGCTTAGAGTTAGCAAAGGAGATAGATGGTATTCTTGGTCAATTTATATGCCTGAAGATTTTGTAAATGTTGATCCTGTATCAGTTATACTTGGTCAGTTTCACCAAGAAAAAAAACATGTAATTTGGATGTTTAAAAATAAACGTGGTGGATATTGGATCGAAAACTATGTTCCTGGATATACTGTAGGAAGCACTCAAATTTTTTCTAAAGAAGAATTGTTAGGAAAATGGAATGATATATTGGTAAATGTTAATTGGACACATAAAGATGATGGTTATTTTAAATTATGGGCAAATAATAAATTAGTTTTTGATTTTAAAGGTGCAACAAAATCTAAAGGTGTGAAAACATATTTTAAATTTGGAATTTATAGATCTAAAGTAAATGTTTATAAGCAGATACATATGAAAGATATACCTATACAAGTAGTATATTTTGATGAAGTAAGAGCTGGTAAAAAAAAAGAAGATGTAATTAAGAATTTGAAATGAAAAAAATTTAACGTTGATTTAATTGAGTGATGGTGCCCCCGCACGGATTCGAACCGCGGACCTATTGATTACAAATCAATTGCTCTACCAACTGAGCTACAAGGGCACTGACAATCTTTTAGTTTGATTTTAAATATTATCAAGATATTTTTTTTTGTTGATTTATATGATGAAAAACAATTGCTGCTGTATTTGATATATTTAAACTTTCAATATTTTTGTTCATTAATACTTTTACTTTGTAATCGGCATATTTGCCTGTATGCTTTTTAATTCCAAAGCCCTCAGACCCAAAAAGTAAAACATTATTTCCATTCCAATTAATATCTGTAAAATTTTTTTTTCCATCAGATTCAAATGCGTAAACCCAAAAATTTTTCTCTCTTAAGTTTTTTAAGGTAGAATTAATATTTGAAACTTGAAAAATATTAATGTGTTCAAGGCATCCACTTGCGGATTTATACATTAATTTACTTTTACTGGGGAAATGTCTTTCTTTAACAATTATTCCATCAATATTAAACGAAGCTGCACTTCTTATTATAGAACCAATATTTCTTGGATCAGTTACCTCATTGAGGCATACTAAATTTAAGTTATTTTTATTTTTAATAAAATCTTTAAGTTTTATTTCTTCTAGATCTTCTATTTCAGCAATATATCCTTGATGTAAAACTTGATCTTTATTTATATAATTATCCATTTCTTTTTTACTTTTAAAAAAAACTTTCACGTTTTTTAGAATATTTGTACTGTTATTATTTCTATGAATTTTTTTTTTAGACTCCTCAGTTAAAAAAACTCTCAGAACTTTCCTTTTTGGGTTTTTTAATGCTTCTATAACTGCATGTTGTCCAACTATGAAAAAAGATGATTTATTCATTACAAATGTCGATTTTATACGTATTTTTATCAGTTTTTATAGCAAATCTCATATTGCATTTAGGATATAAAAATATATAAAACGCTTGTTGTTTGAAGCTTTATTGAACTAGGGGACGCTTCCCCACAAAGGAGGGGTTCCAGAGCGGTCAAATGGGGCGGGCTGTAAACCCGTTGACTTCGGTCTTCGAAAGTTCGAATCTTTCCCCCTCCACCATTCAATAAAGTTTATAATAACAATGGAGTGTAACTCTTGGGTGTTGCGGGTGTAGTTCAATGGTAGAACGCTAGCCTTCCAAGCTGGATGTAAGGGTTCGATTCCCTTTACCCGCTCCAAAAAATAAATGATAAAAATATTGAGGTTAAAAAGTAATGTCGAAAGAAAAATTTGTTAGAAATAAACCGCATTGTAACATTGGTACAATCGGACACGTAGACCATGGTAAAACAACATTAACTGCAGCTATAACTAAAGTTTTAGCTGAAGCAGGAGGTGCAAAATTTGTTGCGTATGATCAGATTGATAAAGCTCCTGAAGAGAAAGAGAGAGGAATAACTATTTCTACTGCTCATGTTGAATATGAAACAGAAAAAAGGCATTACGCCCATGTGGATTGTCCAGGACATGCTGATTATGTAAAAAATATGATTACTGGTGCAGCTCAAATGGATGGTGCGATATTAGTTGTTAATGCTGCAGATGGTCCTATGCCTCAAACAAGAGAACATATTCTTTTAGCAAGACAAGTAGGGGTCCCTGCGATTGTAGTGTTTCTAAATAAAGTAGACCAAGTACAAGATAAAGAACTAATTGATTTAGTAGAAGAGGAAATTAGAGAACTCTTAACATCATATAAATTCCCAGGAGACAAGACTCCAATTGTTAAAGGATCTGCTTTAAATGCTGTTGAGGGAAAAGATGAAGCAACAGGTAAAAATGCAATAATGGAATTGATGAAAGCAGTTGATGAACATATTCCACAACCAGACAGACCAAAAGATAAACCTTTTTTAATGCCAGTAGAGGATGTTTTTTCTATATCTGGTAGAGGAACTGTTGTTACAGGTAGAGTTGAACAAGGTGTTGTTAAAACAGGCGAAGAAA
The DNA here is from genome assembly GCA_902560245.1 of uncultured Pelagibacteraceae bacterium. Lineage (GTDB taxonomy): Bacteria > Pseudomonadota > Alphaproteobacteria > Pelagibacterales > Pelagibacteraceae > Pelagibacter. The sequence goes on from CACELK010000002.1 coordinate 79,628, forward strand.
TCGAAATAGTTGGTATTAGAGATACAAAAAAAACAGTCTGCACTGGAGTTGAAATGTTTAGAAAACTTTTAGATAGTGGAGAAGCCGGAGATAATATTGGTGCCTTGTTAAGAGGAGTCGAAAGAACTGATGTTGAAAGAGGACAAGTTTTGGCCAAACCAGGTTCTGTTACACCGCATACTGAATTTGAAGCGCAGGCCTATGTGTTAAAAAAAGAGGAAGGTGGCAGACACACACCTTTTTTTACAAAATATAGACCGCAGTTTTATTTTAGAACAACTGACGTTACTGGAGAAGTAGCGCTTCCATCAGGAACAGAGATGGTAATGCCTGGTGACGATGCCAAATTTACTGTTAAACTAATTACACCAATAGCAATGAGTGAGAAGTTAAATTTTGCAATTCGTGAAGGTGGTAGAACGGTAGGAGCTGGAGTAGTAACTAAGATTATAAAATAAACTTAGGAGTGTAGCTCAATTGGTAGAGCGCCGGTCTCCAAAACCGGAGGCTGAGGGTTCGAGTCCCTCCGCTCCTGCCAGTACAAGGAAAAATATGAAGAACCCTTTAAAATTTATACAAGAAGTAAAACAAGAGGCTTTTAAAGTAACTTGGCCCACAGGAAAAGAGACTTTACAAGGAACTCTTATGGTAGTTGCGATGGCAATTGTAGCAGCTTTATTTTTTTTGCTTTTAGATCAAATTTTGAAATTTTTTTTAGAAATGTTGTTAAAGGTGAGTTTTTAATGAAAAATTGGTATATCGTACAATCTCATTCAAGTTTTGAAAATAAAGTAGCTAGCTTAATCAAAGAAGAGGCAGATAAAGCTAAAATATCAGATAAAATTGAAGAAATTATAGTACCTACCCACGATGTAACTGAAGTAAAAAGAGGCAAAAGAATACAAAGGAAAAAAAAATATTTTCCTGGGTATGTCTTGATTAAAAGTGAAATGGATAACAATATTTACCATATGATAAAAAAAATAAAAAGAGTAAGTGGTTTTTTGGGCTCTAAAGGCGTTCCTGTTCCTGTATCAGACAAAGAAATAGAAAAAATTTTAGGACAAATCAAAGATGGTGTTGCACAACCTAAATCAGGAATTGAATACAATGTTGGAGAAAAAGTTCAGGTGATAGATGGGCCTTTCGCTTCTTTTAGCGGTTTAGTTGAGGGAGTTGATGAAGAAAAATCTAGACTTAAAGTTTCGGTATCTATATTTGGAAGACCAACTCCTGTAGACTTAGAATTTAATCAAGTAGAGAAAGTAAGCTAATGGCAAAAAAAGAAATTTCAGGATATGTAAAATTACAAATTAAAGGTGGCCAAGCAAATCCTGCTCCACCAGTAGGACCAGCTTTGGGTCAAAGAGGAATTAATATTATGGAATTTTGTAAAGCTTTTAATGAAAAGACTAAAGATTTTATGGGAAAACCTGTTCCCGTAGTAATAACTGTTTATAAAGATAAAAAATTTGACTTTATTATAAAATCTCCACCCGCTTCGCATTTTATTAAAGAAGCCGCAAAAATAAAAGGTGGATCTCAAGAACCAGGAAGACAAATAGTTGCATCTATAACAAAAAAACAAGCAGAAGAAATAGCCAAAAAAAAAATGGCAGATTTAAATGCTCATGATTTAGACGAGGCTGTAAAGATAATTGCTGGATCAGCAAGATCAATGGGAATTGAGGTTAAAGAATAATGACATCTAAAAGATACAAAAAATTACCAGCTGAAACTTCAAAATTACAAGCAAATTCTATTGATAAGATTTTGCCTGAAATTAAAAAAAACTGTACTACAAAATTTGATGAGTCTATAGATTTAAGTTTTCAAATAAATCATAAACAAAAAAAAAATGAAATTAATTTACGAACAATGGTTAATTTACCTTCCGGCAGTGGTAAAAAAGTTAAAGTAGCGGTAGTTTGTGAAGAAGATAAGATAAATGAGGCCAAGGAAGCTGGAGCTGACATTTTTGGTGCAGATGATTTTATTGAAAAAATAAAAAATGGAGATTTAAACTTTGATAAATTAATTTGTACATCTTCAATGATGATAAAACTTTCAAAATTAGGTAAAATTTTAGGTCCAAAAGGATTAATGCCTAATCCTAAACTTGGTACGGTTACAAATAACGTTAAAAAGGCTGTAGAAGATGCAAAAGCTGGTCAAGTTGAAATTAAAAATGATAAAGACGGAAATATCGGATTAAGTATTGGAAAAAAATCATTTGCAGACGAAAAACTTATTAAAAATTATAATGCAGTTTTAGATGTATTAGAAAAAGAAAAATCAAATAATACTATTAAGGGAGATTTAATTAAAAGTATTTTTATTACATCTACAATGGGAGTTTCGTATAAAATAAAATTATCGAAAAATATTTAATCATGATGAACAAACAACAAAAACAAGAGTATATTAAAGAAATGACAGCTCAATTCAATAAAAGTGATGCTGTTTTAGTCACTCATTATCAAGGTCTTTCAGTTAAACAGTTGGATAATTTAAGAAAACAAATGAGAGAACATGGAATTAAATTTAAAATTACCAAAAATAGAATTACAAAACTTGCATTAAAAAATTCACGTTGCAAAGACCTCTCAGAACTTTTTAATGGTCCAACAGCTGTTGCGTTATCAGAAGATGCAATTACGTCTGCTAAAATTCTAACAAAATTTTCAAAAGAAAACTTAAATTTGAAAATTTTGGGCGGAATCATGGGAGAGGAAGTCTTAGATGTAGCTGGAGTTGCAAATGTCGCAACTTTACCTACTTTAGATGAAGCTAGAGCAAAAATTGTAGGTATTTTGCGTTCACCAGCGCAAAAAATTGCAAGTATTTTACTTGCACCTGCTTCAAAAATCGCTATTTTAGCGCTCGAAAAAAGTAAAAAATAAACCCTACAAAATACAAATAATTATGGCTGACCTAAATAAAATTATAGAAGATTTATCAAGTTTAACTGTTGTAGAAGCAGCTGAACTTTCAAAACAACTTGAAGAAAAATGGGGCGTTACTGCAGCAGCAGCTGTGGCAGCAGCACCTGCAGCAGCTGGAGGAGCTACTCCGGCAGAGGAAAAAAGTGAGTTTACAATTATGCTGACTTCTTCTGGTGACAAAAAAATAAATGTTATTAAAGAAATTAGAGCTGTAACTTCTCTAGGATTAAAAGAAGCAAAGGATCTTGTTGAAGGAGCTCCAAAAGAAGTTAAGTCTGGTGTTAATAAAAAAGAAGCTGAAGAAATTAAAGCTAAATTAGAAGCAGCAGGCGCTAAAGTAGAACTTAAATAAATTTAAAGAAAGAATTAGTTGCTGATTATTATTAATCAGTGACATTGTATAGATGCAATTATCGTTTACGGGTAAAAAAAATATAAGGAAAAACTTCGGCAAACTAAAAGAAGGTTTGTCTATTCCTAATCTTATAGAAGTACAAAAAAATTCTTACAACCAATTAACCTTTTACAAACCTAGTCAAACCGAGCAACTAACAAAAGGTTTTGACAGAGTGTTTAAAAGCATATTTCCAATTGAAGATTTAAATGATAAAGCTACTTTAGAATATGTCTCTTATAGACTTGAAAAACCAAAATTTGATACTGAAGAATGTATACAACGTGGTCTAACATACTCATCAGCTCTTAAATGTACTCTAAGACTTGTTGTTTATGATATAAATCAAGAAACAAATACAAAAGATATTTTATCAGCTAAAGAACAAGAGGTTTATATGGGCGAGGTACCAATGATGACTGATAGCGGTACTTTCATAACCAATGGAGTTCAAAGAGTGGTAGTAAACCAAATGCATAGAAGCCCCGGAGTATTTTTTGATCATGATAAAGGTAAATCTCATGCAAGCGGAAAATTGCTTTTTAATTGCAGAGTTATTCCTAACCGTGGTTCATGGATAGATTTTGAATATGATGTTAAAGATTTGTTGTACTTTAGAATAGATAGAAAGAAGAAAATTTTAGTATCAACTTTATTACTGGCTTTAGGTTTTACAAAAAATGATATCGTGAACGAGTTTTATGAAAAGGAAATTCTTACATACGACGAAAAGTTAAATAAATGGAAAACAAAATTTAACCCTGAAAACTATAAAGCTAAAAATTTTTCAGAGGAGGTAGTTGATGCAAAGACCGG
>CACELK010000003.1 GCA_902560245.1 uncultured Pelagibacteraceae bacterium
GCCCCATTGGTCTGAACCACCAATTTGCATAATACAGTTTTTACTTTTATTTAACTCTAAAAAATCATATGCCTGTAAAATCATATAATTAAACTCCATATAGCTTAAAGATTGCTCTCTATCTAATCGTAATTTTACACTATCGAAAATTTTACTTTTAATTTCATAATTTTTTTTATTTTTTTTTAAAGTAATTTTGTTTATTTTTTCATTTTTATTTATAAAGTCTAAATCAATTAAACCAATATAATCAATTTTAAAATCTTTCGTTAAATTTAAATTATTTATTAAAAAACTATTATTAGCCTGATTAAATAAAATTTTTTTAAAGTTAAAATTTTGATTTTTGTTGTATTGACCTTCAATGAATAGAGAGGCATCTTTAGTTTCATCTTTCTCATAATCTAATATTTTAAAATTAATATATTTTTTATTTAAATCTAGTTTGGTGCTAAATTCTAACTTTTCTTTTAAATTTGAAACGACATAACTTATTTTTTCGTTTTCTTTATCTAGCAAATATTTACCTTCACCTTTAATCAGTATCTTATTTTCTCCAATATCTAATTGGATTTTATGATCTTTAAAGTTTACATATCCATCATTTTTTGTGTGTATTTTTTTTATTTTTTCTAAGTTGATTTTAACATCAGAGTTCTCTAAATCGATTTCGGACTTAATCAATAAATCAGAAATTTTAAATTTTTTGTTTATTTTAAAAGAAAAATTATTTTCTGAACTTAGTTTTAAGTTTTTTATATCTAAATTTTCTAGAGCCTTTTTGGTAAAAATTGATAATAATTCCTTGTTAATTTCACCTGTTTGACTTTTTATATTCCCTTCTACAAAAAAAGATTTTTCTCTATCTGTAACTTTTATATCAGGAGCTAAAAACTTAATTCCCTTAAATTCAGCTTTAGTATTTTTAAGTAGATATATTTTTTTTCGGATATCAAAATCAAAATCAATTTTGGATATGTTGTTTCTATTTAATAAATTTATTTGTACTCCTTTTATTTTGCCCTCAATTTTGTAATTCTCGTCTATTTTTCCATTATCCTTAAAATTAATTTCTAAATTTGCGTTGATTGAACCTTTGCTTATAATTTTATCAAGAATAATTAATTGAGCACTATTTTTATAAACTTTTATAAAACTTATTATATCATTAAGATTATTATCTTTAGTTGATATAAAAACATTTTTTATTCCAAATTCTCTATTTATAAAAGATTTTAAAGAATAATTAGTTGAAATATTTTTAAGTTTAACTATCTTGTTTTCAAATAATAAGTCTACATCTGAAGCTTGAAGATTTATTGAAAATCTAGATAAATTTAATAATACTTTAACTTTTTCTAATTTTGCATTAACATTTTCATTTGATTTCGATACTTCCTCTTGAATAAGTTTGTTAAAACTATTGGTTTCAATGCCAAAAATACTTAAATAACCAATCAATAATCCAAGAAGGATTATTAAAGAGAGTGAAAACTTTATTAATATTCTAAACATTTATTTTATAAAGTGAGCTTTCTAAAAAATCATCAATTTCTCCATCCAAAACTTTATCTGGATTTGTGCTTTCGTAATTTGTTCTATTATCTTTGACCAAACGATATGGATGTAAAACATAAGATCTTATTTGATGGCCCCAACCAATATCTGATTTAGAACTTTCCAAGTTTTCTGTTTCCTTTTCTCGTTTTTTTATTTCAAAGTCATAAAGTCTTGCTTTTAACATATTCATACAAGTTTCTTTATTTTTATGTTGTGATCTCTCATTTTGACATTGGACGACAATTTTTGACGGAATATGAGTAATTCTAACAGCGCTATCGGTTGTATTAACGTGTTGTCCTCCTGCTCCACTAGATCTATATGTATCGATTCTAAGATCCTTTTCTTTTATTTCAATATTAACGTTTTCATCTATTACAGGATAAACCCAAACACTTGCAAAACTAGTGTGTCTTCTTGCTCCGGAGTCAAACGGTGAAATTCTTACCAGCCTATGTATTCCAGATTCTGATTTCAAAAAACCATACACATAATCACCTTCTATTTTAATTGTTGAAGATTTTAATCCTGCTTCATCTCCTTTGTGTTCACTGATAATATTAAACTTATGACTTTTATTATTAGACCACTTAACATACATTCTCCTTAGCATTTCAGCCCAGTCTTGACTTTCAGTTCCACCTGCACCTGCGTGTATTTCTAAATAACAGTCTAAATTATCATTTTCATTTGAGAGGAAACATTTGGTTTCATTTTTTTTTGTTAAATTTTTTAAAACTTTTATTTTTTTTAAATTTTCACTAATAATTGACTGATTATTTTCTTCTATTGCTAATTTTTGAAGTTCATCTAAATCTTCAAGTTCTTTAATCGCTTTTTCATATGAATTAATTAGATCTTCATGAAGTTTCTTCTCCTTTAAAACTTTTTGAGCCTCATATTTATTTTTCCAAAAATCAGTTTCAAGTATTTTTTGGTTGTTTTTTTCAAGAGTTGATTTTATTTTATTCTTCTCAAAGATACTCCTTAATTCTTTGAGAAACTTTTAAAACTTCTTTTTTGTGGATTAAAAAATCATTTTCCATTAGTAAAACCTTAATATATTATTGTTTTTAAATCTATTATTAATATCAATATTTTTGTCCTTATTAGAATATGACGTTTCATTTTTAAAAGCTTCAATAATTGTTTTTTTTGATGCAAAGCTTGATTTTTTTCCAGTATCTGGGTCTACTACCATCATTGTGATGTTATCAGAAACTTTAAATGGTCTAGCGTCCTTTTTTTTTACTGCGTTTTTAATAAACTCTTTAAAAACCGGTAGAGCTGTTTTCGCACCTGTTTCGTATTTTCCAAGTGGAGCTGGTTCATCCATTCCAACATAAACACCTATAACTAACTTAGATGTAAAACCTATAAACCATGTATCAGTATTTTTATTTGTTGTTCCAGTTTTGCCTGCAATATCTAAATTTAAATCTTTGAGTTTTTTACCTGTTCCTCTTTTAATAACACCCTCTAACATCGAGATCATTTGGTAAGCAGTTTCTTGGGAAAAAACTTGAGAGAAGTTATCTGAAATTTTTGGTAAATTTTTACTATCAAACGACAATTGATCACAGTTATTACAAATTCTCTTTTCGCCATTAAAAATTGTTGTTCCCTTAGTGTCTTGGATTCTGTCTATCATAATTGGTTTGACTAATTTTCCTCCATTTACAAAAGAACAGTATGCAGATGTAAGTTTAAGAAGAGTTGTTTCTGCAGAGCCTAGTGAAATTGATAAAAGTTCGTCAGGATTTTCATAAATTCCTAATTCTTTGGAAAAATTGACTATTTTTTTTAATCCTAAATCTTGAGCAATTCTAACTGTCATTAAATTTCTCGATTTTTCAAGTCCTTTCCTTAAGGTTGAAGGTCCATAAAATTTTTTTCCATAATTTTCTGGTTTCCACATTTTTAAATCTGTACCTTGCTCAAGAACAAGAGGTGCATCAAGAATTAAAGTCGAAGGCGTATAGTTGTTTTCTAAAGCCAAAGTATAAATAAATGGTTTAAAAGCTGAACCTGGTTGCCTAAATGCTTGCGTTGCTCTATTAAACTCACTTTTTTTAAAACTAAAACCACCACTTAAAGCAAGAACTCTTCCTGTAAAAGGATCCATTATAACAATTGCTCCATTCGCTTTTGGTAATTGTTTTAATTCATAAATTTCTTTACTTTTTTTCTTTACATAAATTAAATCTCCAACATCAAATAAATCTTTAATACTTTGCCTTGTCCACTCTACTCCAGAATTTTTTAGTTTTCCTTTTTCTTTGTCGCTTGTTTCTATATCTATTGAATATTCATTAATTTTTTTTACTATTGCTATTTTCCAGTCTAAAGAATTTTCTAATTTAAATTTTTCAAGATTTGTATTCCAATCGATAAGATTTTTTCTTTTAGCTATTGGCCCCCTCCATCCTTTTCTTTTATCATAATCAATAAGACCTTTTCTTAAAGAATAAGTGGCAATATTCTGTAAATTTAAATTTAAAGGTGTTTTAATATTAAAACCTTGTTCATACACCTTTTCAAAACCAAATTTTTCAACGATTTTTTTTCTTATATCTTCTACGTAATAACGTGTGTCCTCTAAAAATATTTTTTTTCTTTTTTTTAAAGAAATTTCACTTTTTTTAAAAATTTCTAAATTTTTTTTAGAAATATATTTGTTATCATATAAGTTTTTTAAAACTAAATTTCTTCTAAATTTTGCAACCTCAATATTTTTATATGGATTATATCTACTTGGTGCTTTTGGAAGTGCTGCAAGAAGTGCAGCTTCATTATATTCTAATTCATTTATAGATTTATCAAAATATTTTAGACTTGCGGAAGCTATACCATAAGTTCCCTCTCCTAAATAAATTTGATTTAAATATAGTTCCAATATTCTTTCTTTGCTTAAAGCTCTTTCAATTCTAAATGCTAGAATTGCCTCTTTTAATTTTCTCTGAAAACTAACTTCGTTAGTAAGTAGAAAATTTTTTGCCACTTGTTGAGTGATAGTCGATGCACCCTCAAGTCTTCTTGAATATGCTATATTTGAAATATTTTTAATAACTGCTCTAAGTACACCTTTTGCGTCAACCCCAGGATGAGTAAAGAAATTTTTATCTTCAGCAGATAAAAAAGAATTTACTATTTTTTTTGGTATAGCATCATAAGGAACAAAAATTCTCTTCTCTGAAGAAAAATCACTTACTAGCTCACCTTCCCCCGAGTAAACTTTACTTGAAACTGGAGGTTTGTAATTTTTTAGAAACTTATAATCAGGTAAATTATTGGAAAATATCCATAAAACACCTAGCGCAAAAAGTGAAGCAACTAAAAAAGTGCTTGAAATAATGATTAAAATATTTTTTACAAGTTTGCTCATTTTTCTATTATTTAATATATGAATTTGTTAAACATAAGGCATAATAAATAAAACAAAATTTATAAATTAAACTAAAAAATGAAAAAATTAATCAAAATTTTATGGAAAAAAATTTATATATTGATGCATCGCATCCAAATGAAACTAGAGTTGTACTTAAATCAAATGGACATATTGAAGACTACGAATACGAAGGTCTAAATAGTAATTTAATTAAGAATAACATCTATCTAGGAAAAGTAAGTCGGGTAGAACCATCTTTGCAAGCAGCTTTCGTAGATTTTGGGAGAGAAAGACATGGATTCCTCTCTTTTAACGATATTCAATCTGATTATTATCAAATTCCACAAAGTGATTTGAAAATTATAAAAGAAGAAGAAGAAAAAGATAGAGAAAAACTTCAAATAGAAAGTGAACAACAAGAAGAAAAAAATTTAACTGAGGGAAATTTAGAAATAGCTGATCCCGTAGAAAAACCCCCTGAAAATGTAAATAACACTGATAATCAAATAAAAGATAAAAAAAAGTATCGACCGAAGAGATATAAAATTCAGGAAGTTATAAAACCAAATCAAGTAATACTTGTCCAAGTTTTGAAAGATGAAAGAGGACAAAAAGGTGCAGCCCTAACAACTTTTATTTCTATTGCTGGTAAATATATTGTTTTAATGCCGAATACTCCTAAAGGAGGAGGCATATCAAGAAAAATCTTTAATCCAAATGATAGAAAAAAAATTAGAAGCATTTTAAATGAAATAAAAATTCCAAGTGAGATGGGACTTATTGTTAGAACAGCAGGATCAAATAAAACAAAAAATGAAATTGATCATGATCTCCAAAATTTAATTAATGCTTGGAACTCAATAAAAGATACTGCCATTAATTCTATAGCACCATCTATAATTCATCAAGAAAGTGAAATAATTAAAAGAACAATAAGAGACATGTACGATGAAGATACACAAAATATAATTGTTGAGGGAAGTGAGGGATATAAAAAAGCACAAAGTTTTATGAAAATATTAATGCCAAACCATGTTAAAAAAGTTAAAAAATACAGAGATAAGGTACCTTTATTTTATAAAGAGAATATAGAAATAAAATTAAACGAAATATTTAACACACATGTTAAACTTATTTCAGGTGGATATTTGGTAATAAATCCAACTGAAGCTTTAGTTTCAATAGACGTTAATTCAGGAAAATCAATAAAACAAAAAAATGTTGAAAGTACCGCTTTGGATACAAATCTAGAAGCAGCTGACGAAATTTCAAGACAAATCAAGATAAGAGATTTATCAGGTTTAATAATTATTGATTTCATCGATATGCTTAGTTATGGGAATAGAAGATTGGTTGAAAAAAGATTAAAAGAAAAATGTAGATCAGACAGAGCAAGAATCCAAATAGGTCGTATAAGTAATTTCGGTTTGCTTGAAATGTCTAGACAAAGACTGAGGGAGAGCTCAGTTAAATGGGAAGTTAAGTTAACAGATGAATCATTTGCGTTTAAACTTTTAAAATTAATAGAGTTAAAAGTCATATCTAATAAAGCTAAGTTTGTAGAGCTTAAAATATGTGAAAAAATTTCTAATTTTATGAAAGAAAATTTTATTGATGAATTAAATTATTTTGAAAAAAAAAATAAAACAAAAATTAAAATAATCTCAGATAATTCATTAATAATACCAGAATACATAATCAATTTACAAAATAAATCTAAAAAAATTCTAGAAAAAATTGAATACTTTGAAAAAACAAAAAAAACCTTTAATAAAAAAATAATTGAAAGTAAAAAAGATATCAAAAAAAATCTTTTTAAAAAGAAAAAATTTTATAAAAGAAAATTTATTAAAAAAAAAATTAAATAATACCCTTTGTAGGAGAAGAAGGTTTTCCTAAAAATGTTTTTTCAATTCTTCCCGAAAGATAAGATTGCCTTCCAGCAATTACCGAATTTTTAAATGCCAAAGCCATTTGATAAGGATTTTTTGCTCTTGCTATTGCAGTATTTACCAAAACACCATCACAACCAAGTTCCATTGCTATTGCTGCATCTGAGGACTGACCGAGACCTGCATCTACTATAATTGGAAGTTTAGTTTGAGATCTAATTATTCTAATATTTATTTTATTCTGAATTCCCAATCCAGAACCAATTGGAGCGGCTAAAGGCATAATTGCACTTGCACCTACATCCTCTAATTTTTTTGCCATCAATGGATCATCAGTGCAATATACCATTACATTAAAACCCTCTTTTGTTAAAACTTTAGTAGATTTTAATGTTTCAATCATATCTGGATATAGAGTTTTTTTATCTCCTAAAACTTCTAGTTTAACCAATTTCCATCCACCTATTTCTCTTGCTAGTCTTAGAGTTCTTAATGCTTCTTCCGAAGTAAAGCAGCCAGCAGTATTTGGTAGATACGTGATTTTTTTTGGGTTCAAATAATCCATTAACAATGGTTTATTTTTATTTTCTATGTTAACTCTTCTAACTGCAACAGTAACAATTTCAGCACCTGAAAGTTTTACTGCTTTAGCGCATTCAGACATATCTTTATATTTTCCTGTTCCAACAATTAATCTAGATTTAAATTTTCTGTTTGCTATTTTTAAAAAATCTTTTTTCAAATTTAACCTCCGCCAATAAAATGAACTATTTCAATTCTATCATTTTTTTTAAGTTTAATTTTTTTAAAGGAGTTCTTATTAACTATTTCATGATTTAATTCAATGGCAACCTTTTTTAATGGAACTTTAAGTCTTTTAATATAACTTTCTAAAGTAAGATTTTCTTGAATTATTGATGTTTTGCCATTAATTTTAATTTTTATTTTTTTTATATTTTTCATAATATATAACTATTTCATGACTAAAAATATTTTAATCATCAATGGTCCAAATCTTAATCTATTAGGAGAAAGAGAACAATCCCAATATGGATCAATTACCTTAGATAAATTAAAAGATGATTGTATTAAAAAATGTAAAGAATTAAATATAAATTTAGAATTTACACAATCAAATATTGAAGGTGAGATTGTAAATATAATTCAAGAAGCAAGAAACATGTATGACGGAATTATAATTAATGCAGCTGCTTTCACGCATACATCTGTTGCTATTAGAGATGCATTGAGTATCTTTAAAAAACCTAGCATAGAGCTACATATCTCTAACATTTATAGAAGGGAGGAATTTAGACAAAAATCACTTATTAGTGATGTTGTAACGGGAGGAATATTTGGTTTAGGAAGTGACGGTTATATTTTAGCCATAATTTCAATGCAAAAGATATTAGAAAATGAAAATAGATAAAAAACTAATTAAAGAACTTACAAGCTATTTAAATGAATTTGAGCTGACAGAAATTGAATATGGGAATAATGATTTAAAAATTAAAGTTTCTAGAGCTAGCGTTGCTCAATCAAAAGTGTTTTCTAATGTTAAAGATATCACAGTCAACCAAAATATTAAATCAGAGAATGAGGGAAATAAAGTCACTTCACCTATTATCGGAACTGCATATCTGGCTCCAGAGCCAGGGGCAAAAAAATTTGTTGAAGTTGGAAAAAAGGTTAAAAAAGGTGACACGCTTTTGATAGTCGAGGCGATGAAAACTATGAATCATGTTCCATCTCCCTCTGATGGTATTGTAAAAGAAGTTTGTGTAAAAGACGGTCAGCCTGTCGAATTTGGTCAGACAATCATAATACTCGGTTAATGTTTAAAAAAATTTTAATAGCAAATCGAGGTGAAATAGCTGTTAGAATAATAAGAGCATGTAAAGAATGGGGTATTTCTACTGTAGCTGTTCATTCTGATGTAGACAAAGATAGTATGCACGTGAGGCTAGCGGATGAAAGTGTATGTATTGGCTCACATCAGCCAGCAAATAGTTATTTAAATATTTCTGCCTTAATGTCAGCGATTGAGTTGACTGGTGCAAAAGCAGTCCATCCTGGCTATGGTTTTTTATCTGAAAATTCTAATTTTGCAAAAATTCTTGAAGACAATCAAATTAAATTTATTGGCCCTTCATCTAAACTAATAAAAATGATGGGAGACAAAATACAGGCAAAAAAGGTCGCTAAAGAAAATGGCTTGCCTGTAATAGAAGGTTCAGATGGAGGTATATCTGATGTAAAAAAAGCAAAGCAAATATCAAAGGAAATAGGTTTTCCAGTTTTGATTAAAGCGGCAGGAGGTGGTGGTGGAAAAGGGATGAAAATAGTTTTTGATGAAGATAAATTTGAAGAGTTATTTTTGTCAGCTAAATCAGAAGCAAAAAAATTTTTTGCAAATGATGAGGTTTATATTGAAAAATTTTTTCAAAATCCAAGACACATTGAAGTTCAGGTTTTATCTGGGAAAAATAGAACTGTTCATTTATATGAGAGAGACTGTTCTGTTCAAAGAAGACATCAAAAACTTATAGAAGAAACGCCAAGTCCTATATTAACTGAAGATGTAAGAAACGATCTTCTAGATAAAACAGTTAAAATGGTAAGTAAAATTGGATATGAAGGAGCTGGAACCGTTGAATTTATTTATGAAGATAAAAAATTTTATTTTTTAGAAATGAATACAAGAGTTCAAGTTGAACATCCTGTAACTGAAATGGTTACTGGAATTGACATTATTAAAGAACAAATATTTATAGCTTTTACTGGTAATACAGCACTTGAGCAAAATGATGTAAACCCAAGAGGACATGCAATTGAATGTAGAATCAATGCTGAGGATCCAAGTAAAAATTTTCAACCATCACCTGGAATTATTGGAATGTGTCATCAACCATCAGGATTTAGAACTAGAGTAGATGGTTCTATATATCAAGGATATAAGGTTACTCCCTATTATGACAGTATGGTTTGTAAACTTATATGTCATGGAAGGAATAGACAAGAAGCAATTCAAAGAATGGTTAGATCGTTAGATGAGTTTGTAATTGAAGGTATTACTACAACAATTCCACTACACAAAAAATTACTTACAAATGAGAAATTTATCAATTCAGATTTCAATGTAAGCTGGTTAGATAACGAAAAAATAATTTAATAGCAGCCAGTAAGCCAAATATCATAAACTGGATGGTCAAATGGTTTAACTGTAGGGCCTGAAGAAAAAGTCCATCCATTAAAAACAAATACTTCATCATTCTTTTTGTTTGTAATATCTTTTACCTGAATATAGGCAGTAATTTCTGGGTTATCGTCGAACTCAGAATTTTTACATCTTAGAATCTTAATTATTAGATTTTTAAATTTTTTTTCTTCATTAATTTTTATTTTTAGAAGTTTATTTTTTGAACTAACTTTATCTAAAATTTTTATTTCAACAAAATTCCCCTCTAAAAAATCTGAAGCTATAGAAAAACTTATGAGAGAACTACACATTAAAAAAAAAAATAAAACTAAAAATATTAAAGAATTATTCTTTCCAGGATTTATACTTTTTTTCAATTTTATCATTATTTTTATTTGGATGATAAGAGTTCTCTGTTCCAGTTTGATTTGGCATATGAGGTTTTTGCCAATTATATTTTTCTAGCTGATGAATATTTTCAATCTTATTTTTTGTATGATGCATCCAAGAATACCACTCATCTGGTATCTTAGAGGCATCAATTTCTCCATTATAAATAACCCATCTCTTTCCTTTTTTATTTTGATAATATTTGTTACCAAAAGAGTCTTTGCCTACAAATTTTCCAAACAATAATGTTTGAATGCTGGTCCCAATAGTTGATTGATTCCACCAAATGAAAATTTTTTTTAAATGTGTCAACATGTTTTTTTTAAAATTATTTCAATTCTAAATTGTAAAAAATAAATTAGACTAAAATATTTATTTGTATATACATTATTAACAAATAAGACTCAAAAAAAAATAAATTAGAAAAATGGCAAAATATTTAGTTGAAACATATTACACTTGTAGTTTTAAGGTAAGTCACTATCTCGAAGATATAAACGAAGCAGAATTATCTACTCTTGAAAAAAGAGATGATGGTAAATTTGAAATTTTAGACATCAAACTTGATAGTAGGAAAACAAAAAATTTAGATAAAAATAATAATAATATTGCTAATGACAAACCTACAGAAATTTCAAAAAAAGATACTAGCCCTCAAATAGTACCTCCTAAGACAAGTCCAAAATTTATTCAAAAAATTAATGATGGATTGGGTAAAAGATTTAGTATGCCTGATAGAAGAAAAGGTTATATTCAAAAAGCTACAATTGGAAATCATAAAATTTATTTACATACTGGTGAATATGAAGATGGAAAAATTGGCGAAATATTTATAGATACCAGTAAAGAAGGTGAGCTTGTAAAAGCATTAATGAACAATTTCGCAATTGCAGTTTCGCTGGGTCTCCAATATGGAGTTCCACTTGATGAATTTATAAATGCTTATGTAGGAACAAAATTTGAACCTTCGGGTAAGGTGTATGGAAATGATAGAATTTTAAGTGCAACATCAATGTTAGATTATATCTTTAGGGAATTAGCTATATCATACCAAAACAGAGAAGATTTAGCACATACCCCATCAATAGGAAGTTCTGAAAAAAATAGCTCAATGGATGAGGATAGTGCTGATGACCAAAACCAGTTTTTAAAAATTGTTAAAGACATAACAAGCAAAGGTTTTATAAGAAGTAACTATAAAAAAAATTTAGTAGATTTGTCTGATATCAAAATTAATCTTAAAGGAAAGAAATAGTTTTAAATATTTTTCTTCAAACTCAAATTCAGTTCTTTTAGTTGGTTTATAGATACTTCAGAAGGTGCATTCATCATTAAATCCTGTGCATTTTGATTCATTGGAAACATCGTTATCTCTCTGATATTTTTTTCATTAGCCAAAAGCATTACGATTCTATCAATTCCAGGCGCTATACCTCCATGTGGGGGAGCGCCGTAGCTTAGAGCATTAATCATTCCACTAAATTTTGTATCAACTTGTTTTTTATCATAGCCTGCTAATGAAAAAAGTTTATACATTAAATCTGGTTTATGATTTCTTATGGCACCTGAGGATAACTCAATACCATTACAAACTATATCATATTGATAAGCTTTTAAATTTAATGGATTTTCAAAATCAATTTTTCCATCAATTGATTGTGGCATTGAAAAAGGATTGTGGCTAAATTTAATTTTATTATCATCTCCCATTTCAAATATTGGGTAATCTACTATCCAACAGAAACTAAAAGAATTTTCATCTATTAAATTTAGATCAGTTGCTATTTTTTCTCTAGCAATAGATGAAATTTTTTGTACTTGTTTTATTTTATCGCATGTAAAAAATAAACTATCTCCTTCTTGAGCTCCGGTATTTTTCATTATTTCTTCTAAAGATTTTGTAGAGAAAAATTTACCAACTGGCCCTTTTGCTGAGATTTGATTTTGTTTTTCAATTGTAAAATAAGCCATACCAGATGCTCCTTGATCTTTGGCCCATTTATCTATGTTATCAAAAAAACTTCTTGGCTTATCTTTTGTATTTTTTGTAACTATTGCTCGTACTTTTGAACCCGATTTTACTAGTTTCTTAAAAATATCAAATTTCACATCATCTCTTTCAAAAATATGTGTCAAATCGTGAATTTTTAATGGGTTTCTTAAATCTGGCTTATCAGTACCATATTTCATCATTGCTTCTTCGAATGGAATTCTTGGAAATTTTTTTGTTAATATTTTTTTTGATGAAAACTTTGAGAATAAATTTACCATTAACTTTTCAACAACATTAAAAACATCCTCTTGCTCAACAAAAGACATTTCTAAATCTAATTGATAAAATTCACCTGGACTTCTATCTGCTCTAGCATCCTCATCTCTAAAGCATGGGGCTATTTGAAAATACTTATCAAATCCAGATACCATTATTAATTGTTTAAATTGCTGAGGTGCTTGTGGAAGCGCATAAAACTTTCCAGGGTTTAATCTACTTGGAACCAAAAAATCTCTTGCTCCTTCTGGACTTGACGATGTTAGTATTGGAGTCTGAAACTCTAAGAACCCTAATTCATTCATTTCTTTTCTAATAAAAGAAATAACATTTGAACGCAAAATAATATTTTCGTGAATTTTTTTTCTTCGTAGGTCTAAAAATCTATACTTCAATCTTATTTCTTCTGAATATTCTTGATCTGAAAAAACTGGCAAAGGTAATTCTTTACAACTCCCAAGAAGTTCAAAAGAGTCTATTGTAATTTCAATTTCCCCAGTTTTAATATCTTTATTGATTGTATCTTTGCTTCTTTCTAAAACCCTACCAGTTATTTTAATTACACTTTCTAACTGAGTCTTTTCCAGCTTAATAAAATTTTTGTTACTTTTATCTATAACACACTGAGTTATTCCGTAGTTGTCCCTAAGATCTAAAAATAATAGATTTCCATGATCACGCTTTTTATTTATCCACCCAGATAAAATAACATTTTGAGAATTATTTTTTTTTGTTAATTCTCCACAGTTATGTGTTCTATATTTGCTCAAACTAAACTCTCAATACTTCTTTTATCGTTCTTAAATCAATTGGTTTTTTTTTTTTTAAACTTAACTCATCAATTTTATATATAAATTCAAATATTTTGCCATAAGATCTATCTATTCTTTTGACTATAAAATCAATCAATTTTTTATCTATTGTAATCTGTCTGTCAGAAAAATTTTTTAATATTAATGCAAATATAAGTTCATCATCAGGTTTTTCTATCTTAGCAAAAAGACAGTTTTTAGTTCTTGATTTAAGATCTGGCAGATTAAAATCTATTTGGTTTATGGGTTCTCTTGAATTAATTATCAAATATTTATTGTCTTGGTCTATAATATTAAATAATGAATAAACTAAAACTTCGTTAATATCTTTATCTAAATTTTCTAAAATAATATTTTGATGAATTTTTATCTCGATCAAATTTTTATTCTCAAGAAAGTTAGCATCTATTTTAATACCTTTAAATTTTTTTATAAAGATATTTGATAAATGAGACTTTCCAGAAAAATTATCTCCATAAATATTTAAAAAATTTTTTTCCCATTTTGGCCAAGTTTTTATCAATTCGAAAGCAAAATAGTTACTTTTGCTTACATAAAAATCCTCATCTTTAAAATTTTGCTTTTGTTCAAAATTTAATAATAGTTGATTTAAATCTCTCATTTTATTTTCCAAATTTTTTCGGTTAAATCAACATCTATGTTTTTTTGTTTTAAATCACTTATAAATTTATTTGGAGATCCATTATAAATTAATTTATAATAAATTATTTCACTATTAAAATAAGAAATTTCATAACTAAAAACTAAATCTAATTCACTAATAGTTTTTTCAAAATTTAAAATTTTCTTATATTCTTTTGCATCCAACGAAATCGTAAGAGGAACTTTTATTGAGGTATTTATTTCATTAAGACTTTTCCAATAATTCTCATAACTATTTTTTAGTTGTAAAATAATTTTACTTAAAAATTCATCATTGCCTATTTCTATCTCCTTAAAAGTTTGATTTAGTATTTTTGAATTATTATTAAGATTAATTTTAGATAAAATTTTAAGTTCCTTAAGGTTTTTATTTATAATTATAATAATAAAATCATTTAAATCATATTTTTCAATTATTTTTTTAAAATCGTATTCTTCAATTGAGTTTTTATTTTCTAAAATAAAATTTATATCCTCTAAATCTTCAGTTGGTAAAATATATTTCAGGAGAAAAAAATCTTTTTTATCAAGATTCCAAATATTATAAAAAATATTATTATTAAAAAGTGAAATCTGATTATTATCAATATCAACATAAACTGGTATCAATAAAACTTCTTTTTTTTTAGGAATAGATGGAAAAATATTTTTTTTTTCAAAAAATTTTAAAGTATTTTTTTTATTAAAATTTACATCAAACTTTACTTTGTACAAATCATTAATAAACATTTCGTCACTCATTGTAAAAGAATCGATAAGATTTTTAATCTCATCTATCGAGGTCTTCTTTATTTTTTTTTGATCAGTTGTAGTTGCAATCATAGAAATCATTTGAAAAAAAGCTACTTTAAATCCTTTATTAATAACTTTTTCTTTATTAAAATTTGTATTAAATGGGTTGGTAATCTCTATTTCCTTAACTTTAAAATAGTTTTCGCTTGAGTTAGAGTAAGAGATTATATTTATAAATAGAACGAATGAAAAAAAAAATATATAAAGTTTATTCAAATTATTTTTTTTTTTTAATAAATACATAATTAATACTAATGAATAATAGCAAATTTACATATCAAAAAAGTGGCGTAAACATAGCCGCTGCTGACGATTTTGTTAAATTTATATCCAATATTTCAACAAAAAATAAGAGTAATAAAAAATTTAAAAATATAGGTGGTTTTGGATCTATTACAAATATACCTAAAAATATAAAAAGACCCAAGATAGTAGCCAGCACTGATGGTGTTGGAACTAAAATAGAAATAGCTAACACTTTAAACAAGTATAATACTATAGGAATAGATTTGGTTGCGATGTCTGTAAACGACTTGATTGTTCAGGGGGCTAAACCTTTAATATTTCTAGATTATATTTCTATTAATAAAATTAATTTGAAAAAACTAAAATCTATAATTTTAAGTATAAAGCAAGGCTGTAAACAAGCTGGATGTGAATTGGTTGGTGGAGAAACTGCTGAAATGCCCGGAACATATGAAGAAGGTAAGTTTGATATTGCGGGTTTTGCAGTAGGAATAGTTGATGAAAAAAAAATTCTACATAATAATAAAATTAAAGAAAATGATCTAATCCTTGCTATTCCTTCAAGCGGTATTCATTCAAATGGTTTTTCGTTAATCAGATATATAATTAACAAAAAAAAAATAAATATTAAAAAAAATAAATTTTTAAAAAAAGAATTATTAAAACCAACTAAGATTTATGTAAATGAAATATTAAAATTAATAGAAAAAAACTTAATTAAAGGATGTGCAAATATAACTGGTGGAGGAATCAGGGAAAATTTAATAAGAATCTTACCAAACAGTTTGTATGCTAATATTGATCTAAGTAAACTAAAAGTAAAAAAAATATTCCGTTGGATTAAAAATAATAATATTGATGATAATGAAATGTTAAAAACTTTTAATTGTGGAGTTGGTTTTTGTATAGTTGTTAAACCACGGAATGTAAAAAAAATATTTAAGTTTTTTAAAAAAGAATATAAACCTTATGTTATTGGAAAAGTAATAAAAGGAAAAAAAAAAATAAAATTTAATGGAAAAATTAATTGGTCCTAAAAAAATTAAAATTGCAGTTTTTATTTCTGGGAAAGGAAGCAATTTAAATAATTTGATTAAATTTTCAAAATTAAAAAATTATCCATTTTTAATTAGTCTAATAATTTCAAATACAAAAAAAGCTGAAGGTCTTAGGTTTTCAAAAAAGTATGGAATCGAAAAAAAAATAATTAAATATGAAAAAAATTTACAAATTGATAAAAAAATTTTGAAAATATTAAAGAAAAGAAATATAAAATTAATT
This sequence comes from uncultured Pelagibacteraceae bacterium, assembly GCA_902560245.1. GTDB lineage: Bacteria > Pseudomonadota > Alphaproteobacteria > Pelagibacterales > Pelagibacteraceae > Pelagibacter. The sequence continues at coordinate 16,493 of CACELK010000003.1, forward strand.
TGTTTAGCAGGATTTATGAAAATTTTATCAAAAAACTTTATAAAAAAATTTCAAGGTAAAATAATTAATATTCATCCATCATTATTACCAAAATATAAAGGACTAAATACCCATTTAAGAGCCATACAAAACAAGGAGAAATACGCCGGATGCTCAGTTCACTATGTTACATCAAAACTAGATTCTGGAAAAATAATTTTACAAAAAAAAGTGAAAATATCTAAAAAGGAAACAGATGTTTCTTTAGCAAAAAAAGTTCTTAAAAAAGAACATTTAATTTATCCTGCGGCAATTAAAAAAATCTTAAACTAATCCTTAAAAAAAAATTCAATTTCTTTTTTTGCATTATCTACACTATCAGATCCATGTACTGAATTTTTATCAATTGATATACCAAATTTTTTTCTAATAGTTCCATCCTTTGCGTCTTTTGGATTTGTTGCACCCATCACTTCTCTATTTTCTAAAACAGCATTATCTTTTTCAAGAATCATAACTACTATTGGTCCTGAGGATAAATAAACGCATAAATCATTGTAAAATGGCTTTGTTTCATGGACCTTATAAAATTGTTCTGCTTCAGCTTTTGTTACTTGGATTTTTTTTTCTTTAACAATATTAAATCCTTTGTATTTAAAAATTTCTTTTATCTCCTTATCCAGATTTCTTTCAACTGCATCTGGTTTTATAATTGATAGAGTTTGTTCTAAATTATTCATAATTATCCTCAACAAATTGATTTAACAATCTCACGCCATAACCAGTTGCTCCAGTTGGGTTTATTGCTCCTCCATATTTTGAAAACGCCATCCCCGCAATATCTAGATGTGCCCATGATGTTTTGTTTAAAACAAATCTTTGTAAAAATTGTGCTGCTGTTGTAGAACCAGCGCCTCCAACATAATTTATATTTTGCATGTCAGCATTTTTCGAGTCCATAAGTTTATCAAAATTTTTATGAAGTGGCATTCTCCATAATTTTTCCTCAACTCTTTCTCCAGCCGCAATTAACTGATTTGATAGTTTATCATCATTTGAAAAAAGACCTGCATATTCTGATCCTAATGAAACAATAATCGCACCAGTTAATGTTGCTAAATCAATCATTAGTTGAGGTTTAAATTTTTTTTCGGTGAAAGTTAAAGCGTCAGCTAAAACTAATCTACCTTCTGCATCAGTGTTCAATACTTCTATAGTTTTTCCACTGTAAGATTTCACTATGTCTCCAGGTCTTTGAGCGTTTCCGCTTACCATATTCTCAACAAGCCCTACAACACCAACTGCATTAATTTTTGCTTTTCTTAGAGCTAAAGTTTTCATTAAACCTACTACTGCAGCTGAGCCTGCCATATCATAAGTCATGTCTTCCATAAATCTTGCAGGTTTTAACGAGTAACCACCAGTATCAAAGCAAACACCTTTTCCAATAAAAGCTAAAGGTTTTGATTTTGATTTACTTCCTCTCCATTCAACAGTTACAAGATAAGAACCTCTTATGCTTCCTTGTCCAACTCCTAACAAAGCATTGCATCCTAATTTTTTTAATTTTTTTTGATTATAAACAGTAACTTTTAATCCATATTTTTTTAATTTAATTAACCTTCTTGCATATTCATCAGGATGTAAAATATTTCCTGGCTCTGACACTAAATCTCTAGTAAAAAATGTTCCTTCTTCTAGAGCCCTAAATTTTAATTTATTTTTTATAGATAAAGAAGACTGTTTCCCAATTAAATTAATTGTTAAATTATTTATAGATTTTTTTGATTTATAAATATTAAATTCATATGATTTTAATTTCAGGCCGTGCATGAAACGACCAATAAAGTCTTTTCCAGGCTTGCTATCAATATTTTCTGAATAAATAGCTAGATTTTTAATATTGTCTTTTTTAACAAAATTGTATAACTGGGCCCCTAAGGCTTCTACATCTGATCCTTTCAAATTTTTTTTTATTGATATTAAAATCACTGTAGTTTTTTCATTAATGTTGAAGGAAATTATATTTTCTTTTGTGTTGTTTCTATTTTTCAAAATTTTTTCGATATATGAGGCCTCACTTTTTGAAAAAGATGACCTAAGATTTTTTATTTGAAATTTTTCGTTACCGAATAAAGCAATTACACCAGTACCGCTCAATTTAGCCTTATTTTTATAGAAAACTTGAACACTCATTGATTTTTGAATATAAACTTATAGTTGTAAGGTTTATAGATTATTAATGATGAATTTCAATGAAAAAATTGTCTTTAGAAAGTTTTTATCTGATAACACTTATTTTTTCTTACTGTGCGCAATTAGTCTCAGTCTAATAGTATGGATTATCCAAGCGGTAAACTTTTTGGATTTTATATCTGAGGATGGGCATAGCTTTGATATATATTTCTATTTTACAATATTAAATTTTCCTAAAATTTTTAAAAATATATTGCCATTCATTTTTTTCTTATCACTATTTTATACAATTTCAAAATATGAGGAAAAAAATGAGCTTAAAATTTTTTGGATTAATGGCATTAATAAAGTAAAATTTTTAAATGTATTAATTAAATACACTTTATTATTTTTTTCTTTTCAGGTTTTTTTAACTTCAGTAATAAGCCCTAGCTTGCAATCTCAAGCTAGAATATTTTTAAAGGAGTCTAATATGGATTTTTTTCCATCATTATTGCAGGAGAAAAAATTTATTGATACCGTAGATAATCTTACAATTTTTATTGAAAAAAAAAATTCTTTAGAAGAATTTGAAAATATTTTTCTTAAAGATGATTTAAATGTTAATAAATCACAGATAATTGTCGCAAAAAAAGGTTTTTTAAAAGAAGTAGGAGGAAAAAGAAAATTAATTTTATTTGATGGAAAGTTCTTAAATAATGATGAGAAGAAAACTACTGTATTTAATTTTTCAAAGACCGAATTCGATTTGTCTAATTATGTTACAAAATCTATTACCCATCCTAAAGTTCAAGAATTAAGTACTTTGTTTCTTTTAAATTGTAATTACTCTTTTTATATTAAAAAAATTAAATCCAAGTATTTTGCTCACAACAATGTAAATATACTTTGTAATGAACAATATGTTAAAGAAATAAATCAAGAGCTTTTTGACAGATTAATAAAGCCTATATATTTATTTTTAGTCACAATTATCTCTTGTTTTTTAATTACTGAATTTAAAGAAAGCCACAATTATAGAAGTAATAAAACTTTAATTTTTTTTGTAGGCATAATATTTCTTATATTTTCAGAAATGTCAGTAAATTATGCAGGAAAAAATATATATAATACAGGTATATTTTATATATTACCATTAATTTTAATTTTTTTAAGTTATCTGAATTTAATTAATAAATTAATTTACAAAAAAAAATAACAATGTTTGCAATTTATAAAAAAAATTTAATTTATTCATTTTTTAAGTCCCTTGGTATAGTAACTATGATTTTTTTTTCTATAACAATTATTTTGAATATTTTTGAGGAACTTAGCTTTTTTAAAAATGAGGAAGATGTAAATTTTGCATTGCCAGTCTTTCTAACAATTTTAAATTCTCCATCTATATTGTTTGATATATTTCCTTTTATATTTTTAATTTCAACTCTTTATTTTTTTTCTGAAATAATTGATAAAAATGAATTAATTATTTATAAAAATTATGGTTTAACTAATTTTAACATTATTAAAACAATTACTCTCACGTCCTTTGTGACTGGAATTTTTATTGTCTTAATATTTTACAATTTATCTGCAAACCTTAAATTTTTGTATTTGGATATAAAGAATAAGTTTGCAAAAGACGATAAATACTTAGCAGTAATTACCTCAAATGGGCTTTGGATTAAAGATGAAATAGATGGGAATATTAATTTGATAAATGCCGAAAAAATAGAGGGTAATAATTTAAAAAATGTAATTATAACACAGTTTAATAAAAAATTTGAATTTAGAAAATCTATAAGTTCCCAAAAAGTTAATATACAAAATAAATTATGGGTTATTAATGACGCTTTAATTACTAAGGAAAATGAAACTACTTATAGAGATAGTAGTATTAATTTTTTAACCAATTTTGATGAGGAAAGAATATCAAGTTTATTCTCAAATTTATCGTCTTTAAATATTATAGATCTTAGAGAGCTTAAAAATGACTATAAAACCCTTGGATATTCGACTATATTACTTTCAGCTCATCAATTAAAAATATATTCCTATCCTATTTATTTGGCAATCATGGTTTGTTTGTCCTCAATTTTAATGTTTAATGTAAAATATAATAAATCAAGAGTTTTCAATTTGATCTTTGGAATATTTATTTCTGTAATTATATATTATGTAAATTTCTTTTTTACGTTATTAACAGAAAGTGAAAAAATTCCGATCAACGTTTCAGTTTGGGCACCACAAATAATTCTATTATTAATTGCGTCTATTGGTTTGGTAAAAATTAATGAAAAATAATTTTTTTTCTTTTTTAGTATTATTATTTATTTTGACTTTATTTATCGAAGATAAGGTTAAGGCTCAAGATTTACAATTTAATGCATCAGAAATTCAATCTTTAGAAAAGGGAAATAAAATAATTGCCAAAAACGGTGTTGAAATTAATGATCCTAGCGGCATCACAATTAAAGCAGATCAAGCAGAATATGATAAAATCAAATCAGTTATAGTTGCAAAACAAAATGTAAAAATAATTGATAAAAATAGCGATAATATTTTAATTACAAATGAAGCAATTTATTTAATAAAAAAAAATAAAATTATCTCTAAAAATGAAACTTTAATTAATGTAGAAAATAAATATTTTATTGACACGTTTGATATTACTTACGATAGAAACTCAAAAGAAATATTCTCAAAAAATAAAACGATTATTAAAGATAATTTTAAAAATGTTTTAAATTCGAGTAACTTTAGGTTAACAATAAATGACAAAGTTATTGAAGCCAAAAATATTAAATTAATTGATTATGATTTAAATGAGTATAGTTTTGAAATTGCAAAAATAAATCTTAAGAACGACGAAATTATTGGAAAAGATTTATCTATTAAATTTAATAGAAAATATTTTAGTCAAAATAACGATCCTAGATTAAAAGCAAATGTGGTTATAATTGATAAAGAAAAATCAAAATTTAAAAAAGGTGTTTTTACTATTTGTAAAAAAAGAGACGATAAGTGTCCACCATGGGAAATTTTAGCTGAAGAAATTAATCATGATAAATCTAAAAAATTAATCAATTATAAAAATGCCTGGCTTAAAGTTTATGATATGCCAATTTTATATTTTCCTAAATTTTTTCATCCAGACCCAACGGTTAAAAGACAGTCTGGATTTTTAATGCCAGTTTTATCTTCATCAAGAAATTTAGGTAATTATATTTCTGTACCCTACTTTCATGTAATCTCTGATAATAAAGATTTAACTTTTTCTCCAAGATTTTATGATAAAGAGAAAACAATTTATCAAACAGAATACAGGCAAGACAATAAAAATTCTGAACATATTGTGGATTTTAGTATACTTAACGAGTCTAGATTTATTCTTAAGGGAGATAAAACAAAAGGTAGTCACTTTTTTTCTAAATCAAATTTTAATACTAACCTAAACTTTTTTGAAAATTCAAAAATCGATATTGCTATTCAACAAGTTTCAAAAGACACATACCTTAAAACTCATAAGTTAAAATCTCCTCTTATTGGTTCAGAGTCTTTGTTAAATTCAAAAATCTTATTTGAAGGAGTCAATAATGATTTAAATTTTGATATTTCAGCAGAGGTTTTTGAAGATTTATCTAAAGAGGATTCGGATAGATATGAATATATTTTTCCAAATTACAATCTAACTAAATATTTTGAAAATAATTTAAATGGAGAGTTATCTTTTACATCTTCAGGTAATAACAAAATTTATGATACAAATGTAAAAAATCAAAACATAACAAATGATTTAAATTTTAATTCAAATAAAAAAATATTTGAAGGAGGTTTTGTAACTAGTTATGAAGTTCTATTAAAAAATTTTAATTCTGATAGCGAAAATACGAATAACAGAAAAAATCAATTAGAGCAAAATTTTCAATCAATAATCAAATACCATATTGAATATCCATTAAAAAAAGAAGGAGCAAAATTTGATTCAATTTTAAAACCTATTTTATCAGCTAGATTTAGTCCAAATAAATCAAAAAATTTGAGACCAGAAGATAGAATAATTGATTATAATAATATTTTTTCCCTAAACAGAATTGGTTCAAACGAGACAGTTGAGGGTGGACAATCAATCACAATTGGTAATGAATTTAAAACTTTTAATAAATCCGATCAGCAAATTTTTTCATTTAATTTAGCAACAGTATTTAGAGACGAGGAGAATCTAGATCTTCCAGAAAAAAGTACTCTAAATAGAAAAACATCTAATATAGTTGGTGAAATACTTTTGAATCCAAATAACTTTATAGATTTAAAATATGATTTTTCATTAGATAATAATTTGCAAACTCTTAACTATAATTTTATAGACGCTACATTAAGTGTAAATAATTTCGTTACGTCTTTTGAATTTTTAGAAAAAAACAATATAATCGGAGAAGAAAGTTATTTTGCTAATCAAACTTCATTTAACTTTAATGAAAATAACTCATTAACTCTTGGAATGAGGCAAAATAAACATTTAGATATTAATGAATACTATAATTTAATATATGAATACCGAAATGATTGCTTAAAGGCTGCAATCGAGTATAAAAAAGATTATTACGAGGATAGAGATCTAAAACCCCAGGAGCAAATTTTCTTCTCTCTTACAATTATGCCATTTGGAGGTGCTAGCAGCCCAAATCTTAAGTAAAAATGATTAGACTTCAAACAAATTTTATTATCACAATATTATTTTTCATATTTTTTTTTAATAAAATATTAAATGCATCCTCAAATTTTTTCATAGTAACAAAGATAGATAATGAGATAATTACAAACATTGATATAGCTAAGGAAGTAAATTATTTGATCGCTTTAAATAATGATTTAGAAAAGATTGATAACAAATCTCTAGTAAATTTAGCAAGAGACTCACTTATTAGAGAAAAAGTTAAAAAAAATGAATTAAAAAAAAATTTTAAAAGCTTTAATGTAAATGAAGATGTTATTAAACAACTTATAGAAAATTTTTATAAAAGACTTAAACTTAATACGATTGATGAATTTAGGAACTATTTAAATAATTATAATGTTAATCTATCAGCAGTAGAAAGTAAAATTAGAATAGAAATTTTATGGAACAATTTAATTTATAACAAATATGCCAACCAAATTAATATTAATAAAAAGGAATTAGAGAAGAAAATTAATAAAAAAAGAGATAATGAAATTAAAAAATATTTACTTTCTGAAATATTATTTTCTACAGAAAAAACAAAAGATTTTGAAAAATTAAATAATGAAATAAGAAAAAAAATCTTAGAGAATGGTTTTAAAACTGCAGCAAATATTTACAGCAAATCTGATACTTCTAAATTTGGTGGAAGAATAGGTTTTATTGAGGAAAGTCAACTCTCAAAAAATATTCTTGATAAGTTAAATCTTCTTAATATAGGTGAAATAACAGATACTATAAAAGTGCCAAACGGATATTTAATTTTGAAATTAAATGAAATAAAAATAGAAAAAGTTGAAAAGGATTTTAAAAAAGAGCTAGATAATTTAATAAGATTTGAGACTGACAGACAATTAAATCAATTTTCAATGATATATTATAATAAAATTAAACTTAATACAAAAATAATAAATGAGTGAATACAATATAATAATTGCGGGAGAGCCATATAGTATTTTTTTAGAAATTCTATTTAAATCTATCAAACTTAAAAAAATTAAAAAACCTTTTTTATTAATCTGCTCAAAAAAATTACTAATTTCACAAATGAAAATACTTAAATTCAAAAATAAAATTAATGTTATTAATAAAAATGAAATTGAAAATATTAAATTAAAAAAAAATCATATAAATATTTTAGATGTTAAATTTAAATTTAATAAAACTTTTGACAAGATTTCGAATAAGTCTTCAAAATATATTACAAATTGTATTAATGAAGGATTTATTTTATTAAAAAAAAAAAAATCAAAAATTTTAATAAATGGACCTATATCAAAAAAACATTTTTTAAAAAAAAAATATTTAGGAATGACTGAATATATTGCAGAAAAATCAAAAAAGAAGGGCAAAGAAATTATGCTTATTTATAATAAAAAATTATCGGTTAGCCCTATAACAACCCACCTTCCATTAAAAGAAGTTAGTAAAAATATTAGTCAGTCAAAAATAATAAAAAGTGTTTTAACAATAGAGGCTTTTTTTAAAAAAAAACTTAAAATAAAACCAAAATTTGCGATTACCGGATTAAATCCTCATTGTGAAACTAATAAAAAATTTTCTGAAGAAGAAAAAATTATAATGCCGGCCATCAGAAGTTTAAAAAAGAAAAAAATTAATATAAAAGGCCCTTATCCCGCTGATACAATTTTTTTAAAAAAAAATATCAGAAAATTCAATATTGTAATCGGCATGTATCATGATCAAGTTTTGACACCTATCAAAACTTTGTATGGATTTAGCGCTGTAAATATTACTCTTGGACTTCCTTTCTTAAGAATTACACCTGATCATGGGCCAAACAATATAATGTTAGGAAAAAATAAATCTGATCCTGCAAGTTTGGTTGAAATATTTAAGCTCTTAAATCAAATACGTGAAAATTAAAGCAAAAAAAAGTTTAGGACAAAATTTTTTAATTGATAAAAATACTCTTCAAAAAATAGTAGATGTTGAAAATATAATCAACACTAGTAGCGTTCTAGAGGTTGGAGCTGGTACGGGAAATTTAACTGAGTTTATTTTAGAAAAAAAACCAAAAAAAATATTTATAATAGAAAAGGATGAAAAACTTGTTAAAAAATTAGAGGAAAAATTTGGTAAAAAAATAGAAATAATAAACAAAGATGTTTTAGATGTTTCTGAACATTTAATTTCTCCAGAAAAATTGATAGTTTACGGAAACTTACCTTATAATATATCTACCCAAATTCTATCAAAATGGATTACTAATAATAAAAATAATTGGTATATAAGTTTTGTTTTAATGTTTCAAAAAGAAGTCGCCGATAGAATTTTAGCAAAGGTAAATTCAAAAAATTATGGAAGAATATCTATCCTATCAAATTGGAAACTTAATGTTAAAAAAGTTGTAGATATAAATTCTTCATGTTTTATGCCTAGACCTAGAGTTCAAAGTACACTATTAAAATTTACTCCTAAACAAAAAGTGATTACTTTAAAAAATTCCAAAAATCTTGAAATTATTACAAGGATTTTTTTTAACCAAAGGAGGAAAAAAATTAAAAAACCTTTAAATCAATTATTTAAAAATCCGGACAAAATAATTGAAAAATTTAAACTTAATATAAATTTAAGACCTCAAAATCTTGCTCCTGAGGTTTATTATGGGCTAGCACAAGAATATGAAAACTTAGGAAATTAGTTTATTAACATGATCTTTAATAAACTGAATATCGTACTTAATTTTTTTTTCATTGTCTTCAGATTCGATTAATTCACATATTTTTTCTAAACATTTTTCAAGATGATCATTTATTACGACATAATCATAGTTGGTCCAATGAAGAACATCTTTGTTAAATTCTTTCATTCTTTCCTCAACTATTATTTTATCTTCCATATGTCTTTTTGAAAGCCTTGTAAATAAAACCTCTCTAGATGGTGGTAATAGAAAAAAAGTAATTAAATTATATTTTAGTCTTTTATTTTTTATTTGTTGAGCTCCTTGCCAATCAATATCAAATATAACATTTTGTCCATCATCTAATTTTTCTTTTACTGGTTTAAGAGTTGTGCCGTAAAAATTATTAAAAACTTTAGCATGCTCTAAAAATTCACCCTTATTAATTAAGTCTTTGAAATTTTTTTCGTTCGTAAAATAGTAGTCTTTTCCAGATTTTTCGTTTTGCCTAGGACTTCTTGTGGTGTGTGATATAGATATTTGATAATCTTTTTTTTCGGCTATTAGTTTTACAAGAGTAGTTTTGCCTGCACCAGAAGGCGATGATAGAATAATCATTTTACCATCTTTACTGGATGACATTTAAATATTTTTAATTACTTTTACTCTCAATAAATTTAATTGCATCACTTACAGTTAAAATTTTTTCAGCCTCACTATCAGAGATCTCTGAACCAAACTCCTCCTCAAATGCCATAACCAATTCCACTGTATCTAAACTGTCTGCCCCTAAGTCATCTATAAAACTTGACTCATCAGTTACTTTTGCCTCGTCTATCCCTAGGTGATCCGCAACTATTTTTTTTACTTTGCTTGAAATATCATCTGACATATTAATCCTTTTTGTTATATTTTTGTTAATAGATTATTAATCATTTTTGTCAAGCCATATACATACCTCCATTAACATGTATTGTTTCCCCTGTGATATAGGCTGCCGCATCAGAAGATAAAAAAGCTACAGTATTTGATACATCCTCCCCTGTTCCAAGTTTGCTCATTGGGATTCTTGATGTCAAAACAGCTTTGATACTTTCAACTATTTTATCAGTCATTTTTGATTGTATAAATCCAGGTGAGACACAATTTATTGTAATATTTTTTTTTGCATATTCAATTGCTAAACTTTTTGACATTGCAACCATTCCCGCCTTTGATGCCGAGTAATTTGATTGTCCTAAATTTCCAGTATGACCAACTATAGAAGTTATATTCACAATTCTTCCATATTTATTTTTTAACATTTTTTTTATTGCGTGCTTACATAAGTAAAAAGTAGATGTTAAATTTATATCTATTACTTTTTTCCACTCCTCATCTTTCATTCTAAGTGACAAATTATCCATAGTTATTCCAGCATTATTTATTAAGACATCTAATCCAACTAATTGAGAATAAACGTTTTCAATAAACTCCTCTATTTTTGAATGATCAGATATATCAAACTTAAGAACGTTTAAAGATGGATATTCTTTTTTTAAGGAGTCAAGTTTCTCTGAATTTGTTCCCGTTGCTAAAACTGTTCCATCTAAAGATAAGAATTTTTTAACGAGTGCATTCCCTATTCCTCCAGTGGCACCCGTTACAAGTATTTTTTTTCCCTTAAAATTAATCATCTATTTTAATTATATTTATATCTTCTTCTTTATTTATTGCACTAACTTTTATATTTCTATCTATCCTTTTAACTAAACCAGACAAAATTTTTCCTGGTCCTATCTCAATAAACTGATTTACTCCTTCTTTGATCATATACTGAACGCTCTCCCTCCAACGTACCCTACTTTCAATTTGTTTTATTAACAAATCTTTTAAAAGAGATTTATCATTTATTTCGGCTCCTGTAACATTAGAAATTAATGTATTTTTAAAGTTTTCAAATTTCAATTTTTGAATTTCTTTTTGCATTATAATAGTTGCTTTATTCATTAGATTGCAATGAAAAGGAGCGCTAACAGATAGTTTTATATTTTTTATTTTTTCTGAAGTTAAATCTAAGGAAAGTTTATTTATATCATCTATTTTTCCACTAACAACTATCTGACCAATTGAGTTATCATTAGCAACATAACAAACATATTTATCTTTGTTTTCATCTAAAGTTTTTTCTATTGTTTCAATTTTAGTCCCTAGTATAGCTATCATAGCACCTTCTCCTTTTGGAACTGCACTCTGCATCGCTTTTCCTCTTATCTTTAAAATTTTTAAGGTACTAGCAAAATCTATAGATCCTGCGCATGCCAAGGCTGTATATTCTCCAAGAGAATGTCCAGCAAAAAATTTTGCTTTATGTAAATCAACCTCAAATCTTTGAATTAAAATTTGAAAAATAGCATAACTAACTAAAAAAATCGCAGGCTGAGTATTTTCAGTTAAATCTAACTGGTCTTTTGGACCTTCTAAAATAAGTTTCGAAATAGGAAAATTCAGAATTTCATCAGCTTCTTTATAAAGTTTTTTAAATAAGTCAAACTTATTATAAAACTCAGATGCCATACCTATTGATTGAGACCCTTGACCTGGAAAAATAACAGAAAACATTAAATATTTAAATTTTTATGTATTGTAATTAAACAATTATAATAGTATATCCTCATTTTTTATAAAAGATCTATTATGAATTTATACGAACATACAATTGTTGCAAGACAGGATATGAGTTCCAGTCAAATTAAACAGATTACAGAGAAATATTCAAAAATAGTTGAAAAAAATGATGGTAGTATTGTTAAAACTGAAAGCTGGGGGCTTATAAATTTATCATATATAATTAAAAAAAATAAAAAAGGTAACTACATCCATTTAAAATTTAAAGGAAATGGTAAAATTGTTAATGAACTAGAGAAAAGTGAAAGAATAGATAAAAATCTTTTGAAATTTCTTACTGTAAAAGTAAAAAAATTTGATCTTGAAACTAACTATTTCGAACAAAAAGAAAGTATAGAAAAGAAAAATTAATTAAAATGTTTAAAAAAAAAAGATCATCTGGACAAAAAAATAAACAACAAAGCAGTTTTTCAAAGTTAAGTATTTTTCAACCTAATAAATATAAATTTAAAAAATCATGCCCCTTATCAATCAAAGGAGCACCAAAAGTTGATTATAAAAATATAAAACTTTTGAAAAAATATGTTTCTGAGAATGGAAAAATACTCCCATCAAGAATAACTAATGTAAGTCAAAAAAAACAAAGGGAATTATCTCTTTCTATTAAGAGAGCGAGAAATTTAGCGTTAATTTAATGAAAGTAATATTGCTTGAAAATTTGAGAAAAATTGGGTCGATTGGCGACATTATAGATGTTAGGAGAGGTTTTGCTAGAAACTTTTTAATCGCAAATAAAAAGGCGCTTTATGCTTCCAAAGAAAATATAAATGAAGTTAATAAAATTAAAACACAATTGGGAAAAAAAGATCAAGAAAAAATGAAAGATGCAAAAAAAATTTTTGAAAAAATTAATAAAAAAAAATTTACAGTTAAAAAATTAAGTACAGAAAATAATGAATTATATGGATCTGTAAAGCCAACTGAAATTTCTAAAATAATTCTTGAGATAGAAAATTTAGAAATAAAACCTTCGATGATACAACTGACAAAAGAAATAAAATCTTTAGGTGATTATAAAGTAAAAATTGATCTCCATTCTCAAATACAAGCTATAATAGATATCAAAGTTATAGCTGAAGAGACCGTTCAATAATTATACAATTTTTTCCCCAATATATTTTTTATATTTTTTTTAGTTTTTTTTAATGTAAAAAAAAGGAATGAATAAAAACTTAAGTTTAGTAAAAAATGCTCATGAGGAATTACCAAATAATATAGAAGCAGAACAATCAGTATTAGGATCGATACTTCTTCAAAATGAAATTTTTGATGAAATAAATACTTTGATTGCAAGCGCAAATTTTTATGATCCGCTACATCAAAAAATCTTTGCTGCTATTGAAAACCTTATATATAAAGGCATGCTTGCAAATCCTATAACTTTAAAAAACCATTTTGAAAAAGAAAAAGATGATATTAATATTCCAGAATATCTTGTAAAAATTACAAAATTTTCTTCATCATCAAGACAAGCAATTGAATATTCTAAAATCATCTATGATATGTATGTGAGAAGAGAATTAATAAAAATATCTGAAAACACGATAGACAATGCAAAGATTAATGACCTCAATCTTTCTGGACAAAAAATTATTGAAAATTCCGAAAAATCTTTATTTGATTTAGCAGAAAAAGGTTCATTTAGTTCATCTCTGATTAAGTTTAATGATGCAATGAAACTGACTATTGAGATGGCCTCAAATGCTTATAAAAATGAGGATGGAATAGTTGGAGTTTCAACAGGTCTTAAAGACATTGATGATAGACTTGGAGGTTTACATCAATCAGATTTAATAATCATCGCTGGTAGACCTTCAATGGGTAAAACTGCTTTAGCTACTAACATAGCTTTTTATGCTGCAAAAAAATTACAAGATGAAAATAAAAAATCTTCAGTTGCTTTTTTCTCTTTAGAGATGTCCTCTGAACAATTATCAACCAGAATTTTAGCTGAACAGTCTAGAATTACTTCTCACAATATTAGAAGAGGAAAAATATCTGATGATGAATTTGATAAATTTATTGAAACTTCAAAGACAATTTCTGAACTACCGCTCTTTATAGATGAAACGCCTGCAATAAGCATAGCTGCACTAAGTAATCGAGCTAGAAGAATTAAAAGATTGCATGGATTAGAAATGATTGTAGTAGATTATATACAATTAATGAGAGCTACTATGAATAACAAAGATGGAAGAGTACAGGAAATTTCTGAAATTACCCAGGGTCTTAAAGCCATAGCAAAAGAATTATCAGTTCCTGTCGTTGCTTTATCTCAACTTTCTAGAGCAGTTGAACAAAGAGATCAAAAAAAACCTCAATTATCTGACTTGAGAGAATCGGGGTCAATTGAACAAGATGCTGATGTTGTTATGTTTGTTTACAGGGAAGCTTACTATTTAGAAAAACAGGAACCAAGACCTGCTACTGTAGAACATGCAGAATGGCAAGCTAAAATGAACGAAGTTTCAAATTTAGCAGAAATTATTATTGGAAAACAAAGGCATGGACCTACTGGAAATATAATGCTTGAATTTGAGGCAATGTTTACCAAATTTAAAGATACTCAAATTAGTTAATATAAAATATATAGTATTGATAATGATTTCAAAACTATATCAGAAAAATATAATCGAAAAGCCTAGAATAATATTTTTTTTTCTGATTTTTGCATTGTTAACACTTGGTTATTATTCGAAAGATTTTAGATTGGATGCTTCCTCTGAAACTTTATTAATAGAGGGGGACCCTGATCTCAAATATTTGCGTGAAGTTACAGAAAGATATGGATCAAAAGATTTTTTAGTTTTGACATACTCGCCTAAAGATGGAATGACGTCTAATAGTTCAATAAATAATCTTCTTAGTTTGAAATATAAAATTCAAAGTCTTGACTGGGTTCATAGTGTAATTACTTTGCTAGATATACCACTTTTGAATAATTCTGAAGCTCCATTAACAGAAAGACTTAATAATTTTGTTACTTTAAAAGATGAAGGTGTAGATAAAGAAAGAGGGTTTGATGAAATTTTAAATAGCCCTGTGTTTAGAAATTTTGTTATTAGTGAAGACGGTAATACAACTGGTATAATTGTTAATATTAAAAAAGATGAAATAATTAAAAATATTAAAGATAAAAAAGAATTAGAAAAACATAAAGATTTAGTAAAAAAAAAGAATCATCAAAATATTTTAGAAATTAGAGAGATAATAAAAACATATAGCAAAGACTCTAAAATTTTTCTTGGAGGGATCCCTATGATTGCAGATGATATGATGTCATTTATAAAAAGTGATATTATTGTTTTTGGTTTTGGAGTTTTGCTTTTTATTATTGCAACACTTTGGTTTGTATTTAGAAAATTTATTTGGATTATTGTTCCAATAAGTAGCTGTTTTTTTTCTGTTACTATAATGACTGGCTTACTTGGTCTTTTAGATTGGAAAGTAACAGTTATTTCATCAAATTTTATTGCTCTAATGTTAATACTCACTATGGCTATGAATATTCATATGAGTACACGTTTTTTACAAATAAAAAAAAATAACCCCAATCTAAAAAATCTTGAAATAATATTGATGACTACTTCAAAGATGTTTTGGCCTATAGCATATACAGTTCTTACAACAATTTGTGCGTTCTTATCATTAATTTTTAGTGAAATAAAACCGATTATAGATTTTGGTTGGATGATGACGTTAGGTTTATTGACTTCTTTTATTGTTACTTTTACTTTACTTCCTACTTTACTAAATTTTTTGTCGTCTGAAAAAACAAGTATTAAAGAGCAGAATAAATCTAAAGTAACAGAATTTTTTAGTAAAATTTCAATCAATAACGAAAAAATTATTTTTTCACTAACGGGATTAATAATTATCTTAAGCATTATTGGTATTTCAAAATTGGAGGTAGAAAATAGCTTTATAAATTATTTTAACAAAAAAACAGAAATTTATAAGGGAATGAAGTTAATAGATGAAAAATTAGGTGGAACAACTCCTTTAGAGATAATTATAAAATTTCCTAATGAAGAAGAAAATGAAAAAAAAAATGAGGATGAAGATTTTGAAGATTGGGGGGATGAAGATAGTCAGAATGATGAGAAGTATTGGTTCACAAAAGATAAAATTGATAAAATAGAAAAAGTTCATAATTATCTTGATAAATTACCAGCGGTTGGAAAGGTTTTATCTTTCTCATCTATTCTTAAAGTTGCGGAACAATTAAATAATAACAAACCTTTAGGAACGTTAGAAATGGGAGTTTTATATACAAAAATTCCTGACACAATTAAAAAAGAAATAGTTGATCCATATATTTCAATTAAAGATAATGAAGCAAGAATTAATTTAAGAATCAAAGACTCTCAAGAAAATCTAAGAAGAAATGACCTTATTAAAAAAATAAATTATGATTTAGAGAATAAATTAGGTTTAAAAAAAAGTGAATTTAAATTGGCTGGTGTTTTAATTTTATTTAATAATCTATTACAAAGTTTATTTAAGTCACAAATCTTAACTCTTGGTTTTGTTATGGTTGGCATATTAATAATGTTTTTTATACTTTTTAAAAATTTAAAATTATCTCTTATTGGGGTTGTGCCAAATTTTATAGCAGCTTTTTTTATTTTAGGTATAATTGGACTGCTCGGAATACCTTTGGATATGATGACTATAACAATTGCTGCTATTACCATTGGAATAGCAGTAGATAATAGTATTCATTATATTTATAGATTTAAAGAAGAATTTAGAAAAAATAATAATTATACTGAAACATTGCAATTGTGTCATTCAACAGTCGGTGTTGCAATATTAAATACCTCAATCACTATTGTATTTGGATTTTCTATATTGGTATTTTCAAATTTCATACCTACTATTTATTTTGGAGTTTTCACAGGTATTGCAATGTTGCTAGCAATGATTTCTGTTCTTACTTTATTACCGTCTTTGATATTATTATTTAAACCTTTTGGAGAAATAAATAAATAATGGTCGATAGTTTATTAGATTTTTATAAATCTATTTCCGGATTCGATTTGATTTATTTAATAATCACCGTGTGGTCTCTAATTAAATGCTCTTCGAAAGGTTTCGTTTTAAGTATACTGTCAGCCTCTAAATGGTTATTAGCATATGTGGTTACTCTAATTCTTTTTCCTAAGGTTAAACCATACGTAAAAGATGTTATAGATAATCAATATGTATTAGACTTAGTTTTGGGAGTTGGAATATTTGTTGTCGTAATATTTCTAATATTAATTATTAACAAAGGTGTATCTAAAACTATAAAATATTCGGGAATCGGTAAGGTAGATACTGTTTTTGGCTTCTTTTTTGGTTTTGTGAGAGCCTACATTGTCTGTGTGTGTATTTTTGCAACTGTTAATATCTTCTATAATCATAAAAATTGGCCAATAAATACATCTAAATCCTTTACCTTTTCATATGTTAAAAAAGGTAGTAACTATCTTATAAAAGAATTTCCAAATGAAAAAGAATACAAAGATGCTAAAGAAAAAGTTCAAGATATATAATCCCAAGATCAAAGAGGAATGTGCTGTATTTGGTATCAGTAACAATCAAGATGCTTCAGCTTTAACAGCTTTAGGACTCCATGCTTTGCAACACAGAGGGCAAGAGGGCTGTGGAATTGTATCATTTGATGGAAATCAATATCACTCTGAAAAAAGGTTTGGACTAGTTGGAGACAATTTTAGTAAAGAAAAAGTAATCAAAACTTTACCAGGAAATTATGCAATAGGTCATAATAGATACTCTACAACTGGAGGAACAACTTTAAGAAATATCCAGCCTTTTTTTGCTGATACAAATGCTGGAGGTATAGGTGTTGCACATAATGGTAACTTAACTAATGCAATTACCTTAAGAAAGAAAATGGTAGATGAGGGATCAATTTTTTATACAACTTCAGATACAGAGACTATAGTAAAATTGATTGCAAGATCAAAAAGAGCAAAAACAATTGATAAAGTGATTGATGCACTCTTCCAAATTCAAGGTGGATATGCATTAGTAATAATGACACAAAGTACTTTAATAGGAGTCAGAGACCCATATGGAATTAGACCTTTGGTTTTAGGAAAACTTAAAAATTCATATGTTCTTGCCTCAGAAACTTGTGCTTTAGATATAATCGGTGCAAAATTTATAAGGGAAGTTGAAAATGGAGAAATTGTTTGTATAGAAAATGATAAATTGGAGAGTGTTAAACCATTTCCTCAAAAAAAAATTAGGCCGTGTGTTTTTGAATATATTTATTTTTCACGACCAGACAGTATTTTAAATGGTAAAACTGCATACGAGTATAGAAAAAATTTTGGAGCAGAATTAGCAAAACAAGAAAATTTAAATGCTGATTTAGTAGTCCCTGTGCCGGACTCTGGTAACGCCGCAGCATTGGGTTATGCACAAGAGAAAAAAATTAATTTTGAACTAGGCTTAATAAGAAATCATTATGTTGGAAGAACTTTTATTGAACCATCACAAAAAATTCGAAGTTTAGGAGTTAAACTAAAATTAAATGCTAATTTGTCTGTTATCAAAAATAAAAAAATTATATTAGTAGACGATTCTTTAGTAAGAGGTACCACTTCATCAAAAATAGTAAAAATGTTGTACGATGCTGGAGCAAAGGAAATTCATGTAAGAATAGCTAGTCCAGAAATTAAATTTCCAGATTTCTATGGTGTAGATACTCCAACTAAAAAAGAGTTATTAGCTGCAAATAATTCAGTTGAAAAGATTTGTGAACTGATAGGTGCGAAATCATTAAAATTTTTAGATATTGACGGTCTTTATAAAGCCATGGGATTTGAAAAAAGGAATGAACTATATCCCCAACTTACTGATCACCACTTTACAGGAGACTATCCAGTTAAAATAATTGATGAATTAGGTGAAGATAAAGTAACACAATTGTCTTTATTAAGTACGGGATCAAATAATTAATGAAAAAAGTAAGTTTTACCGAAATGAAAAATGGAACTAAGGAAGATTATCTTTTTTTAGATAAACATGAAAAAGATTTTGCAAGTCATACTGCTGATAGAATATTAAAATTTATGTCTGGCTTGACTGAAACTCTTGAAGGATACCAAGTATCAAGATTAGAACATTCTCTTCAAAGCGCAACAAGAGCTTTAAAAGCTGGAGAAGATGAAGAGATGATTGTTGCAGCATTGCTTCATGACATTGGTGATGAATTGGCACCAATGAATCATTCAGAGTATGCGGCAGCAATACTTAAACCATATGTTTCAGAAAGAACTCATTGGATAATTGAAAAACATGGGGAATTCCAGGCGTATTATTATGCTCATCATTTAGGAGGCAATAGAAACAAAAGAGATAAATATAAGGGTCATAAATATTATCAAGCTACAGTAGATTTTTGTGAAAATTATGATCAAGGTTCTTTTGATCCAAAATATAAATCATTGCCTTTAGAACATTTTAAACCAATGGTAAAAAGAATTTTTTCTAGAAAACCTTATTCACAATAATTTTTTTTTACTTTTTTTTATGACTAATCAACTTTCAAACGAAAAAAGTCCTTATTTAAAACAGCACGAAAAAAATCCTGTTAATTGGTTACCTTGGAATAAAGAAACCTTAAAAAAAGCAAAAGATGAAAAAAAACCAATTTTTTTAAGTATTGGATATGCAAGTTGTCATTGGTGCCATGTGATGGCGCATGAAAGTTTTGAAAACATTGATACAGCGAAAATAATGAATGATAAATTTATAAATATTAAAGTAGATAGGGAGGAAAGACCTGATCTTGATTTTATTTTTCAAAAAAGTTTAGGAATTCTAACTGGTGCACAAGGTGGATGGCCACTTTCTATGTTCTTAGATGAAAATGGAGTTCCATTTACAGGTGGAACATATTTTCCTCCAAAAGAACTTCAGGGACGTCCAAGTTTTAACTCGGTTTTAGAAAATGTCTCAAAAGTATATTCCGAAAATAGAGAAAAAATAATTTCTCAAGTTTCTCAAATGCAATTAGTTTTTAAAGAATTGAATATCAAAAATTCAGTTTTAAAACAGGACCTAGAGCCTCTTGCTGAGAAGATCATTCAATATATGGACAAAGATAATGGTGGTTTTCAAGGTGCTCCTAAATTTCCTCAATTTTATATTTTTGAAACTTTATTATATTTTTATCTAAAAAATAAAAATAAAAACTTTTTGGATCCTGTTAAAAATTTATTAAAAAATATTTCATCTAAAGGAATTTATGACCATCTGGATGGTGGAATAAGTAGATATACCGTAGACGAAAAATGGATAGTGCCCCATTTTGAAAAAATGCTTTATGATAATATTTTGTTTGTTAAAATTTTAAATATATTTGTCAACTATTCAAAAGATAATTATTTTAAGAATAAGCTTTCACAAACTATAAATTTTATTAATTCAGATTTTAAAAATAAAAATAATTTATTAGGTTCTGCCTATGATGCTGATAGCGAAGGAGTTGAAGGAAAATTTTATACTTGGAAATATGAAGAATTGAAAAATATACTCGAAAACGATTTAGATTTACTAAAGAAAAAATATGAAATCTCAGAAAGTGGTAATTTTGAGGGATTAAATATTCTTGTAGAAAAAAGTAATCATAAATTAACTGCAGATGAATACGATAAAATTAAAAAAATTGAAGAGAAGCTCAAAAATATTCGAGATAAAAGAATAAAACCATTTTTTGATGATAAAACACAAACAGATTTAAATAGTTACTGGATATATTCAATATTACATTCATCGTTTATTTTAGATGATAAAAAACTTTTTGAACAAGCAAATAAATATTTTAATAACCTTAAAAAAATTTTAAGTAAAAATGTTTTTCACTGTTACAATAAAGATAGAAAAGAAATAGATGTTTTTTTAGAGGATTACTCTTATTTTTGTTTATTATTAGTTTCAATGTACGAAATAAAAAAT
Source organism: uncultured Pelagibacteraceae bacterium (assembly GCA_902560245.1). Classification (GTDB taxonomy): domain Bacteria; phylum Pseudomonadota; class Alphaproteobacteria; order Pelagibacterales; family Pelagibacteraceae; genus Pelagibacter. Next base: position 37,654 of record CACELK010000003.1, read on the forward strand.
GATAAGGAATCGATAAAATTATGTTCTGAATTAATGAAGTATACATGGGAAAACTTTTATGATGAAGAAAATGTGATACTTCAAAAAAATATTAAAATTAATAATGATCTTTTTGTAAAACCAATAGATATAATTGATAATAATATTCCTAATGGGAACAGTATATTTTTGTTAGTATGTAACAAATTATTCAATATAACTGGGGATGCTTTTTGGGAGGAAAAAATTATCAATTTAAAAAAATCCTTTCATTCATTTCTAAACAATAGTTTCTCTCAAATGTTCAGCTATATTAAAATTATAGATATATGTGAACAAAATTTAACAATTACATTCCATGGAAATAATGAAAAACTAAAACAAATCAAAGAGATTTTAATTAAAGATTATTTTGAAACTGCAACCTTTATTTATAAAAATAATGAAAACGAGAGCTTTGTTATAGTTTGTAAAAATCACACCTGTTCTGAAAAACTAAAAGATATAGAAGATGTAAAAAAATACCTTAATGAAAAGCTTATCTGATCAAAAAAAAGGTTCTTTACTTGCGTTTATTGGTGTTATGTTTATCACACCAGACTCATTATTAATAAGACTAAGCAACCTAGAAACATGGGGTTTGCTTTTTTATAGAGGAATTATACCTTTTTTTATAGTTTTATTAGGATTAGTTTTTTTTTATAAAAAAAATTTTTTAAAAGCTTTATTTAATATTGGATATGCTGGAATTTATTACGCGTTAAGTTTTTCAATTTGTAATATTACTTTTATTATTTCTATTCAAAATACTAATGTAGCAAATACACTTATTATGGTTGCAATGGCTCCTATGCTTTCTGCTTTCCTTAGTGCAATTTTTTTAAAAGAAACACCAGATAAAAATACATTGATAGCAATTTTAATTACATTCTTATCTGTTACTTATATTTTTTATGATTCTTTACAGTTAGGAAATATTCTTGGAGATATTTTTGGCTTTATTACTGCTTTGGGGTTAGCAGTGAATGCAAATATCGCAAGGTATGCAAAAGACAAAGATCTAGTTCCGGCTGCGGTAATTGGAAAATTTTTGACTGCTGCTTTTGCATTTTTATTTGTAAAAAATTTTATTTTAATTGATAAAGATATTTTTTACGTTCCTCTTATGTGTGTAATGTGTGTCGCAATTCCTTTTGTGCTTGTAACAATTGCACCAAGATTTATTACTGCTGCAGAAGTAAATCTTTTCTTTTTACTTGAGGTAATTTTGGGTCCAATTTGGGTCTGGCTTGTTATTAAGGAGCAGCCTAGTATGGAAACAATAGTTGGAGGTATAATTATAATTTCTACTATCGCAATCCACTCTTTTTTAGCCTTAAAAAAAACATAAACGAAAATTAAGTACTTGCTTTTTTATACAAAAAGCATACTCACGCAGAAATGGACAAAATATTAAAAAATTCATGGGCACTATTTTTAGGTATGGGATTAATAATGTTGGCTCATGGATATCAGGGATCTCTATTAGGAATTAGAGCTGTGAAAGAAGATTTTAGTCTGATCTCTACAGGCTTTATGCTTTCGGGATATTTCATTGGATACTTTATAGGAGCAAAAACTATTTCTAATTTAGTTTCAAGAGTCGGGCATATACGTGTATTTGCTGCGTTTGCCTCAATTGCTTCAATCGTAATCCTGCTTCATTCAATAATAATCAATCCTTTTTCTTGGTTTGTCTTAAGAATAGTAACTGGTTTTAGTATGGTTTGTTTATACACAATTGCAGAAAGTTGGCTTAATGACAGATCAAGTAATAAAAATAGAGGAAGTGTTTTATCAATTTATATGATCATTTTATATGGAGCTATGGCCCTAGGAATGTTCTTTATAAACTTCAGTAAACCAGAAAATTTTCAACCATTTATTTTGGTTTCATTAATTATGTCAATGTCTCTCATACCAATTTTACTTACAAAAAGAAAACCCCCAACCTTTAAAAGAATTCTTGGAATGAAACTCAAGGAATTGTACAAAACATCTCCGTTTGGATTAGTTAGCTCTTTATTATGTGGATCTACACATTCGGCATTATTCTCTTTACTTGCTGTTTATGCAGCCTCAATGAATTTTACAATTTTTGAAATATCTGTTGTAACTTTTTTAGTAGCAATTTCTGGAGCAATTTCCCAATGGCCAATTGGTAAACTTTCAGATGCATTAGATAGAAGGTTGGTAATTATTTATTGTACGTTTGGTTCAGCGTTGTTTGCACTTTGTGCGATAATTGCATCTTCACAGATCTATATGCCAGAAGGTTTAGCAACTTCTAAAAATTGGTTTTATTTTTTTGTAATGTTATTTTCCTTTTGTAGTTTGCCTATGTTTGCCTTAATTTTTGCGCATACAAATGATTTTATACCTAAAGAAAAATTTGTTTCCGCTGGAGCAGGTTTACAATTTGTTTTTGGACTTGGAGCAATGATTGGTCCATTTTTTTGTTCGCTATTTATGGATACAGTGGGTCCTAATGGTTTTTTTATTTACTTAATACTTTTTCACGCATTAATAGGTTTATTTGGTATTTATAGAATGAGAATTAGGGAGGCAGTTGACAATCCAGACTCGCAATTTGCCCCAATGCCTCAGACTATCACACCATTAGGGTTAGAGCTTAATCCTTCTGCAGAACACATTGAGGAGCCCTATAGCGAAAAAGTTAAGAAAATGCTTGAGAGAAAAGGTGTAAGCTTTAAAAAAGAAGATACTCAAGATAAAATAGAAGAAAAAATTTAAGTTTAACTTTAAATATAACTTTATGTTAATCTACCCGAGGTTGAGCACAACTTGATCACAAAATCTTAATTTTTTCTTGTTAAAATAATAAAATTTTGTTGAAATGTATTTTTAAAAAAATGGGTAAAAAAAGAAAAACAAAGAAAAAAAATAATCCACTTGGAGGCTTAGGAAAGCTTGCAAGTTTTACATCTGACTCAATAGGGTCAGCATACGATTCGTATAAAAAAAGACAACATTTAAAAAAAATCGAGGAAATAAAATTAAAAAAATTAGAAGAGTCTCATAAAATTAAAGAGGAAAGAAAAGAACTTAAATTAAAAGAGGACCAAGTTAAAAAGGATCAAGACAAATTAAAAAATAAAGATGAAGAATTAAAATTAAGAGACAAAGATCTTAAGATTAAGGAAGAAAAGCTAAAACTAGAAAATGAAAGATTAAATAAAAAAGATGAAGAATTAAGATTGATATCTCAAGACCAGAGAAAAAAGGAAAAAGAATTAAAGTTAAAAGAAGAAGAACAAAAAAGGAAAGATATTGATCTTAAAGTTAGAGAAGAAGAACAAAAAGTTAAAGAACAAAAAGAAAGAAAAAGAAAAAAATTAGAGGAACAAAAATCAAAATTCGAGGAACAAAGAATAAAGAACGAAGAAGTCCAGAAATTGAGAGAATGGGAGCAAAAATTTGATGAAGAACAAAGAAGTAGGGAACATAAAGAAAAGCTAAAGGATGAACAAATAAGATTAAAAGATTTAGAAATGCAAAAAATTAAAGAGCAAGAAATGCAGAATTTTAAAGAGGAATTAATTCAAGAACAAAGAAAAAAGGACGAATTAAATTAATTTTCTCTCTAAAAAATTAATGAACAAGGAAAAATCTGCTGAAATTTGGCGTAAAATTCAAGAAGCTGGGGATTTTTTAAAAAATAAACTACCTGATCATCCTAATCATCCCAAAGGAAGAAATTCCTATGCTCACGTTGCTATTTGTATAAAAAACAAATTTAAAGCAAGTTATAAAGATATTGAGGATAATAAGTTTGATGAAGTTATAAATTATATAGAATTTTTAAAAAAAAACCCTAGCTAATTATTGTTTGGGAAAATAGTCTTCGCATTTACCCTCTCTATAAACGTCGGTAGTACTACAGTGAAGTCCACCCCCAAAAGCATATACATCTCTTAGGTCTATAGGTAAGACCTCCATTCCTAGTTTATCTAATTGCTCTGCTTGGTAAATTTCAGTTTTTTCTACACATACTGTTTTTGGATCTAAAACTAGCACATTCATTGAGAGCCAAACAGATGAATAACATAAAGGCGGAGGGGTATTGTGCGCAGGTTGAGCGGCATATACAATTTCCCATCCATTTTTCTCAAAAAGTTTTCTCTGTTCTTTAGGAAGTTTTCTTTGAGGATTATTTAAAATAAGACCTGGTCTAATTGGTGTGAAAGTAGCATCAATGTGAATAGGATAAGGGTCGCCGGGGAAGTTAACAGTATGTACCCGGTGATTAGGAAAATGTCTTCTTAGCCAATCAATGCCTTTTAGATTTGTTGTGAATCCATGTTGAACAATTAAATCTTTTCCAAATCTTAAAATATCAGCTGCATCAAATAAAGGTTCTTCCTCTGTGGTTACAAAAAATTTTTTTTCCGCCCACTCTAATCTCTGTTCAATAGTTACTGTATCAGAAAGATAATTTTTGTGATAGTCTTTATCAGTTAGTCGTGGCTTTGGTGCAGATTCATGTTTCATATTTGGATCTTCCATAAAATATTTTTGAATTAAAGGTCTATAAGCAAGATATTCAAACCATCTTGATCTAAAACTCATAGTTGCTTCTAACATTTCATTCCCAACTGTTATTATAACATCTCTAGAAGGCATGCATCCAAACATGTTTTCAACTTTCCAATCTGGGGTTCCTATCTCAGTGTCAAATTTTAAAGGTGTGGGCCTATCTACTTTAACTCCTCTTCCCTCAAGTATTTTAACAAACTTATCTAAAAGTTCATTCCCTCTATCAATAGTTTCTTGGGTTCTTCTTCCATGAGTACCTTTCATATCTGAGTCAGCAGGAATTTTCACATCAACAGCTGGCTCAGGTGCTGGAATGCAACAATTATCAGCTCTTCCAACTATCACATGTTTTAGTGGATCCCATTCGTTCCAGCTGTTTACAATTGTTTTATTCATAAAACCTATATAACTAATTTAGAGCTATAAATCTCCTGTTAGTTTTTATTGTTAAACTATAGTAAATTATTGACATAAAAATTAAAAAACCACCAATAATCGTATTATTTGATGGTATTTCGTTGATACCAAACAATGGTAGCCATACCCAGAAAATTCCACCTATGATCTCTGTTAAAGATAATAAAGTCAATTCTGCGGCTGGAATAGCTTTGGAACCCAATGAGTATAAAATTAATCCCAAACAAACAAAAGTACCATGAATTGAAAAAAGTCCTTGATTATAACTTGAGGATACAAAACTTTGTTGAGTTTCAATCATCATAATTGATGAAACAACTACACAAATAAGTCCGGCTATAGAAACTGTAGTAAACTTAGGAGTTTCTTTTCTCCATCTTAAGGTAACTGAAAAAACTGAAAAACCTACTGCTGATGCTAGGCCAAAAACTAAACCTAATAAAGATCCCTTATTTGGATTACCTAAGGCCATAATTATTATTCCAATAGCTGCAACTAAAATTGCTATCCAAACATTTAGAGAAATGCTTTCTTTAAGAAATAAAAAACCTAACAAAGCTGTAAAAAATGGCATTGCAGCAAGACAAAGCAAAGTTATAGCAGCACTAGTATTAATTATTGAATAAATAAAGGTTATCATTGCTAAGGCAAGTCCACATCCACCTATCAACCCAGATACACCTGCTTTTAAATAGTTTTTATAAAAATCTTTGCCCTCTTCAAAAAATAAATAAATATTCAAAAGTAAGAAAATCACAATTCCTCTGGTAAATAAATATTGCCAAGGTACTTGATTTGGTTGATCCATATAACGCACTATCAGTGGACCAAAAGACCAGAGTAAACCAGCAAATAATACAACTGGAATAGCAATTTTTTCATTTTTTATTTCAAGCATTTGCAATCTTTAATGCTTTAAAGAGTAATCCACAATAAAAAATTGTTATTTAAAGTACTTAATTAAATATATTCTTGTTTGGAAAAATTGGACTAAAACATTCAACTAACTGACCCTTTTTAAAAGAGGATTTGCCAGAATTTAAAAGCGCCCAAACATTTGATTGTACAAAGGATTTTATTCTAAAAGACTCTTGTCCACTTAAAATCTCAACTTGTAAAGTTCCACTATTAGTTGAGCTAAGTTTTGCTTTTAAAAATCTAGTGAAAGATTTTTTTTTTTTGTAATTTTTTTTCAAAACAGCTCTAAACGGTTTTTCTCTTTTTATATTTAAAATATTTGAAAGATATGGATAAACAAAAAATCTAAAACATGCTGCTGAAGAAATTGGATTTCCTGGTAATCCAAAAATAGATTTAGATTTATTTTTAAAATTTGCAAATAAAATTGGTTTGCCTGGTCTTATGGCAACTCCTTTAAAAAAACTATTTAACTTAAACTTATTCACAACATTTGGAATAAAATCAAACTTGCCTGCTGAAACTGCACCAGATGTAATTATTATATCAACTTTCGAAGTCAAAATCTTTTTTAATTTTTTTTCAAAATTTTTTTGCCCATTATCTCTTAAGATACCACCATCAATAAAATTAAATAAAAAATTTTTTGATAAGGATTTTATATAATAACTATTTGAATTTCTTACTTGCCAAGAGTTTATTTTATCCTTTTCTGTAATTTCATTTCCAGTAGAAAAAAATAAAATATTAGGTTTTGACATTACTTTTATTTTTTTTATACCTAAACTTTTAAAAGCAAGAATATGGGAAGGTTGAATTAACTCTCCTTTAGAAATAATCAATTCTTTATTTTTAAAATCTGAACCTTTAAATCTTATATGATTATTTTTTTTTATTCTTTTATCTATTAAAATATAATTTTTTTTTTTTGAATTTGGTTTATATTTAATTTGTTCAATAGGTATAATTGCATCTAAAGGTTTTGTAATTAATGCCCCTGTCATTACCTCTACAGTTTGGAATTTTTTTAATTTTTTAATTTTAGGATTATCTCCTGCTGCGATCGTTTTAATTATTTTAAAATATTTTATTTTTTTTTTATTTAGGCCCAAAGTATCTTTAGAACAAATTGCATAGCCATCTAAAGCGGTATTGTTATCTGAAGGTAGATTAATATTTGAATAAACGTTTTCAGCTGAAATTCTATTTAAAGATTCTATTGAACTTAAAATTTCAGTATTTATTTTTATTTTAGATTTTTCTAATATTTTTCTTGCTTTTATATATCCAATCATTTTTCAAATTTTTTAAATATTTTTTCTGCTTTAATTAAATCTTCTTTCGTATTTATGTTTAAAAAAGGATCAAATTCGTTAAATTTTATATTAATAGTTTTCACCCCAATTTTATTTGACCACTCCTCTACTTTTCTAAAATTTTTTTTTACCAAATCATCTTCTAGTATATCCATTAATTCTACAGACCATAAACCAAATATATTATGTCTTTTTTCATTTGATTTAATAAAATAAAGACGGCTTTGATTGTTCTTTATTTCCTCAAAATATTTTTCAACTATTGAATTATCAAAAAAAGGTGTGTCAGAGGGGAAAGTTGCTACCCACTTGTAATTCTTTTTTTTTTCTTTTACCCATTTCATTGCCGACAATACGCCGACTAATGGACCTAAGTTCCCTTCAATACAGTCAGGAATAATGTCTATATAGTCCATTTTTTTAATTTTAGGATTTTTGTTAGAAATTATTAAAATTTTTTGAAATTTTTCTCTTACTCTTTCTATAACATGCTCTAACAAACTTTTTGATCCAAGTTTTGCTAGATTTTTATCTTCTCCGAATCTTTTTGATTTCCCACCTGCTAGAATAACTGCTAAAATATTGTTATCATTCATATAACAAAATATAAAACATAAATCTTTTATTAAAAGAATTTAATGGACCTAGAAATTTTAAAAATTGCTTCTTATACAGATAATAATAAAATTATTGAAGGTCATACTCATATATCTAAACAAAAAAACCCCTTGTGTGGTGATGAAATGGAAATTTCTTTAAAAATAAAAGACGAAAAAATAATTGATTTTGGATATCAATGTAAATCATGCATTTATTGTCAGGCTGCCGTAAGTTTATTGTCAAGAAAATCTATTAATAAACCGATTAAAAAAATAAAAGAAGTAATTGGCACTGCAATTTCATTTTTTGAAAAAAATAACAGCTCTTTTCAAAAAGAATGGATAGAATTTAATAAGTTATTTCATAAAAAAAATCTATCAAGAAAGGAATGCTTGATGCTTCCTTTTAAAACACTTTTAAAAGCTTTAAAATCTTAAATGAATAAAAAATTAATAAAACAATCAATATTCGCCACAATCTTTTCTGCTATAACGATTAGTGTTTTAACTATACTTACATATAAAACAGAATATGGAGTTTTTTTAATAGCTTCTTTTGGATCCACGATGGTACTTTTATATGGCTATCCAGAAAGTCCGTTTGCTCAACCTAAAAATATTTTTTTTGGTCATTTGTTAACTGCTATTGTAGGAGTTTTTTTTTTAAATTTAATCCCACTGCCTTTATATATTTTAATTCCAATTTCTGTGGGCGTGGGTGTAGGGCTTATGATACTATTAAACGTAACCCATCCTCCTGCTGGGGGTAATCCAATAATTGTTATTATGGGAAGTGTTTCTTTAGATTATATAATTAGTCCAGTTATAACGGGTTCAGTAATAATTGTATTTTTTGGTGTAGTTTTAAATCGACTTATATTAAAAAAGAAATATCCTTCATAAATGGACATTAAGTATAAAGTTACAAAATTAAAAAATAATAACATTGAAGAGTTTAAAGACTCTGTTTCAGTTGAAGAACCTCTTGAAATGATTTTAAGATTTGAAACAAACGGCAAATGGAAAAATGAAAATATCTCAATAACAATGAGAACCCCAGGAAATGATGAGGATTTAATTTCTGGTTTTTTATTTAATGAGAGAATAATTGAAAATTTTTCAGATATAGAAAAAATTGAAAAACAAGGGGATGAAGTTGGTGATTACAATATACAAAATAAAATAATTGCTACAATTAAAAATACAAAAAATATTGATATAGGAAAATTAAAAAGGAACTTTATAACAAACTCCTCATGTGGTGTGTGTGGAAAAACTTCGCTTGATACAGTTGAAATATTAAAAAATGATAAAATGAGTTTATCTTATCCAAAAATTAGTGAAAAAATTATTTTAAAATCACCGGAGCTTTTAGTGAGTAAACAGTCTGAATTTTCAAAAACTGGAGGAATACATGCTAGCTCTTTAATTACTGATCAAGGAAAGGTTTTGGCAACGAGAGAGGATGTTGGTCGACACAACGCTTTAGATAAATTAATTGGTCACGTACATAAAAATAAAATTATTGATAATAGTTCTCAATTTATAGCTTGTTCAGGAAGATTAAATTTCGAGTTAGTTCAAAAAGCTTTAATGTCAAACATAGGATTAATGGCAGGTGTAGGTGCGCCCACAAGTCTCGCTATAGATCTAGCAAAACGCTTTGACATGACCTTGTTAGGTTTTGTAAAAAGTAATAGCTTTAATATATATAGTAATAAAGAAAGAGTTATAATAAAAGCCTAAATAAAATGTCAAAAAATATAAGCAAATTATCAGGTAGAATAGGTTTAAAAGATAACCTTTTTCAGAAAATTTCTGAAAGATCATTAAATTCTAAAAATGGTGACGGTATGAAGGAATTAGCAGAAAAATATCATGTTGGTCTATCTACAATACACGGAGCTGAGAGTTTTTACGAATTTTTAAGACCCGAACATAGAGCAAAAAAAGCTTTTGTATGCAATGGTAGTGCGTGCATGTGTGCAGGTACACAAGAAGGTCTTAAAAAAAAGTTACAAGATAAACTCGGTAAAGACAAAGTTGGTGAAATGTTTTGTTTGGGTTATTGTTACGAGAACCATGCTTTTCACTACGATGGAGAAAATTATGCCGGAAATGATATTTCTAAAATAGATAAAATAGTCAAGGGTGAAGAAATTATTCAAGAAAAATTTACTTCTAAAAGTTTTGCTTCAAATAGTTTTTTAATGGATGATAAATTATCGGATCTTGACAAATTTAAAAAAAATCTAAATATTTTTCTTAAAACCGACAAAAAAGAAATTATTTCATCTTTGTTGTCATCAAATTTAACTGGAAGAGGTGGTGCGGGTTTTCCAACTGGAATGAAATGGGATTTTTGTAGTAAAGCTAAATCTGATAAAAAATACGTAATTTGTAACGCAGACGAAGGAGACTCTGGAGCTTTTTCTGACAGATATTTACTAGAAGATCAACCTCTTAAGGTCATATTTGGAATGGTAATCTGTGGTTATGTAATTGGAGGAGATGAAGGCGTCCTTTATATTAGAGGAGAATATCCAAAGTCAATTGAAGCATTAAACGGATCTATTAATGCTTTAAAAGAAGAAGGATTGTTAGGTAAAAATATTCTTGGTACAAATTTTTCTTTTGACTTAAACATTTGTATCGGACAAGGCGCATACATTTGTGGAGAAGAAACTGCTTTAATAGCGTCTATAGAGGGAAGAAGAGCAGAAGTAGATGTTAGACCTCCTTTTCCAGTAACAGAGGGACTTTATAAAAAACCAACTGTAGTTAACAATGTAGAAACTCTTGCTGCAGCAAGTGGAATTTTGTTAAATGGCGCTGAAAAATTTTCAGCAATTGGAAATAAAAAATCTGCAGGTACAAAGCTTGTTTGTTTAGATAGTTTTTTTAATAAACCTGGAGTTTATGAAATTGATATGGGAACACCTATGAAAAAAATTTTTTATGAAATTGGTGGAGGCCTTAAAGAACCTGTCAAAGCATTTCAAATTGGCGGACCATTAGGTGGTGTAGTTCCAATTCAAGAAATTGACAATTTAAATTTAGATTTCCAAGAATTTACTAATGCTGGTTTTATGTTAGGACATGCGAGCGTGGTTAGTATTCCAAAAGAATTTAGTATGATTGATTATATACATCATCTGTTTGAGTTTTCAGCAGAGGAATCATGTGGAAAATGTTTTCCTGGAAGACTTGGATCGTATCGAGGCAAAGAAATGTTCGATCAAGTTAAAAATAAATCAGCCAAAATCCCTCTAAAATTGTTAAATGAACTACTTATTACGATGAAAAAAGGATGCTTGTGTGCTCTTTGTGGAGCTATACCTACGCCAATTATGAATATCTTAAAATATTTTGGTGATGAATTGAAAGATGATATAGTAAAAGAAAATTAATGAGCTCAGAAAAAAGAAAAATAGCCTATATTGATGGAAAGCCATACGAAATTGGTGAAAAACATACTTCTATATTAAAATTTGTTAAAAGTTACTTAGGTGAAAAAAAGGTCCCTACTTTATGTGATGATCCAAATCTTGCTCCTTATGGTGCTTGTAGAGTTTGCTCTGTTGAAGTGGCATTAGAAAAAGATGGACCTACCAAAGTAGTAGCTTCGTGTCATACTCCAGTTGGAGAAAATCAACATATTTTTACTAATAATGAAGATCTCAAAAATTTAAGAAAAAACATTGTAGAATTAGTTATAACTGATCACCCAATGAATTGTGGAACATGTGAAGTTAACAATAATTGTGAACTTCAAGATGTTGCCAATGATCTCGGAATAAAAGATCATAGATATAATAACCCTAAACAACACAAAGGTACCCCTAAAGACACTTCACATTCATACATGAGAATGAATTTAGATAACTGTATTAATTGTGGAAGATGTGTAAGAGCCTGCGATGAGATACAAGGGTCTTTCGTGTTAACAATGAGTGGAAGAGGATTTGAGTCAAGAATTACCACAGATAATGATATGTTGTTTGGAGATTCTTCTTGCGTATCTTGTGGTGCATGTGCACACACTTGCCCAACAGATGCAATATCTGATGTTTTTGCATCTAAGTCTGCAAAATACGATAAAAAAGTAAGAACTACATGTTCGTATTGTGGAGTTGGTTGTAATTTAGAAACATCTGTCAAAGATGGAAAAGTAGTTTCAATTGATACTCCAAAAGAAACTGAAGTTAATGCTGGACATACTTGTGTCAAAGGTAGATATGCGTTTGGATTTTATGATCATCCTGACAGATTAAGAAGTCCACTAATAAAAAGAAATGGTAAATTTGAAAAAGCTTCTTGGGATGAAGCTTATGAATTCATAAAAAATAAATTAGATAAAATTAAAAAAGATAATGGTCCAGATGCTATTGCGGGAATATCATCAGCTAGATGTACTAATGAAGAAAACTATGTTTTCCAAAAAATGATTAGAGCAGTAGTGGGTACAAATAACATTGATTGCTGTGCAAGAATTTGTCATTCTCCAACAGCTTGGGGTATGCAGCAAACATTCGGAACGGGTGCTGCAACTAATTCAACAGAGGATATTTATTTTGCAGATTTATTTTTAGTTATAGGGGCTAACCCAACTAACGCACATCCAGTTACAGGAGCAAAAATAAAACAACAAGTTATGAAAGGTAAAAAGTTAATAGTACTTGACCCTGTTGAAACAGAGTTAGCAAAACTAGCAGATTACCATATTAGATTAAGACCAGGAACAAATGTAGCTGTTCTAAACATGATGTTATATTTTATTGTAAAATCAAAACTATATAAAAAAGAATTCATCGACAATAGGACTGAAGGTTTTGATAAATTTTTTGAACATATTAATAGTTTGAATATTGACCAATTGGCAAAAGTTGCAGGTGTAGATAAACAATTTGTTAAGGAAGCTGCTATAGCATATGCCTCAGCAAAAAATTCAATGGAGTTTCATGGTTTAGGAGTAACTGAACATGAACAGGGATCTAAGACTGTAATGTTGATCGCTGACCTTGCAATGATTACAGGTAATATAGGTAGAAGAGGAGTTGGTGTTAATCCTTTAAGAGGACAAAACAATGTTCAAGGTGCTGCTGATATGGGATGTCAGCCTCATCAAGGCGCTGGATACTTTCCTGTCGCTGAGCAAAAGATACAAGATTTTTATACTCAAAAATATGGAGTAATTCATCCAACAAAAGCAGGTTTGAAAATTCCTGAAATGTTTGATGCTGCTATCAACAATGAGTTAAAAGGTCTTTGGATTATTGGAGAGGATATTGTTCAAACAGATCCCAACAGTAATCATGTAATACAGGCAATGAAAGCTCTTGATTTATTGGTCGTTCAAGAAATTTTTATGAGTGAAACAGCCAAGTATGCTGATGTCGTACTTCCAGGAACTACTTTTTTAGAAAAAGATGGAACTTTTACAAATACTGAAAGAAGAGTTCAAAGAGTTAATAAGGCAGCAGAACCTCTGCCTGGAACAAAACCGGATGGTGTTATTGTTACTGAAATGATGCAAAAACTCGGTTTTGATCAAAAAATTTATGATGCTGACGAAGTTTTAGCAGAAATTGCAGATATTGTGCCTTTCTTTAAAGGTATTACGAGAGAAAGACTAGGCAAGTTTGGATTACAGTGGCCTGTAAAAGAGGATGGAACCGACACAAAAATACTTCATGAAAAAGAATTTAAACTGGGCAAAGGAAGACTAAAATACTTTGACTGGAGGGAAAGTACAGAGATAGAAAAAAATAAAGACGAATACCCGTTAATATTAACAACTAGTAGAGTGTTACAGCACTACAATGCAGCTACAATGACTAGAAGAACAAATAATATAGATATGGTAGATGAAGATATACTATTGGTTCATCCAAAAGATGCAAAATACAGAGAATTAAATACTGGGGATATTGCAAGATTATATTCTGGCAGAGGAGAAGTTGCTTTAAAGGTTGAAGTTAACGATAAAGTAAAAGAAGGTGTTGTATTCACTACTTTCCACTTCCCTGAACATATGGTTAATATGGTAACTGGACATGGAAAAGATGAGGAAACGCAATGTGCAGAATATAAAGTTTCATCTGTAGAAGTTCAAAAAATTTCAAACCAATTCAAGACAAATCACTACCCTGAAGAAAATACTGTAGAAATCAAATCTAGTTAAATTTTCAAATAAATGGTGGAATTAGTAAGAAAATTCTATAAACCCTTTATAATAACTTATATACTTTTAAGCGTAGGTATAAGTTTTTATCCATCATTTGATTTTTATTCATTTAAAGGACAGATTATTCTTTTTAGTGTATCAATCATAAATGGATTAATGGGAATATTTGTAAAAAAGTATTAGTAAAATGAAAATATTTAAAACTATAATTATATATTTTATTTTAATTTCTTGGGCAAGTGCAAATACTATTTATAACCTTATAAAAATTCCTAATTTAGAAATTTATAGTCTAAACTCTCCTACAGGTATTAAATATCTTAAACCGTACAAGGCATTTCAGGTTGGGATAAGAAATAACAATGTAAGTTGTTTTGATGTAAAAGATGGCAATATAGACAAAATTTTTCCTTTAATAGATAAAAACTTTAAGAAGTATGATGAATCTTTTCTTAAAAAAATAAATTTAAAATATGTTGTTCTTTGTGAAAATTTAAGTGTAGCTGGTATTGGTGCAGCCGGTGTCCCAAATTATTTAATGAAAACTTTAATATTAGATATAAATTTTGAAAAAGAATATTTTGAAAGAGTTTTACATCATGAGATTTTTCATATTATTAATGATAATTTTAAAGAGTTGTTTGAAGAGAAAGAATGGATAAGTTTTAACAATAGAGATTTTAAATATGCAGAATGTTCTACGTGCTCAGATAAGTTAGGTTTATCACTATTTGAGAAAACAAATGGTTTTCTTACAGAATATTCAATGACAACTCCATCTGAAGATATGGCAGAAATATATTCTTTTATGATGACAGATAAAAAATTATTAAAAAATGTTATTAATAAAGATTCAATTTTAGAAAATAAAGTATCTTATTTAAAAAAAAAACTAATGCTGGTTGATGAAAATTTGAAGTTTTAGAATGAGAAAAAAAATAAAACAAAGTTTTTCAGAAAAGGTACTTCTTATTTTTGTTATTTTTTTAGGGGTAAGTTCTGTTACATCTTTTTTTTTTATAAAAAATAAATGTTTGTTTGTTGAACAATATAATCCAGAAAAATTAGAATTTAAAAATAGAGAAAACATAGCAGTATTAAATGCACCTTGTGGGAATGTTATAATTGAACTCTATCCCAATGTAGCTCCGAAATCTGTTGAAAGATTTAAATTTTTAATCAAAAAGGGAAAATATAACAATGTAGCTTTTCATAGAGTAATTAAAAATACTCTTGTTCAGGCGGGTGATTTAGAATTTGGCAAAAAAAATAACTTAAACTATTCTTATATAGGAAGTGGTAAATCTGGCTATGGATCAATTAATTCTGAGTTAAATTATCCATTTGAATTTACTGCTGGAACTGTTGCACTTGCAAGAACTAATCAAAAAAATACTGAGGATAGTCAATTTTTTATTTTGTTGGTTGATGCACCTCTTTATCAAGGTGAATATTCCCCTGTTGGAAAGGTGATCTATGGATTAGATGTTTTGAGAAAAATTAAATTTGATGAAAAAGTTGAATATGTCTTGAGACCAGATTTTATTAATACTTTTAAATTATTAAAGTAATTTAGTTTACTAGTGGTTTTCCAGTCGCAAGTGTATGTTTAATTCTATCTTGGGTATTTTTATTTTCTATTAATTTCATAAAAGATTCTAGCTCTAATCTATAAAGATCATCCTCTGATAGAGTTTTGTCAATCGATGTGTTTCCTCCACTTAGAACATTTGCTAGCTCTTCTCCAACTACCATTCCATGATCTAATATAACTTTTTCATTATAAAGTTTTTCTAAAATTTTAACCATTTTATCTTTTAGGGGTTTTCCAGATAAATTATATGTACATTCTTTTGGTGGAGTAAAGTTTTTATTATCCTCAATTAATTTTTTTGATACCTCAAATAAACTATTTCTATTCATTACTTTTTTATCCTCAGGTTTTATAAACTTTAATGGTTCGGCTTCCACAGTCGAGGTTGCTGTTGTTGCATACCCTATAATATTAAAAACTTTTAAAGGTGCATAATCTGGATCTTTTTTTGCTTCTTCTGTTTGCGTCCATCTCCATAAAACCTCTTTACATCCACCACCTGCTGGTACTAGACCAACTCCTGTTTCTACAAGTCCCATTACTATGTTAGTATGCGCCACAACAAAATTTGATTGAATCGCAACCTCCTCTCCTCCACCCAAAACTAAACCTGATGGTGCTGAAATTACTGGGTACTTTGAATATTTTAAATGTTTACACGTATCTTGAAAATATTTAATAAACTTTTCAATAGATTTGAAATCTCCTTTGTCTGCAAAGTTCATCGTATAGGTTAAATTAACTCCTGCTGAAAACTGCATACTTTCGTTCATAATAATTAAAGGTTTGTCTGTTGCATTTTTTAAAGCATCCATTGAATCATAATCTAAAGCACATGCTTTTGTAGTAAATTCAACAATATTAAAATCTTTAAATCTATATATGTCAGCAGATTTATTCTTATCTATTTTGATTGCTTTTGGTTTAATTTTCCCCAGAGTTTCTATATTTGTATACTTTTGTCTTTCACCATAAAAGTTTTCATCTTTATTTTGATTTAATTTTTCCAAAAATTTATTGTTTTCAAAACTATCAATACGTTCGAAAAAGTTTTTAACTCCTATAGATTTTAGCATTTCAAATGGTCCCATTGCCCAGTTAAAGCCTAACCTCATCGCTTCATCAATATCATTAAATTTATCTGTAATACCTGGAACTAAAGAAGAGGCGTACTTAATTATTTTAGAAATTACCGACCATGCGTATTCGCCATATTTGTCTTTTCTGCTAATAAGTAAATTTAAGTTCACAGTATCAATGCCAAGATCAATTTTCTTCGTTGAAGAATATTCCTCTGTTTCAAGATTAATTGCTTCTAAAATTTTTTTATTATCTGTCTTGTTCATTCTGTAAAAACCACCTTTACCTTTTCTACCTGTGTACCCTGTTTCAATTAACTTGGTAATTAGTGGTATTTCCTTAGCAACTCCTTGAAAGGGATCGTTTTTTGGAAGTTCTTTTATAAAACTTTTTAAAACATCGGCCATTAAATCAATTCCTATTAAATCATAAAGACCAAAAACTCCAGTTTTTGGAATTCCCATTGGTCTTCCAAAAACTGCATCTGCTTCTTCAATAGATAATTTCATTCGAAATGCTTCGGTCATAGCTACCTGCATAGCAAAAACACCTATTCTATTTCCTAAAAAACCAGGAGTATCGTTGCAAACTATAGCCCCTTTTCCTAACTCATCTTCACAAAATTTCTTCAATGAATTTATTTTATCTAAATCATTATTTTCATTTTTAACAATTTCTAACAACCCCATATAACGAACAGGATTAAAAAAATGTGTTATACAAAAATCTTTTTTTTCATCTTTTGTTAATTTCTCTGATAAAATTTTTATTGGAATTGACGATGTGTTTGAAGAAACTATAGCACCTGGTTTTCTTGATTTAAAAATTTTTTCATAAATGTTGTGTTTGATATCTATCCTTTCTACAACAGCTTCTACTACCCAGTCAGCATCTTTAACAGCATCAAAATCATCATTTATATTTCCAACTTTTATATTATTTATTTTATTTTTATCTATAAGTAATGGAGGTCTGGATTTATATATTCTATCTCTAGCTAGTGTGCTTATATCTGTAGTTAAATCTAATAATGTAACTGGAATTTTAGCATTACATAAATGAGCAGCGATACCACTTCCCATTGTACCTGATCCAATTATTACTACTTTTTTAATGTTCATAACTTAAAAAATGAGAATTATTATCTATTAATACCTCTTATTCGTTCAGATCTTCTTCTTAAAAGTTCTGCCGTAACAAGTATTAATGTTGAAAGAATAATTAAACAAGTCGCAACTGCAAGTATTGTAGGACTTAATTGTTCTCTTAATCCTGTCCACATTTGAATTGGTATTGTTGTGTTATCTAGTCCTGCTAGAAATAAAACAACAACAACTTCATCAAATGATGTAACAAAAGCAAAAAGGCCTCCAGATATTACACCTGGTAAAATTAGAGGTAAGGTTATTTTCATAAATGTATTGACTGGATCGCTACCAAGACTTGCGGCAGCTCTTGTGACGCTATGGTCAAATCCTGATAAAGTTGCAGTTACAGTGATAACAACAAATGGGGTTCCTAAAACTATATGTGCAAGCACTATTCCTGTGTGAGTGGCTGCTAAACCAACTTTTGCCATAAAAAAGAAAATTGCAACACCAGAAATAATAAGTGGAACTATCATTGGTGATATTAAAGCTGCCATAATAATTCCTTTATATGGCATATGTCTGCTGCTTAAACCTAAGGCTGCAACAGTACCCAATATAACTGATCCAAGAGTTGCAAATAAAGCTATTATAAAACTATTTTTCGCAGCTAAGCCCCAAGGATTTTTTGTTCCATAAATCATATCTTTGTACCATCTTAGAGAAAATGCATCTGGGTCAAGCCGCTTCATCCCGTCTGAAAAAACTAAAAATTCTTCTGCGTTAAATGATAGTGGAAATATTACAAATAAAGGTGCTATTAAAAAGAAAAATACACAACTACAAATAAACAAATAAAAATAATGCCATATTCTATAATGCGGTTCTGTATATTTTGGTAATGCCATATTTATCCTAATTTAATATTATCTACTCCAACCAATTTGTTATAAACCCAATAAATTGCTAGCACCCCGGTTAACAACATTAGTCCCATTGCGGAGGCAAAACTCCAATCAAGAGTACTCTTCATATGGAAAGCTATTTGGTTACTAATCAAAGTTCCGGACGCTCCACCTACTAGAGCAGGCGTAATATAATACCCTATCGCAAGTATAAACACTAAAAGACATCCAGCCCCAATACCAGGGATAGTTAATGGAAAGTAAACTTTCCAAAATGCCACAAAAGGTGTTCCTCCCAAAGACTTCCCAGCTCTCATTAAGCTAGGAGATATAGTTTTCATTACACTGTACAAAGGAAGTACCATAAAAGGTAATAAAATTTGCGTCATTGCAACATAAGTACCTGTCTTATTATACATCATCTCAGGTCTATTTTCGTCACTAACCAATCCAATCCAAACGAAAAAGTCATTAACAATACCTTGTTGTTGCAGCAAGATCATCCAGCTTGCTGTTCTAACAAGTAATGATGTCCAAAAAGGAAGCAATACACAAATCATTAATAGATTACTATATTTCATTGGAAGAGTTGCTAGCAGGTGTGCAATTGGATAAGCCATTAAAAAACATAAAACAGTTACAAAAAAAGCGACTTCTACAGTTCTGACCCATAATATTTTATGAACTCTTCTATCTTCAGGAACTTGAACAATCTTGCCGTCTTCATTTTCATACATATCAACACCTTTTAAATATTTAGAATAACTATATGCAGGCGCTCTTCTTTTAAGAGCTCTCCAATACTCAACGTTCGCCCATCTTTTGTGTACACCCATTATTTGCTCTTTATAATTTCCTTCTTCAAATTTTTTCATTTTTCTTTTTAATTTTTTAAGAATACTTTTAAAACCATTTTTTTCATAATTAAGTTGAGTGGCTAATTTTCCAAAAGTTTTTTCTTCAACTAGTTTTTTATAATCTAAATAAAATGCTTCAAAAACCTCTTCATCAGGCAAATCTTTACCATCCCACTTTTCCATAGCTTTATAAGTTTTAGGAAGCATATTGGTTACCATACGGTCATCAATACTTCTGAAAAGCATATCGCCAATAGGAAATACGTATGTAATAATTAAAAAAAGTAATAATGGACAAACTAATAAAAAAGCTTTTAATTTATTTTTTTTTTCTGCTTTTTTTAGACTTTCCTCAAGAGGAATTCCATCTGTAGTTAAAATTTTTTTTGTTTCGCTGCTCATAAATAAAAAAGGGCGGTTATAAATAACCGCCCTAAATATAATATATAATTCTAATCTTTAAAACTTAAAATTATAGACCAGCTTTCATTGCTTCCCATTTCTCACCAAGCTCTGTGCCATTGTCTGCCCAGAAAATTGGATCAACTAAGAAGTAATTTTTAGTGTTCTCAGGAGCTGTTGGCATATGAGGTACCATGTTTGTTTTACCATCTTTATACCACGGCTCACCTTTTGACATAACTTCTATTGAAGATTTTCTCCAAGGTGCATAAGCAATATACTTAGCACTTCCTGCTAAACCTTCAGTACTAGTCATTTCAGCTAATGCTTTTTTTGCATTTGCTTCATCTGGACCACCTTTAACAAGTACAAAATATTCATAGTCAAGACCTTGACCGTCCCATACTTGTTTAATTGGAGCACCTTCACCAACTGTTGCGTTGAAGAATCTTCCGTTCCAACCAGTTGCCATTACAACTTCACCACTCATTAATAGTTCTGGTGGTTGAGCACCTGCTGACCAAAATACACATCCACCTTTTGGATCTGTACAAAGTTTTTTGATTTTATCCATTGCTCTTTGAACACCTTTTTCAGTTTCTAGAGCTTTATAAATTTTAGCACCACCTTTTCCTGGTTTAATTCCATCTGCTGCTAAAGCGATTTCTAAATTTGTTAAAGCGCTTTTATAGATAGCTCTTTTTCCAGGGAATTTTTTTGTGTTGAAAAAATCTTTTATAGTTTTTGGAGTACCTTTTACATTGTTTGTATTGTAAGCGTAGTTCCAAGAATATAAAATATTTCCTACAGCACATTTTGACGGCATGCTTGTAAAGAAGTCTTTACTTGCTGGAGTTCCGTCTGGAGCTGCTGGAAAGTCTTTGTCAAAATCGAATTCAACAAATAAACCTTCGTCACATCCAGTAATAGTATCCATTGCAAAAACGTCAATTATATCCCATACAATTGCGCCAGCTTCTTTCTGTGCTTTAATTTCAGATAATCCACCTGAATAATCAACCCAGTTTATGTCTATACCAAGTTTTTTAGCAGTAGGATCACCATATCCTAGCTTTTGAGACTCTGTATAGGCTCCACCCCAAGATGCAACAGTTACTGCAAATGCTGATGAAGTTATAGAAAGAGCAAAAGATAGAGTAAGTAGTAGTTTACTTAATTTTTTCATTTATCCTCCGTTTAAACGTTTTTTTAAAAACAGGATTACAGCAAGATATAATATAGGAGTCAACACGGCATTTAGACGAATAAAGCTATTTTTTACTAATTTTAATGAGTTAAAATTGTATTTTGGATTATTTTGGGTCCAAAGCTCTAGCATCAAAGCTGTTCCAGCTAACATTGATTTGATTCCCTAATTTAATTTCCATATTAGCTGAACTATTTGGTACTTTTAAAATAAATTCTTTATTTCCTAATAAGTCAAGTCTAACTCTAGTGTGATCTCCGTGGTAAATCACTTCCTCTATTTTTCCTTTAAAATTATTTTCCATTTTTTCTTTTGAGTTTATTAAGGCTCTTTCAGGTCTTAAAGATACCATAGTTTTTTCTCCATTTGATTTGACTGCAATAGGATTTGCAACAATTTCTGATCCACTATCAAGTTTAACTTTACATTTGTTGTTAGAAATTTCTGTTACTTGACCAGCAAATCTATTATTTTCTCCAATAAATTCTGCTACAAAAGAATTAACTGGCTCTTCATATAGCTTATCAGGTGATGAAAGCTGTTGAACTTTTCCATCATTAAAAACTGCAATTCTATTTGACATAGTTAAAGCTTCGCCTTGATCATGAGTGACATAAACTACAGTAACACCAATGCTTTCATGTATGTGTTTAATTTCATACTGCATACTTTCTCTTAAATTTTTATCCAACGCTCCTAATGGTTCATCCATTAAAACTACAGCAGGATCGAAAACTAATGCTCTAGCAACAGCTACTCTTTGTTGTTGACCGCCTGATAGTTGACCAGGCATTCTATTTTCAAAACCTGTTAAAGAAACCATTGATAAAGCTTTATCAACTTTTTTGTCTATATCATCCTTAGAAACTTTTCTTACTCTTAAAGGAAAAGCCAAATTCTCATAAACAGTCATGTGTGGAAACAATGCATAGTTCTGAAAAACCATTCCTATTCCTCTTTTGTGAGGTGGAATATTTGAAATCGGATTGCTATCTAAATATATTTCTCCATTTGTTGGTGTTTCGAAACCAGCCAACATCATTAGGCAGGTTGTTTTTCCTGAACCTGACGGTCCAAGCATTGTAATAAATTCACCTTCGGCTATATCTAAATTTAGATCTTTTACGACTAAAACTTTTCCGTCATAACTTTTGTCAACTTTATCAAATTTAACAAATTGTGAGTTTTTGGACATAAAGGGTGTTTTAAAACATTTGTAGAGATATATTTCAAGTTCTTATTTTATATGTAATTCTCTTGAAAAATTGCAGAATAATTCACTTCCATTCTCTGTTACACGCACTGACTCCGAAGCTTCTACGCCCCATTCTCCAAATTGCATTACAGCTATCATGTGAAAACAAACGTTAGGCTGTAAAATAGTCTTATCGCCCTTATAAATATTTAAAGTATGTTCGCCCCAATCAGGTGGATAACCAATTCCAATGGAATAACCAGTTCGCGACTCTTTTTTAATTTTATATTTATCTAAAACTCCCCAAAATTTTTGAGCAACATCATCTGCGGTATTTCCTGGTTTTGTAGCTTCTATACCTGCATCCAACGCTTCATTTGTAGCTTTCATTGCATCTATTTTCTTTTGTTCTGGCTTTCCAAGCTGAACTGTTCTTGCCATGGGAGAATGGTACCTTTTATTTACTCCAGATAACTCAATTATAGTAGCCTCTCCTTGAACAAACTTTTTATCTGTTGCAGTCAAATGTGATGCTGAAGTGCCTTTTCCAGTTGGTAACAGCGTGGCAATACTAGCATATTCTCCACCTATTTCTGGTGTTCCTCTAAATAAAGCTCTTTGAATTTCGGCAACAGCATCGCATTGTCTAACACCTGGGTTAATAGTTTCCATTGCAACCTTCATAGCGTTTTGCGAAATTAATGCTGCGCCTTTCATAAAACCTATTTCAGTTTCAGATTTAATTAATCTTGCCCAATTTACTAATCTTTCTGAATCCTTAATTTTTGCATTTGGCAAACCTTGTTTTAATTTTTCATAACAATAAGCTGTAAAATAATGGCTATCCATTTCCACGCCAATATTCAACTTATCCCACTTATTTTTTTTTATTAATTCAATTAAAGGATCATAAGGGTGCATAGGCCAGGTATGAATATACTTCTCTTCATAAATAATTATATTTTCTTTTTTTAGATAAGTAGTAATAAAGGCACCACCGGCATCTTGTGCTCTTACAAAACACAAAGGTTCTTGAGCATTGACATGAACTATTACACATTGTGCATAATAAAAGGACCAGGCATCGTACCCAGTAAGATAATTCATGTTATTGGTATCTTGAGAAATTAATAATTCAATGCCCTTTTCTTGCATTGATTTTTGAACCCTTTTTAATCTGTCTTTGTATTCTTCTTTAGTAAATAACATTTTTAATTTTCTAAAAATAATTTTCCAAAACCTTTTATTGAAGTATTTTTTCCAATTTTTTTCAACGTATCCCAAATTAATGCTTGGTTGCTTGATAAAACAGGTTTTTGAATTTTTTTTTCAAGTTTATCAATAATAGACAACGCCGGTAAAGCGGTACACGATATAAATAAAGCGTCTGCACCCTTAAGATCCATTTTAGATAAAACATCAAATAAATAGTCTGAATCCACTTTTCCAATATCTATATCTGAGGCAATATCAAAATAAGAATTAGAAGTAATTTCAAAATTTTCTTGTTTAAAAAAATCTAAAACTTCATCATTCAATTTTTTTGGATATGGAGTGAAAATAGCAATTTTATTCAAATTTAATTTTTTAAGCGCTTTAATTGAGGCCGTGCTTGGTGTTGTTACCTTAGCATCTGGTTTTGCTATCTTAATTTTTTTTTCAATTGAGTCATACCCAGCAGCAATAGTTCCTGAAGTACAACCGTAAACAACACAATCAATCTTTTCATTTGGCAAAATATCTTTTGTAACATCTGTTACTTTTTCTGACATTTTAATTAGGTTTGAACTTGTTAATGGATTAAAACATTCAATTCTATTAACAAAAAAATCTATTTTTTTATCTTTGATTACACTGATGAAATCTTTTTCAATCATATAATCACTTGCTAAAGCTATCAAACCTATCTTTGGATTTTGATTAGCATTGAATTTTGGATCTATTTTTGTTGAATACATTTTCAAAAAAAAAATATATCATAAAGGATTTAATATTCACTAAAATTAAAAGGTAGTTATGAAAATTGGATTTATAGGGCTTGGAAATGTAGGTAGCAAATTAGCAGGTAGTTTACTAAGAAATAAGTTTGACTTAACTGTAAAAGATATAAACAAAAATTTAACAGAAAATTTTAAAAAAAAAGGAGCAAAAGTTACAGATAACGCAAAAGAATTAGCTGAACAAACAGATTTAATTATTACTTGTTTGCCTTCCCCTGAAATATGTGCCGGGGTAATGGAGTCTGAAAATGGGGTAATTGATGGTCTTTCTAAAAATAAAATATGGTTAGAAATGAGCACAACAGATGAGTCAGAAGTAAAGAGATTGGGAAAACTAGTATCAAATAAAAAAGCATTTCCTCTAGATGGGCCTGTAAGCGGTGGATGCCATAGAGCAGACACAGGAAATATTGCTATTTTTGTAGGAGGAGATAGAAAACGTTTTGAAAAGATTATGCCTGTGCTAACTACAATGGGAAGAAAAATATTACATACAGGGGAATTAGGATCTGCATCAATATTAAAAGTAATCACAAATTATTTAGCATCGGTCCATTTAGCAGCACTTGGTGAGGCTTGGTTAATAGCTAGAAAGTCAAATCTTAATTTAAATAAGACCTTTAAAGGTATAGCTGCTTCATCAGGTAATTCTTTTGTTCACGAAACTGAAAGCCAAGTAATTTTAAATGGTTCTTACAACATTAACTTTACAATGGATTTAGTTAAAAAAGATATGAGTTTATTTGATCAACTTTCAAAAAAATTTAAAACACCTCTAGAGATATCCCCATTTATATTAGATATTTTTAAAGATGCTGAGAAAAAATATGGTTCAAGAGCATGGTCATCAATGGTTGTAAAAAGATTGGAGGATAAGTTTAAAATAAATTTTAGATCTCCAGGATTTCCTAATGAATTAGTCGACACTGAAAAAGAAGAAAAGGGGTATGAAATTTAATTAATATGTTAATAATAAATTATGCTTGATAGAAGAAATTTTTATATAAATGGAAAATGGGTCAAACCTTTTAAAAAAAATGATTTTCCAGTTATTAATCCGTCAAATGAGGAGGCATTTGCTACAATATCTTTAGGATCTAAAGAAGATACTGATGCTGCGATTAAAGCAGCAAAAAACTCTTTTAATTCTTGGAAAGAAACTTCTAAAGCTGAAAGAATAAAGTTATTAGAAAAGTTATTAGAAAACTATAAAAAAAGATTTGATGAAATGGCAGAAGCAATGTCATTGGAAATGGGATCTCCTATCGATTATGCAATATCAACTCATGCAGCATCTGGTCAATCACATATAGAAGATTTTATAATAAGACTTAAAGAATATAAGTTCGAAGAACATTTTGATGATAAATCTAATAATTATATTGCTCATGAACCAATTGGAGTATGTGGATTAATTACTCCATGGAACTGGCCGATCAATCAAATAGCCTTGAAAGTAATTCCAGCTTTGGCAACTGGCTGTACAATGATCCTTAAACCCTCTGAAATTTCACCTATCTCAGGAATGTTGTTTGCAGAAATGATAGACCAAGCAGGTTTTCCTCCAGGAATTTTTAATTTGGTAAATGGCGATGGAAATGGAGTTGGAACACAAATGTCAAGTCATCCAGATATAGATATGATTTCTTTTACTGGTTCTACAAGAGCAGGTAAACTTATTACCAAAAATGCAGCTGATACAATTAAAAGAGTTTGTTTAGAGCTAGGCGGCAAAGGTGGAAATATTGTTTTTTCAGATTCATATCCTAACGCAGTAAGAGATGGTATAAGAAATGTAATGAGTAATTCAGGTCAGTCATGTGATGCACCAACTAGAATGCTCGTTGAGGAAACTATATATGAAAGAGCAGTTAAAGAAGCTGTAGATGAGGCAAGAAAAATTAAAGTTGATATAGCTTCAAAAAAAGGAGACCATATAGGTCCAGTAGTCTCAAAAGTTCAATATGATAAAATTATTAAGTTAATTAAAGATGGAATTAAAGAAGGAGCAACTCTTGCAGCAGGAGGCCCAGAGCTCCCTGAAGGTTTAAATAAAGGTTATTTTATAAAACCAACTATATTCACACATGTCACGAATAATATGCAAATTGCAAAAAAAGAAATTTTTGGTCCAGTCCTCTCAATAATACCTTTTAAAACTGAAGATGAAGCGGTAAAAATCACTAATGATACAGAGTACGGTTTAGGAAACTACTTGCAAACTGAAGACAAAGAAAAAGCAAAAAGAGTTGCAAAAAAATTAAGATCTGGAGTTGTTTATATCAATGGAAATGGGGCAGATTCTGGAACACCTTTTGGCGGATATAGACAATCAGGCAATGGAAGAGAAGGTGGAACATGGGGTTTAGAAGAATATTTAGAAGTAAAAACAATTACAGGATGGAAGTAATTTTAGGAGATGTCACACTCAATAATCCATAGAGGATTAGCAAAGAAGAATTTTAAAGAAAATACACTTAAGTCTTTTAAATACTGTTTTAACAAAAAATATGGTATCGAAACTGATCTCCATTGCACTAAAGATGACATAATAATATGCTTTCATGATTTTAGTTTAAAAAGAAAGTTTAAAACAAATAAATCAGTAAAAAATCTTACTTTTACCGAAATCAATAAAATATCAAATAAATTTGGATACTATATTCCTAAATTAGAAGAATTAATAACAATTTCCAAAAATAAGAGATATTTGATGTTGGAAATAAAATCTTACTTTACAAAAAAAAATTTAATTCAATTAATCAATCAAACAAAAAAATTAAAATCATTTAGTATTACCTCATTTAACGAGAAAAATATAAAAAATTTGAGTTTGTTAAAGAAAAATTTAAATTTAGGGTTATGTTTTGCGTCTACTGTTCCAATTAGGAAAATAATAAACAAAAGTAAATTAAAATATGTAAAAATAATTGTTACAGAAAAAAAATTTCTATCCTCAAAAAAAATAAATTTAATAAATAAACCAATATATTTTTATACTGTAAGAGGTAAAAAAATTAGAAAAAAATATAAACAAAAAAAATTTAATTTTTGAAAATTTATAATTTATTTTTTAGATAGCTTAATCTTCCAATTATTTCGTCTCTATCCATATAATAACCTTGCAAATGTCTGTGTCCAGAATTTGGATCAAAAGCTGTTCTCCCATGTAAAAGACGTCTATTATTAAATGAGAAAATATCACCTGGTTCTAATCTAAATTTAATTTGAAATTTTTCATCATGTAAGAGATTGCCAAATCTATGGTGGGCTTTATAAACTTTATCCATAATATCTGGATGGCAATCTAATGCGTCCATTGTAGCAACACTGAATCTTATATCATTAT
Source organism: uncultured Pelagibacteraceae bacterium (assembly GCA_902560245.1). Taxonomy (GTDB): domain Bacteria; phylum Pseudomonadota; class Alphaproteobacteria; order Pelagibacterales; family Pelagibacteraceae; genus Pelagibacter. Next base: position 65,343 of record CACELK010000003.1, read on the forward strand.
AATCTCCATCTTTTGTTAAGCTAATTGCTGGTCCATAAAAACTTCGGTGGGCTTCTTGTGTGTAATCTTTATCTCTAAATTTTAGAGGTATATTTACTAATGTATCAAAAATTTCTTTTTCGTTTTTTTTTAAATACTCTGCTACAGCGAATGCATCAACAGCAGAAGAATCTCCACCTTTAGCTGAATTAATAAGACAATGTAAAAATTGGTAACCTGGCGGGTTTTCAAACCACGGTAAATCCATATGATTATTTAATGCATGAGCTGTATATGCTGAATTATTTGGCTTTGGAATATTTATAACTTCAAAAGGTGTTTTGAAAAAAGTTTCACGCGTATGACTTATTCTATTTAAAACAGGAAAAGCAGATTCTTTTTCCACTGGGGAATTTTTTACTATAGCAATTCCTTTAAAATGTAAAAGTTCTAACCATTTTATAAGTCCCTCGTCTGAATTTACAATTTCATCATGTTCTATATGTATTGATTTTAAATTATTTTGCAGAGAGCTGTTCCATAAAAGATATGGAGAAATATAATCTTTTTTATTTTTTATTGTATAACAGTTATTTCTTAGCCATTTTTGATCATAATAGCTGGTATGATTTCCTTCGCTCCAAACGATTTCCAATTTTCCTTCTTTATTTATTTTGTAATTTCTAGGTTCAATATTTGTAGATACATCTAGTATATTAAACATTCTGTGTCTCGAGTCTTTGTCGTGAGCTGTTGGACAATTGTCTCTTAACCACATAAAATTAAAATTACTTTTTTCCCCATCGCTCCATTCAACGTCTAAAGTTGAATTGCCTTTTGAGACTTTTGAAATTTGTATTTCCATAAACTATAGTTATTTTATTTACATTTCTTTTCAATTCAATTTATAATTGAATTTTTATATTCTTAACGTTTTATTTACTTAATTTTTGAACTTAATAAATCCTAATTTTGGTTGTCTTTTCTAAAGGATCAAGTTTTAATAAGTAAAGTTTAAACTAAACATAGGGGGAAATTCATGAGATTTCTAAAAAAAATATTCCTTTCAATTGCTTTTATAGCGGTGACTTCGTTAGGCACAACAAGTGCTAATGCTGCTTGTAAAGTACATTTGGGAGATTTTGACTGGGATAGTGCAAACGTTCATACAGCTATCGTAGGTTATATCATTGAAAAAGGATATGGCTGCAATGTTGAAGTGACAAAAGGTAGTACTAGCCCAATAATGGCAGCACATTATGATCAACAGCTAGATATTATCACTGAGGTTTGGAGAGATAACATTGTGCAAATGCATGAAGAAGCTGTAGCAGCAGGTAAAATTGTAGAACTAGGAGTAAACACTCCGTCTTCTACTCAAGGATTTTATGTCGATAAAAAGACATCAGATAAGTATAATTTAAAATCTGTTGAGGATATGAAGGATCCTAAGATTGCTAAACTATTTGCTGATCCAGAAGCACCTGGAAAAGGTAGAATGACTAGCTGTATTTCAGGATGGACCTGCTACACAATTAATATGGTTAAGCACAAAGTCTATGGTCTTGATAAATACTATACAAACTTTGATCCAGGATCTGGAGGAGCATTAGATGCAGCAATTGCAGGAGCTTTTAAAAAAGGTAAACCAGTATTTTCATATTACTGGACGCCAACTGGATTGATGGGAAAAGTTGATTTAGTTCAACTTAAAGAACCAGCTTATAAAGCTGATTGTTGGACAAAAATGATGAAAGTAGTAGAAGATATTAAAGCTAATGGTCCTGATGCATATAAAGATACATGTGCAAGTGCTTATGTTGACATGGCATTAACAAAATCTGCATCAACTACTTTTGCTAATAATCCAGCAAACAAACCAATCATTGACTTTGTAAAAGCATATACTTTGCCTACTGCTGAAGTGAATAAATCGCTTGCATTTTACATGGATGAATCAGGTGGAGACATGGAAGCAACAGCTAAGAACTTTTTGAAAGGTTCTAGCGCATGGACTAAATGGGTCCCTTCAGATGTTGCTAAAAAAGTTAAAGCATCGCTTTAATTTTTAAAAAATAATTAATTCTAAGAGCCCTTTCGGGCTCTTAGAATTTTAAGAAAGATTAATGGAGAAGTATAAAAAATATTTTAATTTGGTTTATTTAATAGCTTTTATTGCTATGGTTGTTGTTGCATATACAACTTCAAAATATAGACCTGAAAGTATTACTGTTTTATTTACAGATCCCTCGTGGTTGGGGAATTGGCCTAAATGGCTAGATCTTCCATTAATGCCATTTTTAAACGACGGATTTGATAAACTTATAAAAGAGTATGGAATGTTTTTTGAGGGTATAAATAATTTTCTACTTGGTCTTTATACTGATATGAAAAATTTTATGGTTGGGTTGCCCTGGCCAATATTAATGATTTCAGTAATTACTTTATGTTATTTTGTAAGCGGGAGAAATACAGGAACAACAATCATGGTTGCATTCTGTGTTTTTTTTCTTGGTTTTCTTAGCCCCAGATATTGGGATAAATGTATTATGACGACTTGTATAGTTGTAATAGGGATGCTGCTTTGTTTGATAATTGGTATTCCAGTTGGAATTTTGATGGCAAGAAATAAAAAAGTAAGAAATGCTATATTACCTGTTCTGGATTTAATGCAGACCATTCCTAGCTTTTGCTACTTGATTCCTGGAATATTATTATTTGGTTTAGGTGCTGTTCCAGCAATATTTGCAATCTTTGTATATGCTGTTCCTCCTTTAATAAGACTAACCGATCTTGGAATAAGATTAGTTGATAAAGAGGTGGTTGAGGCAGCTGAGGCTTTTGGTGCTAATAAAAAACAAAAGCTTTGGGGAGTGCAACTGCCATTAGCATTACCAAATATAATGCAAGGTATAAATCAATGTACAATGATGTCTTTAGCGATGGTAGTAATTGCATCAATGATAGGTACCAGAGGAATTGGCGACGAGGTATTGCTAGGTTTACAACAATTAAATGTTGGAATGGCCACTGAAGCAGGTATTGCAATTGTTTTGTTAGCCATTATATTCGATCGAATTACACAGTCTTATGGAGAAAAAATTCAAGCAAGAACACATAACAAAAAAAAGTTAATTTTATAAAAAAATATGAGTAAAATTGAAATAAAAAATGTATACAAAATCTTTGGTGATCAACCCTCGAAAGTACTTCCAATGGTTAAAGATGGAGCTACAAAAGAGGAAGTATTAGAAAAAACGGGACATACCATTGGATTAGACGATGTATCTTTATCTATAGAAGAAGGTGAAACCTTTGTTTGTATGGGTTTATCTGGCTCTGGAAAATCTACGCTTATTCGCCATATCAACAGGTTAATAGACCCAACATCAGGCGAAGTTTCTGTCGAAGGAACAAACGTTATGAGTCTTGATCAAAAACAATTAATTGAATTCAGAAGACATAAAATGAGTATGGTGTTTCAAAGATTTGGTTTGTTTCCACACAAAACAGTTTTAGAAAATGTCGGATACGGCCTTGAGGTTCAAGGTCAAAAAACAGAAGATAGAAACAAAACTGCAATGGAAAAGATCGAAGCAGTTGGTTTAAATGGATTTGAACATCAATATCCAAATCAATTATCTGGAGGAATGCAACAAAGAGTTGGCTTAGCAAGAGCTTTAGCTACAAATACAGATATAATGTTAATGGATGAAGCATTTTCTGCATTAGATCCACTTATTAGAAGTGACATGCAAAAACAATTAATGGACTTACAAAGTGAACTTAAAAAAACAATAGTTTTTATTACACATGATTTAGATGAGTCTTTGAGATTAGGTGATCATATAGGAATTTTAAATGGTGGAAAATTAGTTCAAGTAGGAACACCTGTTGATATTATAATGAACCCAGCCGATGATTATGTGACCGCTTTCGTAAAAGATGTTAATAGAGCAAAAGTTATCAAAGCAAAAATAATAATGAAAGCTGCAAATGAGTCAAGCGGTGTAGATAAAAATAACCTAGTTAAAGTTCAAGAAGATCAATTTATTGAGGAATTTTTACCTAAAGTTGTTTGTACTAACGCCAATTGTGAAGTTGTAGATAAACAAGGAAACGTTAAAGGATATATAACCAACAAAGAATTACAAAAATCTTTAACTAAGTCATAGTTAATGACTGAACAGCCTTTAAAGAATAAAAAAATAATTATATCTGCCGGTGCATCTGGAATTGGCTTAGCAACCTCAAAAATTTGTCTTTCTAAAGGTGCGATCATTTACTTGTGCGATATAAATGAAAAATTCTTAAATAAATTAAAAAAACATCCGCTTTTTAAGAAGAGACTATTTGTTTATGAATGTGATGCCTCAAATGAATATGAGGTTATTAATTTTTACGATCAAATAAAAAAAAAAACAAAAAAGATTGACGCTTTAATTAATAACGTGGGTATAGCTGGACCAACTAAAACAATGGAAAAAATTGACTCAGAGGAATGGGAAAGTACACTAAAAACTAATGTTACAAGTCATTTTTACTTTACAAAATTAGCTATTCCAATGCTTAAAAAAAATAAAAGAGGGAGCATTATAAACCTATCTTCAGGCGCAGGTATCATGGGTTTTCCTTTAAGGTCTCCATATGCAGCAAGCAAGTGGGCAATTATTGGTATGACAAAAACTTTAGCAATGGAGCTTGGTAAATTTAAAATTAGAGTAAACGCAATATGTCCTGGAACGATTAAAGGAGATAGAATGGTTAGAGTCATTAGAGATAAAGCAAAATTTTTAAATATTTCAAAAAAAAAAATAGAAAAAGAATTTGTTTCAATGGCTTCAATGAACTCTTGGATTTATGAGGAAGATATTGGAAAAACATGTTCTTTTTTAATCTCAAATGATGCTGAAAGAATTTCAGGACAAACTATAGCTGTTGATGGTAACGCTACAAGATTAGATTGATTTTTATTTATAGTTTTTTAATTTAAGTTTTTCTCTAGTTTCGGCAGGTGTCATTATTGAAACACCAAGATCATTTACAATTCTAATTGCCTTTTCAACTAATTGTGCATTTGTAGCTAACTTACCTTTTTCTAAATATAAATTGTCTTCTAATCCAACTCTTGGATTTCCTCCCATAATCACTGTTTGAGCAACAAATGGCATTTCATTTTTTGAAATTGCAAAACCTGACCATATGCCCTCTTTCGGCATAATATCTTTCATAGCTTGCATTGCCAAAGGTGTTGCTGGGGCTCCCCAGGGTATACCTAAACACATTTGAAACATAGGGGGGTCGCTCAATAATCCTTCTTTATATAACTGAGCACCAAACCACATATTTCCTAAATCAAAAGCCTCTATTTCAGGCTTTACATTTATTTCCTTTAATCTCTTTGCTGCTTTTCTTAAATCATTGGGTGTATTAACTGTAATAACAGAGCTATCACCAAAATTTAAAGTTCCACAATCTAAAGTACAAATTTCTGGTAAAAATTGTTCAGCATTTGCAATTCTTTCCATTACGTTTGCCATGTCTGTCATTGGTCCAAAATCTAGAGGATTTTTACCCTGCCCTATATCCAAATCGCCACCCATTCCAGTTGTTAAATTCAAAACAACATCTGTATCGCTTGATCTAATTCTATCAACAACTTCTTTATATAATTCCAATCTTCTACTAGGTTTTCCATCTTCCTCTCTTACATGAATATGAGCAATTGCCGCTCCAGCTTTTGCTGACTCTATTGCTGCATTTGCAATTTGTTCTGGTGTTTTTGGTAAATCAGGGTGCTTGCTAGCTGTATCACCAGATCCTGTTACAGCACATGATATAAATACTTTATTGTTCATTTAAATTAATAGATTTATACTATTTAAAAAAATTATTTAAAATAAAAAAATGTCAGTTCATTTAACATCACAGAAAATTATAAAGGATTGGACAGATTATAACAATCACATGAATGTAGCGTATTATGTGTTAATTTTTGATGTATATGGAGCAGAGGTGTTAATGAATAAATTTAAAATGGGTGAACACTCTGCCAAAACAACCAAAAAGAGCACAATGGTAGTTGAGTCACATATTACTTATAATCAAGAAGTAAACGAGGGAGATGAAGTTGATATAAATCTAACCTATTTCGACCATGACAAAAAAAGACTTTTGTATAAAATGGAAATGATACATAAAGAAAAAAAATATCTTGCATCTACAATAGAAATTTTAGCTTTATACGTTGATTTAGGACAAAGAAAAGTTGCTGAATTTGAAGACGAAAAAATTAAAATTATGGACAATTATATAAGAGAGAATAAAAATAATTTCCAATCAGAAGAATTAAAATTTTCATCAAAATTAAAAAAATAATCAATTAACTTTCATATCATTCATTAAATGAATAATAATTACACCTACAACAATTAATGAAAGACCGATAATTGTTGGAATATTTGGAACTTGGTTGTATTTTATGGCGCCAATAATTGTTATGCCTACAATCCCACCAGCTGACCAGCTAGCATAAACTATACCTATAGGTATAAGTTGCATTGAATGAGATAATAAATAAAGACAAATACACAGGGCTATAATTACAATTAAAGAAGGATAAAGTCTTGTAAATCCATAAGTGTCTTTTAAAGTACTAGTGCTTAATAACTCAAAAACAATTGCTATAACTAAAAAAATATACGCCCAAGTAAGATTCATGCTTAACCTTATACATAGTGACAAATTTAATTTCTAGATATAAATTAAGTAATATTTATGAAAATTAGTTTAACATCAGGTGCATTAGGCGCTGAAGTTGAAGGAATAGACCTTAAAAATTCCTCAAAAGAAAACTTTAGCAAGATTAATGAGCTTTTGCTAGAACATAAAGTGATTTTTTTTAGAGACCAAAATATTTCACCTGAGCAACAAATAAATTTAGCAAAATTTTTTGGTCCTTTAGAAAGACATGTTTATGTTAAGGGTAGAGAAAAATTTCCTGAGATAATAAGAATAATTAAAGGCCGTAACGAAAAACACCAGTGGGGAGAAACCTGGCATACAGATGTGAGTTATAATAAAAATCCTACAAAAGTTATTATTTTAAAATCTATCAAGATACCTCCTGTGGGTGGCGATACAATGTTTTCAAATATGGAAATTGCTTTCGATACATTAGATGAAAAAATTAAAAAAAAAATAAAAGATAAAAAAGCAATTCATAGTTCTTTAGGAGCAGCCGCTTTTGTAGAAAAGTACGAGGAAATGGAAGGAAATGGAAATTTGGATGAATATTCTAATGAACATCCAGTTGTCAGAACTCATCCTGAAACTGGAAAAAAAATTCTATATGTAAACTCAATGTATACAAAAAAAATTTTAGGAATGGATAAAAATGAGAGCGATGATACTTTAAAAGAAATTTTTCTTCACCAGGAAAGACTAGATTTTACTTGTAGATTTAAATGGACGGAAAATGCTGTAGCTATCTGGGATAATAGAAGTACACAACATCAAGGTTTAACTGACTTTTTTCCTGGAAGAGGGCTTGGTTTTGAAAGAATAATGGATCGAATTGCTATTGAAGGAGATAAACCAAATTAAAATTAATGAATGTAATTTATAAAATTATTTCAAATTTTATTAATAACAAATCTTTATATATTGGAGAAAATGTTACGATGTCAGAACATATGATTCAAGCTGCAATGCTTGCAGAAAAAGCAAAAGCTAATGATAGTTTAATATGCGCTTGTTTGCTTCACGATTATGGTCATTTTCTTTTAGAAGATCCTAGTGAATTGGTTGAAAAAAAATTGGACGGTAAACATGAGGATATAGGGTACGAATATTTAAAAAAATTCTTTAAAGAGGATGTTGTAGAGCCTATAAAATATCACGTAATTGCCAAAAGATATTTGGTAAGAAAAAAAAAATATTTTAATCAGTTATCAGAAGCATCAAAGATAAGTTTAAAATTGCAAGGTGGAATGTTAAATAAAAAGGAAAGCAAAGAATTTGAAAAAAATAAATTTTTTAAAGATGCAATTAATTTAAGAAAATTTGATGAATTTGCAAAAAAAACTAATATTAAAATGAAAAATATTAGCCAATATGAAGATTTGCTTCGTTCTAAACTTTTATGAAATTTGATTATATAGTAATCGGAGCAGGCTCAGCTGGGTGCGTTTTGGCAAATAGATTAACCGATAATGGAAAATATAATGTTGCTTTAATGGAAGCTGGCAAACCTAGTGACATTTGGAAAGTAAACATGCCTCTTGCAATTTTATACACAATGCATGATCCAAAATATAATTACAAATACTATTCAGAACCAGAACCTCATTTAAATGGTAGAAGATTATTTTGCCCAAGAGGAAAAATGATAGGAGGTTGTTCTGCCCATAACGGAATGGTATATGTTAGAGGAAATCCTAACGACTATCAAAGATGGGAATCTTTTGGATTAAAAGATTGGTCTTATAAAAAAGTTTTGCCATATTTTAAAAAAATAGAGACTTGGTCTGAGGGAGAAAATGAATACAGAGGTGGTAGTGGTATTCTTCCAGTTAATCAATCTAAAAATAAAAATCCTTTATTTAAAGCATTTATAGATTCTGCTGGAGAAGCTGGTTACAAAATTAATAGTGATATGAACGGTAAAGATCAAGAAGGCTTTGGAATGTACGATGTTACAATCCATAAAGGAGAAAGAGCAAGTGTTTCAAAATATTATTTAAATCCAGCAAAAAAAAGAAAAAATTTGAAGGTTTTCACAGAAGCCTTTGTTGAAAGAATTATATTTGAAGGAAAAAAGGCTGTGGGTATTGAAGTTAAAATTAAAAATAAAATTGAGAAGATTTACGTTAATAAAGAGGTAATTTTAAGTGGTGGAGCAATTAATTCACCTCAATTGCTAATGCTTTCCGGAGTCGGTCCAAGTCAACATTTAAAAGATAAAGGTATTCAGGTAGTCCATAATCTAGAAGGTGTTGGGAAAAACTTACAGGACCATCTTGAAACTTACATACAACAAGAGTGTAAAACTAAAGATACTTTATATTCTTATATAAATAAAATTAATATGGTTAGAATAGGTATCCAATGGTTTTTAAATAAAAGTGGACCATGTTCTACATCTTTTTTAGAAGCTGGAGGTTTTTGCAAATCATCCTCTGAGAGAGAATTCCCAAATATACAATTTCATTTTTTTCCTGCATTTGTAATTGATCATGGATTAATAGATCCAGATAGACATGGATATCAATTACATGCAAGTCCAAATCATCCAAAAAGTAGAGGTCATATAACCCTAAATAGTTCTAATCCTTATGATTATCCGAAAATTAAATTTAATTATTTAGAGAACGACGACGATTTAAAACAAACAATAGAAAGTATTCATGTAGCAAGAAAAATTTTAGGTCAAAGATCTTTGAAACCTTATGCTGGAAAAGAAATTGGACCTGGAGAAAATGCGCAGACAAATGAGGTTTTTGAGGAATATATTAGATCAAAAGCAGAAACCGCTTATCATCCATCTTGTACATTAAAAATGGGAACTGACAAAATGGCAGTTGTTGATGAAAAATTAAAGGTTCATGGTCTTGATAACATAAGAGTTGTCGATGCTTCTGTTATGCCCGAGATAACAAGTGGAAACTTAAACGCTCCTACTCTTATGATTGCAGAAAAAGCTTCTGACTTGATACTGGGTGAAAATTAAATTTATTTTATGTATTCAAAATTTTGAGTAGTTTCATTTACTTGAATGAGTTTAGCTTTATTTCTTAAATGGAATTTTGTCGCCATTTCAGTAATTGGTGACAAAGTTACTAATCTATTTAAATGATTTGATTTTTTAATCATTTTAAAAACTTCTTTAACAATAAGCTTTCCTCCACCTTTTTTTTTAGACCAGACGGTATATGCAACTGCAATTTTACCAACTTTTTGATCTCTCAAAGCACTCTGGAGAAATGCATCTTTACTTAAATCATCAAGCTCTTTTACAGACTTTGGGATTTCATTTGTAAAAGCAAAACACATTATAGCATGAATTTCATTTTTATATTTAACACCGTAAATTTTTCGCCCAAAACTTGTTCTGAAATCATTGTCTAATTCTGGTCTTACTGGATCCTCATCAATATTACATTCTTTTAAACTAACCAAATCAGCACCTTTAACCCAATCAAAAAAATTATTAAATCTCTGATTTATAATTTTTTTATTTTTCTCAAAACTATTTTTTATTTTAAACTTTATATCAACTGCTTTACTTTTGTTCATCTCGGTTTACGTAAGATTTGTTAAGTGTTTTAACTTAAAAAAACTTACCCTTTTATAACAATGCTTTTTAAGTATTTCAGGTATGCGTATTTACACAGGCTCACAATTTAATTTGCATCTAAAACTGCATGTAAAAATTGTTTGGTTCTCTCATTTTTTGGATCACCAAATAACTTTTCTGGGGGTCCCTGCTCAAATATTTTCCCCTCATTAAAAAAACATACACGATCTGATATTTCCCTAGCAAATCCCATTTGATGAGTTACCATTATCATAGTAAGATTATGCTCTTTATTTAAAGATCTGATTACATTTAATACCTCACCTACAACCTCTGGATCTAAAGAAGATGTAATTTCATCGAGTAACATAACTTTAGGCCTCATAGCTAAAGCTCTTGCAATCGCAACTCTTTGTTGTTGACCACCAGACAGTCTTGATGGATGTTGATCTTTCTTATCAGTCAAACCAACTAACTCTAGTAATTCAAGCGCTCTTTGCTCTGCATCTTCTTTTTTCATTCCAAGAACCTCTACTGGAGCTTCTATACAATTTTGAAGAGCAGTCATATGTGGAAATAAATTAAATTGTTGAAATACCATGCCAATTTTTGATCTCCTATCTCTCAAATACTTTTCATTGGCTTCAAGAAGCTTCCCATTTGAATCCATATGAGAAAGGGGCTCACCATCTAAATGAATTATGCCTCCATTAATTTTTTCTAAGGTCATTAAAACTCTTAATACAGTAGTTTTTCCTGATCCCGATGGTCCAATGATTGATACCATTTCATTTTTTTTAATATCTAAATTCAATTTGTCTAAAACTATTAGATCGCCATATTGCTTTGTTACATTTTCGAATTTTACAATAATTTCTTCAGTATTTTTATTTTCCATAATTTAAATTTTTTATTGTTTTATTTTTCCTTGAGCAACATTAACTTTTCTTTCCAACTTTCTAACCCACATAGCTGCTGGAACAGAAAGAATTAAGAATATTATACCAACCATTGTGTAAGGTTCCAAATATCTATAATTATACCCCCCTACTGCTGTTGCTGCATGAAATAATTCAGCCACACCTATTGTTGACAAAAGAGGGGTATCTTTAAAAATACCAACTAAATAGTTTCCCATACCAGGAATTGCTATGGGAAAAGCCTGTGGCAAAACTATTCTTCTATAAGTATAAGCGGTGGAAAAATTTAGTGCTCTACATGCTTCCCATTGAGCTTTTGAAACACCTTCTAAAGCTCCCCTATAAACTTCTGAAAGGTAAGTTCCAAAATGCAAACCAATTGTTATCATTCCACAAACCCAAGCTGATAATTTTATGCCAAACTGAGGTAAAACGAAATATACAAAAAATAACTGTATCAATAATGGTGTTGAGCGAATAAATTCTACGATTTCTCTATTTATTCCATTTATAATTTTTGATGGAGTTCTTTGACCTAATAAAAAGAAGAGCCCAACAACAAGTGCTATTGCATAACCTACTCCCGCTGCAATAATAGTATTTAAAGTTGCCCATAACATTTGAGGTAAAATTTCATAAGCAAAATCCCATTTAAAACCCATTTCCATAATATTATAAGCTTCCTCTCCCAACTTTTTTTGCAGCTAAAACTTCCAACCATCTTAAAAATGGAACAAGTGCTAACCTAGCCATGATATAATAAATTAATAAGGCTGTTCCAAAACACTGTGCAGAAAGCCAAGTAATAGAATTAATTTGTTTTGCTTCAAAAGTTAAATCAACGACTGTTACAAGAGCTACTAAAGCAGTTGCTTTTAAAAGTTCTACAGTCAAGTTTGCTGCTGGTGGCAAAATTATAGGAAATATCTGTGGAATAATTATTCTTTTAATTCTTTTTGCTGGACTAAAGTTAAGTGCATGAGCAGCTTCCCATTGGCCCTTTGGTACTGCTAATATTCCACCTCTTACTATCTCTGCACCATACGCACCAAAGTTCAAACCCAAAGCAACTACTCCTGCAACAAATGCCTCTAATGAAATTCCAAAAAACGGTAATACGTAATATACCCAAAAAAGTTGAACTAATAATGAAGTTCCTCTAAAAAATTCTATGTATACAGTAGCAATTCCTTGAATAATTAGATTTTTAGATAAACGCATCAAACCAAAAATCATCGAAATTATTACATATAAAACCATAGAACATATCAAAACTTTTATAGTAGTCACTGTTCCTAATATCAATGTCATTCCGTGTTCAGCTAAAAATGAAAAATAGCTCACTGTATTACCTTAAATTAAGTTAAAAAAAATCAGGCGACTTTATTATTTTGCCGCCTGATTAATAATTATATTTTAAAACTACTTAGTTGCGCAAGCCCACTCTGTAGTCATATCTGCAGGTGGAAGTTGAGCTTTATCGTATCCATACTCACCAGCTCTTTCTAACATTTTTGCAGGATTAGCTAAAACTTTAGCTAAAGCAACATTGAATGCTTCTCTAAATTCATTGTCGCTTTTTCTAAAACCAATTCCAACCACATTTACAGTTTCTTTTGGCATAAGCTTAGGATCGGTTACTTCAAATGCACCACCAGTTTTTTCTTCATGCTCTTTTGCACCAAAAAACGTTTGAACTGCTGCGTCGGCTCTTCCTGCTTTCATTGCAGCAAGTATTCCTACTTCACCTTCTACTAATAACATTTGACTATCAGGTACACCAAATTTTTTAGCAGCTTCTACAGTATTGAAACCAGTTCCAGTTACAAGTGTAGCTCCTGTTCTGATAACATCAGCATAGTTATTAATCCCTTTTGGGTTCCCTTTAGGAACTAACATTGCATCACCAAAAACTCCTATCGGATCAGAAAAGTTAATATTTTCGCATCTGCTTTTCAAAATATACATACCGCCAGTTATCATATCTGAACGATCAGCGTTTATTCCAGGAATTAGTCCAGACCACTCGAAAACTTTAGTTTCATGCTCAGTGATTCCCATTTCTTCTAAAACTGTTAAAGCAATCATGTTAACAAAACCTAATGCTTCACCATTATCGCCTGCATAAGCCCATGGTACTGCTGTACCAAAACCTAATCTTAATTTATGTCCATCAGCTAATCTTTGAGTTAGTGTCGCTGCGCTAACAGAAGATACACTAAAAAGAATAACAAGAAGGACTGTAATTGATTTAATATACTTTCTCATCATTTCCCCCTATTTCAATTTGTTTGAAAAATAATTTAACAAAAAAAAAAGGTGTTTGTATATAATAATTATTTCAATCTGAAGTTGTTAAAAAGAATTTTTTTTACTTAAATTAATTCTACATGGTCTCCAACATTAACCTTTCCATCGCTTAAAGCTGTTAAATAAACTCCCATATCAAAATGATTGTATGTTTTTTTCAATGAATTAAGTAAGTTAAGTGAATTATCTTCTGTTTCAGGCTTTAAATTTATAGCAACACAACGAGGAATATTTTTTTCAACTTTAAATGAAGTATTATTAATTTTAATTATTTTGTTTATCCAATTTCTTTCCTCCCATGCTGAAATTCCGTCGACATACAGATTTCCTCTAAATCTTTGAAATTCTACATCTTCTTCAATTTTATTTTCAAAATCTTTTATACTATTAAGATTTATTAACGAGATAGAATTAAAAACATTATTTGAATGGGAGGTATCATAAAATGGATATTCAGTATTTTTTAAAAGAATGATAGGATTTACTAATGTACTTTCTAATTCAAATAATTTTTTTGAAAGTAAAGATTTTTCATTCTGATCATCGGCTGAAATAGAAATTATTTCATCACCATCCAATATAAGTGTGAGTTTGTTCCCATCGTAACTAAAATTATATTTATTCAAAACAGGTGAGTTTTTTAAAGTTAAAAAGTTGTTTAATTTTCTTTCTTTGGGGTTTTTTTCAATTGTTTTAGCTTTTTCAGAATCTATGCCTCTAGAAAATGCAAAAATCCTATCATTTGGCATACCAAGATTTTTTTTAATTTGGCACGAATTGATGCTCTGGAATGATAAGGATTTAACAGGACAGTAATTTATTAACTTAATTGTGCACGTCATAAAATTAATATTACATAATTAATAAAAATATAAAGAAGAAAGATTCTGTGGTATATGGGCTTATGTCCACAAAAAATAATAATCCTAAAGGAATTATCTTTATATTATTGGCTATGATGGTTTTTTCTGTTCAAGACAGTATTATGAAATATATTTTTAATTTTGCCTCCTTATACGAAGTTTATTTAGTAAGAACTTTAGTTAGTTTTACTCTTATTTTATTATTTTTAAAATTTACAAAAAAACCTGTGATGTTTAAAAGTAAATATCCTCTATTAACCTTTATCCGAGTGATACTTTTCTTTTTTGGTTTTAGCTTTTTTTATGTTTCATTAACAGTTTTACCTTTGGCTACAGCTACAGCATTATTTTTTGTTACTCCTTTTTTAATTACAATATTTGCAAGTATTTTTTTAAAAGAAGAGGTTGGAATAAGAAGATGGTCAGCTGTAATAATCGGGTTTATTGGTGTGTATGTAATTTTAAATCCCGACTTCAATAATTTTGATTTTATGACCTTAACTCCAATCCTTTGTGCAATTTGTTATTCATTGTCTATGATAATAATTAAAAAAACTTCTGACAAAGATAATGTATATACGATAACTTTTACCTTTTATATTGGAGCGATAATAATCAGTTCGATTTTTTATTTATTTATTGGTGATGGTCAATTCTACAAACAAGGTAATCCTGCGTATGAATATATATTTAGAGAATGGTTTCAAAACCTCGAAACTTCGATGTTATTAATGATTATCACAGGTTTCACAGCGTCTGCAGCTTTTCTTTTATTGTTTACTGCATACAGTATTGCATCACCTTCAGTTATTTCACCTTTTGAGTATTCAATATTACTTTGGTCTTCATTAAGTGGCTGGATATTTTTTAACGAGGTGCCGAATTTAAATACAATTATAGGAACTTTGATAATTGTAACTTGTGGAGTTTATATTTTTATTCGTGAAAAAGTTAAAGAACAATCCCAGTCTATAGTGACAAATAAACCTCTAAGATAGATGAAAAAAGATATTATTCCTACCATCGACATTTCTTCAATTTTAAAAAACAATTTTAATTCTAAAAAATCGATCAATACTATTAATCAAATTTGTAGAGCCTGTGTCGATATTGGTTTTTTTCAAGTTATAGGGCACGGTCTTAGTTTTAAAGATATTAAAAAAATATGCAAAGTAGGTAATAAATTTTTTAAATCATCAAAAGATAATAAAAGAAAATTATCTCCCAAAAAATGGAATAATAAAAATAAAAATCTTTATAGGGGATACTTTCCAAATGATGTGAACGGAAAAGAAGGTTTGGATATAGGTGATTTAAAAGTTACTAAAAATTATTCTTTAAAACTTAATAATCAATATATTGAGTATCTGAATTTAAATAAAAGCTTTGATAAAAAATCAATTAAAATTATAGAAAAATATTTTGATAGTATTTTTGAGTTAAGTGAAACCTTGTTTAAAAGTATAATTAAAATATATAAAAAAAATCCTAAAATTTCACGCAAGGCTTTTTCAAGACTCAAAACTTTAAGTACATTAAGATTTAATTATTATCCAAATCAAACAAAACCAGTTGAAATATCTATGCAGGATGGAGTGGCTTTAGGATGTGAGACTCATGTAGATAGCGGAGTATTTACTGTGCTTTATCAAGATAAAAAAGGTGGATTACAAGTACAAAATAGAAAAACAAAAAAGTGGAATGACGTACCTTTTAATAAAAAAGCTCTGGTTGTTAATACTGGAAGAGCTTTAGAGTTTTTGAGCAAAGGTAAATTTAAAGCAACAAATCATAGGGTGCTATGGAACAAAAGTAGGAGGCTTTCCATTCCTTTTTTCTTTGAACCCTCTTTTGATTTCAAAATGAGTCAATCTTACTTATTAGGTCATAAATTTAAAAATAATGGTCAAAATTACGAGAAATTTTTAAACAAATCTTTAAAAAAATTTATTGAATATCAACGTTAGTAATAATAAAGTTTATAAATAAAGCGATACATAACTCGTCGTTAAATTCATAATTTACGAAAGTGGGATCGGTCGTCTTTAAATTAATTTTTAAAGGGGCTTTATGAACTTTGGATACTTTTGTAACACTACTAACTGGAATAAAAAACCTTATACACAAATAATAGAAGAGGCTAGAGAGATCACAGAATATTGTGATAAAAATAATTGGAATTCTATTTGGTATACCGAACATCATTTTAATCATGAAGGAATGGAGTCTTGTACCAATCCATTAATGATGTGTGCAGATGCTGCAGCAAGAACTAAAAATATTCGATTGGGGCAAGCCTGTAACGTAATTACATTTCACAATCCTATAAGACTTGCTGAAGATATTGCTACACTTGATCAACTGTCAAAAGGAAGGGTTGAAGTAGGAATTGGAAGAGGTGTTTACGGAAGAGAAGCTATTAATATGAATAAAGAAGCTGACTTAAAAGACCAGGCAAAAAATTTTAGGCTATTCTCAGAAACTTTAGAAATAATGAAAAAAGCTTGGTCAAAAGATTTCTTTTCTCACCAAGGAGAATTTTATACATACCCTTCTCCCAATTTTATTTGGCAACATGATATGAGTCCCCCAAAAGAAAATATAGTTGATTTAAAAACAAACGAATTAAAACAAATATCTGTTTTGCCAAAACCTTATCAAAAACCTTTCCCACCAATTTCTCAAGTCGTTGATGGGGAAAGATCAATTCAGTGGGCTGCTGAAAATGGACTTAATACAATTATGTGGATACCAACTGTAAAGGCTTTGAAAAAAAGATTTGAAATTTTTAAAGAGGCAAAATCTAAAGTAGAAAATAGAGATGTTCCATTAGGCGAAGGTATTAGTTTAGTTAGAGATATGTTTGTTGCAGAAACTATGGAAGAAGCAGAGAAGATGGCTGGGGAACATATTGTAAATTATATGCGATGGGTCTGTCATTGGAGAGGGTTAGGAAACCATATGGATCCAGATGAAAAGTTACCAGAAACAAAAAATAAATTAGATTTATTAAATTATGAATTTCTTCATAAAAGAAATCTTTTATTTGGAACACCTGAATTTGTAATTGAAAAAATAAAAGAACTTCAACAAGAATTAAATCTTCAAAATTTACAAGTTTGGTCTAACTTTCCTGGTGTTAATCATGAAGATTGTATGAGAAGTATCAAGTTATTTACTGAAGAAGTAATTCCAAATATAAAATCTGTAAATACAAACATTCA
>CACELK010000004.1 GCA_902560245.1 uncultured Pelagibacteraceae bacterium
GGAGAGATATTGAAAGACGTGCTGAAGGATATGGTTTTTTTGCAAAAACTCCAGTCCCCTACCCTTTAACTGAGTTTGATTTGGCAAATAAAATAGCAATAGTTGGACTTAAAGAAGGTTGGGGTATCGACTATGTTAGAATAACTTATAAACGGTGGTTTCAAGATGGAAAAGAACCAGCCGTTGAACCTAATATTTCAGAAATTTGCACAGAATTAAATATTGATAAAGACAAAACCTTAGAAAAAGCTAATTCAGATGAAATCGAAAAACAATATTTAACAAATACTGGTAGTGCCAGAAAAGATAAAGTTTTCGGCAGTCCATCGTTTATAGTAAACAATGAAATTTTCTGGGGAGATGATAGAATGGAAGATGCTATAAACTGGTCTAAAAAATAATGGGAAATACGTCTGCTTACTTAATTTTAATTGTTGCTGTTGTGCTTGGAACTGCAGCTAACGGATTTGCTAAAGGCGCACAAGGTTTCACTTTAATAATACCTAGTATGTTAACAGCAATAGCTATAGTTGGATGCATGTTCACATTATCTATAGTGATGAAAACTATTCCTGTTGGAATAACTTATGCATCTTTTGCAGGATTGTGTATTATCGCTACAACGATGGTTGGAGTGTACAAATTTAATCAAATGCCAAATCTTTATGAAGTGATTGGACTTGGATTAATTGTCGCTGGTGTCTTAATGGTAAATTTATTAGGTAAATCAGGTACCTAAATTTTATTATATAATTGAAAAAAGGTTATAAAGAATTATTTATAGTTTATAACCATTATAAACTATGAATTCGTTGTATAAAGTAATTATAACCTATGAACTAATATTCTTGCTATTTTGGAATATTTTATATTTATCTAACTCAGATATAGAAAACTGGTTTACAGAAAAATTCTTAACTGCAATATTCGTGTTTTTATCAACCATGGCTCTTGGAACAACACTGGTTTATATTATTTTTATTAGCTTAAAAATAACTGGCATATCAAAACTTTTGAAAAGTATAAAAGATCCAAGAAAAAATTAAAAAATGAGTAAATATTTAATTTTTGGTGCAACAGGATCAATTGGTACTAGTCTCTCAGAGCAATTAAACAAATCAAATAAAGAGATACATTTAGTTGGTAGGAAAGAGGATGAACTTAAAAGTTTATCTGCAAAACTAAATTGCGATTATAGTGTCTTAGATATTCTCTCAGAAAATTTACCAGAATTTTTAAAAGAAGAGTTTGGCAGTATGGATATATCCGGTGTCGCCTATTGCATTGGTTCAATTGATCTTAAACCTTTAAAAAATTCAAAAAAAGAAGATTTTAAAAAATGTTTAGATTTAAATTTTTTTCCTGTAATTGAAATAATTAAATCTCTTCAAGATAGTTTAAAAAAAAACAATGGTTCAATTGTTCTTTTTTCAACTGTTGCTGTTCAAAAAGGATTTACTAATCATGCAATTATTGCTTCAGCAAAAGGAGCCATCGAAGGTTTGACCGTTTCTTTAGCTGCAGAATTCGCACCAAACATCAGAGTAAATTGTATTGCACCAACCTTAACAAACTCAAAAATGTCTCAAAATATTCTTAAAAGTAAATTAATGGCTGAAGGAATAGCTAAATCACATCCAATGAAGAGAGTAGGCAAACCAGAGGATGTTGCTTCTATGGCTAAATTTTTATTAACAGATGAAAGTCCGTTCATAACTGGACAAATCATTGGTGTTGATGGTGGTAAATCCTCTTTAAACTAAAATAATTTTTAAATGAAAGTAAATATTGATGATGTCATTGGAATGGCTTGGTCAGACAAAATTTCTTTTGAAGAAATAAAAAAAAGAACAGGTTTGAAAGAAGCTGAAGTTATATCCATAATGAGAAATAACTTAAAAAAAAATAGTTATATTCTCTGGAGAAAAAGAGTTAGGGGTAGACCAGCTAAGCACAGGAAAAAGACTAGAGCAAAATATAATAATTATGAATTTTGAGCCTTCTAGAGAATTTGCAATAAAAAAGCTTGAAGATTTTATTAATAAAAATCTTCATGAGTATTCAAAGCTTAGAAACTTTGATTTTGGACCGGAACAAAGAAAAAACGTTTCTTCTATATCTCCTTATATAACACATGGTGTTCTGAGTGAAACTGAGGTTATTAAAAATTCATTAAAAAAATTTTCTTTTGCTAAGAATGAAAAATTTGTTCAAGAGGTTCTATGGAGAATTTATTGGAAAGGATGGTTAGAATTAAGACCAATGGTTTGGTCAGATTATATTATTGAGTTAAAAAAATTAAAAAAAGATTTTTATAATAATAAAAATTATTTAAATGCAATTGAAGGCAAAACAAACATAGAGTGCTTCAATTATTGGGTATCTGAAATTAAAAAATATAATTATCTACATAATCATGCAAGGATGTGGTTTGCAAGTATTTGGATATTTACACTTAATCTTCCGTGGCAATTAGGAGCAGAATTTTTTATGAAATATCTTTTAGATGGTGACAGCGCTTCAAATACTCTTGGTTGGAGGTGGGTAGCTGGTGTTCAAACTAAAGGAAAAAACTATATAGCTTCAGAGTGGAATATAAAGAAATTTACTAATAATCGTTTCAGCCAAATAAAACTAAACGAAAATCCACAACCCATTATAGATAATAAAAACTATAGTATTTCAAAAAATGATTTTTTAAATAATGAAATAAATAACAATGACAATTTAATTGTATTTGAAAACAGTTTATCGATTGAGTGTTCAGATTTTAAAGAGTTTGATTTTAAGAATGTTTATTTAGTTCAAAAGGATAATGACACAAGAGAAATAAAATTAGATGAAAAAGTTTTAAAATTTAAAGAGGATCTTATAAGTGACCAAAAAATTAGACTTGAAAATAAATCTAGTAAAATTGAAATAATAAATATTAAAGATTTAAAAAATTTAGATGGAAATAATATTGCTCTATATCCCTCTATTGGTGAAATAAATGATTTTTTAATTTCAAATAATTTTAAAAATATTAAATATCTTTATAGAAAAATTGATCAATATGCATGGAAATATTGTAATAAAGGTTTTTTCAACTTTAAAAATTATATTCCAAAAATAGTGACAGAATTTATTTAGAAGAGCATTTTTTTGAACAATATTTAACCCTCTCCCAATTTAGTCTCCATTTTTTTCTCCAATTAAAAGACCTTTTGCAAACTGGACAAATTTTGGAAGGTAAATTCTGTTTTTTCATTTGAGTTGATGTTTATTTTTTAAAAAAAGAAAGTATGCAACAATTTCATAGCCATAGTGGAACAAAACAAATAAAGGTTTTATTGAAAAAATTTTTGCTAAAAAATTATACTTTGGGATTTTTGACCAAATAATAACAAAAGCCTTTGCGCCACCAATAACTTTACCGTTGTCGATAACGTGCAATCTTCTTAACAACTCTGCTTGTGATTTTGATGTAAGTTTTAAAGCCTCCTCATTATTTGTTATGTCGATCCACTCTAAGCTGCTATCAGAAATTTTTTTGTAATGATCAATTTCTAATTTGCAAACATTGCAAGAATTATTAAAAAAAACTTTAATTGCCATATGTATTTTTTACAATAAATTTTTCAGCCTCAGATAAAATTAATTTTTTTCTATCTGATTTCATTTTATCAAATACTCTAACCATCATTGAAAGTCTTGGGTTTTTTAAAAAAAATTTTCTATTTCTATTTATAAACCTCCAATACAAACCATCCATTGTATTGCACCAATCACCTTTTTTAAAATCCATCATTTTCATAAAATAACTTGATCCACAAATATAAGGTTTTGTTGCAAAAATCCCACCATCACTATAAAGACCCATCCCGTAAACATTGGGTACCATTACCCAGTCTGATGAATCGACAAACATTTCCATAAACCATTTATAAACATTCTTTGGTTTAATTTCACAAAGGTTCATTATGTTTGATAAAATCATTAATCTTTCAATGTGATGTGACCATCCATAGTTTGCTGCATTTTTAATTGCATGATCTAATGGTGGAAGACCTGTTGTACCTTCGTACCAGGAATTTTTCATTTTTCTGTTTTGTTTAAAAAAATTTCCGTTTTCCATTTCAGAACTGTAAGCCTGATAAATGCCTCTCATAAATTCACGCCACCCTATAACTTGTCTAATATAACCTTCTAAAGAATTTAATCTTATTTTATTTTTTTTATGAGATTCTAAAATTTTTTTAATAATAATATCAGGCGTTATTAAACCTAAATTTAAGTAAGGACTGAGAGCACTGTGAAAAAGTATATTATCTTTTTGGTTGACCGCATCTTCATAGTCTCCAAAAAGATTGACTTTTTCTTTTATAAAAAAATTTAATAGTTTAATTACATCTTGGTATTCTGTGGCAAACCAGAAATTTTTAGTTTGACCTGGGTGATTTTTAAATAATTTTTCTATTATTGGAGCTAAAGTTTCTGTATGTTTTGATGGTTTTATTTTTGGAAACTTTGGTACGTTAATATTCGTAGGTAATTTTTTTCTATTATCTTCATCAAAACTCCATTTCCCTCCTTCAGGATTACCATCCTTTTTTAATAATATATTAAATTTTTGTCTTCTTTCTTTATAAAAATTAGCCATAAATGGTCTTTTTGTTTTAGATAAATAATTTTCAAAATCTTCTCTAGAGTTCAAAAACATTGGTGATTTTATATAATTCAATTTTATTTTTGATTTATTTAAAAAGTTTTTTATTTTATTTTCAAAAAACTTATCCTCAATTTCAAAACTGGTTACTTCTTTTATATTTTTAGATGTAATAACTCTTTTTAGTTTTTCGATATAATTTTTTCTAAAATCAGTCGAGTCGATTCTTGTATATATTATCTTAAAGTTATTTTTTTTTAAGTTCTCAGCATAGGAACGCATTGAGGATAAAAACAATAAAATTTTTAATTTGTGATGTTTCTCATATGAACAAAGTTCGTAATCTTCGGACATAAAAACTACATGGTCCTTTTTAAACTTTTCAACGTTATTCAATGGAAATAGTTGATTGCCAAGAATTAAAAGTAATTTCATAATCTTATTTAAAGATTATATATTGAGCTGGCTTAATTTATAATGCGTCAGGTTTGACCGAAAAATTTTATTTATAAATATCGTCTACCTCAACCTGATAAGAGTCTACTAATTTATTATTTTTATTTGCTAATCCAACTACTGCAAACATTTCTTTTAACATTTCATCGCTAGCTCCCTTCTTTTTTGCAGCTGCAGAATGAGATTTAATACAGTATTCACAACTATTAGTTATAGATACCGCAACATATATAAGTTCTTTTGTTACCGGGTCCAAAGCACCTTTTTTCATAATATCTTTTAATGAACTCCATGTTCTATCTAATTCATTAGGATCATTTGCTAACATTTTCCAAAAATTTGGAACTTCAGTAATTTGTCTTGTTGTTTTTATTTCATCGTATATTTCTTTGACTTTTCCTTTTGCTTCACTTTCCTGTATCGGTTTAATTATTGGCATTTTTCCTCCTATTATATTTTAAGAATATCACTCTTAAATTTTGAATACAAAATTTTCGAATAATTATTCATTTTTTCCATGTTAGTTTGTGCTTCATTGTCAAATTTTTTAAGAGCATTCGGACCTAATGCTTTTTCTAAAGCAGACTTATACTCTGGAACGCACCCCCACTCATTTACGGTAGTTTCTTTCACCTCTATATGAAATTGAATTCCATAAGCGTGATTTTGATATTTGAAAATCTGATATTTAGTTTCTGTAGAAGATGCCAAAAGAGTTATATCTTTGTTATCTTCTAAGCCTTGAACCTCATATGAATGCCACTGCAAAGAAGTAATTTGTTCTGGAAAATTTGAAAATAAAGGATCATTATTTTTATTTTTTGAGAAATTTATATTTAACATTCCTATTTCTGGATTATTCGTTCTTACAACTTTTCCACCGACTACTTCTCCAAGCAACTGACAACCAAGACAAAAGCCTAAATAAGGTTTTTTTAAATCAACAACAAATTCTTTTATTCTTTTTTTTTCAGTGATTAGCCATGGATGTTCTTTTTCCATCCAGGTATCCATAGGACCACCCATACAAAACATAGCGTCAAATTTTGAAAGATCAGTTGGAATTTTTTCACCTTCGTCTAATTCTATAGTTGTTAGTTCAGCTCCATCTTTGATCATTAAATCTTTTATAAAACCAGGATCTTCTATTTTGATATGTTGTAGAATTAATACTCTCATTTTTTTAATGATAGTATACTAGAATGTGCTTGAAACTTCTATTTTTGCACCATAGTCAGGTATTTTACTTGCTAAGCTGTAATTCGAATTAATTTTAAGATCAAAACCATTAATGTTTTTAGTATAGCTAAGTTCTGTTTTATCGTTTTGAATAGGATTATAAATAAGTGCAAATTCACCGTCTTCTCCATCAGTATGTCCTATTTTAAATAAAAAACTATCAGTACGTCCACTTCTATCTTTATCTAAATGCTGTAACCTTTCGTAATTTATAGAAAAAGTAAATCCATTATTAAAAATAGACTCAAGTCCAATATTACCTTTGTAATTTTTGCTTGAATATCTTCCAATTTTTGTAGACTGGGCACCACTTAAATTTGAATGAAAAAATGTAGTTGTAGGAGAAATATCGTGAACATATTCTAATCCCCCATGAGTTCTTATAGTGCCCGTATCAATTTCAACAGGCTCCATATGAAATAAAAAACCTATTGCAGCGTTTCCAATTTCAAACATTTGCGACTCGTGTATATCATTTACTCCTGTAGTTACATTAGATAAAAAATCAGTGTAATCTGATAAACTCGTGACCCCATAGGAAATTTTTGCAGAAGGATCGAGTTTTAAAATACCAAAATTATTCTTTGATCTAAAATTTAAAGCTGCAAAAGCTTGTTTACCATTTCTTTCTCCTGTTAATTTCCCTTTAAATTTCTGATCAATCCTTAAAATACTTAATCCAATTAATGCGTTCGTGTAAGTACTTTCACTTGGCGCAACAGTTCCATAAAAATTTAGAGTTAATGAGTCAGTGCCAATACTTTGATTTGATGATAAAATTTTTGCATTATCTTTTCCATATCTAATCGCAGCACCAAAAAAATTATTATCTCCAAATTTCCTATCGCCTCCAAACATGAGACCTGAAGTCCTGATTTTTTTAGGTTTTATTTGATATGTAGATGCTTGATCGGTAAATGAAATATCACCATGACTCCAATAAGACCAATTTGTTTTAACTGTGCTAGATTTATTTTTTTTCAGAGATGTTTGTTTTTTTTTTACTAATGATGCCAATATTGGATTATAGATATTAAATTTTATATTATGGTTACTTAAATTTTGGCTATCTTTGTTTCTTCTTAACCATTCAAAACGCTTAAAAATATTAGATGTATTATGATGAATATTTTTTGATGCTAATTCAACTTGTGATCCTATATTTGAAGCCGTATCAGCCACACATGCTGCAACACCAAAATTACAAGACAAGCTAAGTTGATGCGCATGATCTTGACCGCTATCATTCATTATATACATTTTTGAGCCATCACCATTAAAAAATAAACCATTAAAAACATGACCTACAACCCCAAGATGATTAGAAAATGTACCGACTACTAAACCAAAATCGAGATCTGCTTTGCCAATAAAAGCAGCTGTTGACGTATCAAACGCGATTCTAAGCTGATATTGAAATATTGTATCATTGTTGAGATTTTCATCTCGAATCAAAACATACATCGATCTTCCTGTATCATTAAAAGCAAAACCTGTTACAACTTGTTTATTAGTTAACGAAGGATTAATTTTTGCAGATAAACTTTGTGTGTTAGCTAAAGTTCTTGTGCTGATATCAAATGGAGTTGTTAAGGTGTATTCGTCGAGTGTTGGGTTATCATTTCCATGAACGAAGTACATTTTTGTTCCATCATTATTAAATTCTAATTCACCCCGTGCACCAAGATCTACCTCTGAGTCAGCTGTGAAAGACATTCCACTATTAGGACCAAAACTATATGGAATTTGTAAATCAAAAGGGAAAACTTCTCCGGTTAACGCTGTTAAAAAAAGTTTTGTACCGTCGTTGTTAAAATCTATATCAAGAGTTGTTCTGCTACTACCAGACCCTCCCGCTATATCTATAATTGGATCTCCACCTTGAAATACACGTGAAGCAGTTCTTAGGTCATAGGGTGTGGCCAAACGTGATACAGTTACTGAATCGGTTTTGGCTGAACCCGAAAGCTTATTGTTTATAAAAAAAACTAATGTTCCATTGTGGTTGAATGTACCTCCCTGAGGTGATTCAAGGGCATCTTTGGTTTCCGGTGCACCTCCCAAATCTGTATATGATGGTTCTACATGATCAGGTCTTGCTGCAACTTCATGAGTAAAAACAATCTCGGCAATAGATAAATTTGTATTAAATAAAAAAAATAATCCAAATAAAATTATAAATATTTTTGGTTTTAAAACTCCATATTTTAAATTTCTAAAAATTTTTTCAAATTTCATTTTTTTATAATTTTATTTTAACGCTGGTTTTAAAAATTTTAACATTTTTTTGTGAATAGTTCTATTTGCAGAAAATAAAACATTTCCAGCATATTTTGCACCTCTATTATTCCAAGTTGAACCAATTCCGCCAGCTGCAGAAATAATTGGAATTATTGCGTGGACATCCCAAATTTTATTTTGACATTGAAGCACAACATCAATTTTACCTTCGCAAAAATGCATATAACTTAAAGCATCAAAGCACGGAAATTGCATTAGTTTTAAAACTTTTGGAATTTTACTTTGTTTTTTTAATGATAACCATCCATGAAAGGCCCCAGCAACTTTCATATTTTTTAAGGTTGCTTTTTTATTAACTTGTAATTTTCTTTTTTTACCTTTTTCAATTACATAAGCATTTTTTGTTGAAGTATTTAAATAATACTTGTTCAACTTTGGAAAGTTTGCTAATCCTACAACTGGATTTCCTTTGTAATTTAATCCAATTAAATTACTCCAAGTTGGGTTGCCAATTATAAATGATCTAGTTCCATCGATTGGATCAATAACCCATGTAAAATCACTTTTGTTTTTTTGGTTACCAAATTCCTCTCCAATTATATTGTGTTTGGGAAACTTCTTTTTAATTTTTGATCTTATAAATTTTTCAAAAGCCCTGTCGGCTTTTGTAACAGGGTCATAACCCTTGCCTTTGCTTTTGTTTATAGGTTTAAAAGGTTTATCTAGTTTTTTGTTGTAATAGTTGGTCATATTTCTGGCCAATCTATTTAAAAAAGTAGCAAAAAATCTTATTTTTTTTGTATCTATTTCTGGCATAGGATGGTCACTTACTATTTAATTTATCTTGATTAAAGCAAAATTTTAAATAATCCTATTCTAAATAGTATGAAAATTGAACTTAATCAAAAAAAAGTATTTTATAAAAATGGCACAACTGTAAAGGAAATTCACCCATTTTGGTTACGTGAAAGAGTAATTGGTGAGGAATACCTAGATAAAGGAACTCAACAAAGATTATTTGATCCCTCTACAATGAATGGAGATATAGACATTCAAAATGTTGAAATTAAAAATGGTTTTCTTGAGGTAAATTTTAACGATGGTGTAAATTCAAAACTTGATATTAATAAATTAGCAACGGAATTTTCAAATGATGATACCGTAATTAAAGTAATAACAAAAAAATATTGGGACTCGAATTTAAAAAACGTAAAAAATTTTGAATATAAAGAAGGATTTTATGAGTCTAAAGAAATGTATGATATGCTTGTTACTTTTTATGAATACGGATTTGTAATTATAAAAAATGTGCCAACAGAAAATAATTATATCGTAAACTTTGCAAATTCTATTGGAAGTGTAAGAAGAACTAACTTCGGAGAGCATTTTAATGTTAAATCAAAATTAAACCCGAACGATTTAGCTTATACGACTTTGCATTTAAGTCCTCATACTGACAATCCCTACAGAAACCCTGTTCCATGTATTCAGCTTTTACATTGTATTGAGAATGAAGTTAGTGGTGGTTATTCTACACTTGTTGATGGATATACTGTAACTGAAAAATTAAAAAATGAAGATCAAGAAGCCTATAAAATTCTTAGCGAAGTTAAAGTAAGATTTAAATTTACAGATCAAAATGTAATACTCGAAGACTGGTCAGAGTTAATACATTTGGATGATAAAAAACAATTTAAGCAAGTGCGATTTAGCCCAAGATTAGATTACGTTCCAATGTTGGAAAAAGAAAAATTAGACAAATATTATAAAGCAAGAAAAAAACTTTCTGATATGTATAACTCAGAAAAAAATAGAATAGAATTCAAATTGGCTCCTAAAGATCTTATGATGATGGATAACTACAGAGTTTTACACGGTAGAACAAAATTTGATCCCAAAGAGGGAAAAAGATTTTTACAAGGTTGTTATATAGATTTTGATAGTACTGAAGGTAAATTAAGACATTTAAAAAGAAAATTTAATCTTTGACACTTCGTGACTCATTAATAGCCGCGATAGTTCCGATTTTTTTAGGATTTGGTTTTGTTATTGCTAAACCAGCGATGGATTACTTGCCTCCTTTTTTACTGATGGGATTAAGGTTTACGTTTGTTGCCTTACTTTTAGTTTGGTGGTTTCCTATACCAAAAGATTATCTTAAAAAAATATTTATTGCATCTCTTGTAGCAAACACGACACAGTATAGTATTACCTATACAGGATTAAGTTTTATAGATGCTTCGGCGGCTGTATTACTTGTTCAAACAGAAGTTCCTTTCGGAGTTTTGTTTGCATTTTTTATGCTCAAAGAAAAACCAACACTAAGAAGTTTAATAGGTATAAGTATAGCATTTGTTGGGGTTTATATTTTAACAGGATCACCAAATTTAGACGGTAAATACTTTGGTGTAAGTTTAGTGATTTTAGGTTCAGCAATATGGGCTCTTGGTCAAGTTCTTGTTAAACCTTTAAGTAAAAAAATTAATCCATTAGCTCTTGTCGCTTGGTTGGGTTTATTTTCTGGTCCAATATTAATTACTCTTTCTGCTATTTTTGATGGTAACCCAATTAATTACTTTAAATCTACTCCGTTTGAGATTTGGATTATTGCAATGTACCTGGGATTTATAATGCAGCCAATTACTTATGGTTGTTTTTATTATGTTTTAAAAAATAATCCTCTATACAAAGTTTTACCAATAGTTACTATGGGTATACCTCCAACTGGATTATTAGCTGCAATTTTTATTTTAGGTGAGGAACCAACAAGGGAATTATTTGTAGGAGGAGCTATAATTATTATTGGGGTAATGCTTATAATTTTTAATAAACCTCAAAAAAAAAATTAACCAATCTTTTGAAGGAAAGGTAAATAATTTAGTAAATAAAAACCTAATACTTGCAGCTGGTTTGTAATAATTAAAATACCAGTAATAAGAAGTAAAAAGCCACCTATTTTTTCAATAAGTTTTACTTTTTCTCTTATATTTTTTGAAAATATAATAAATTTTTGTATCAAATATCCAGATAAGATAAATGGAATAGCAAGACCAAGAGAGTATGAACATAACAATAATATACCTCTAGTAACAGACTCTGCAGTTGATGCTAAAAGTAAAATTGATCCAAGAATTGGGCCTATGCACGGCGTCCAACCAAATGCAAAAGCCATTCCTATTATTACCGAACTAAAAATACTTTTATTTCTATCTGCTTGAATTCTTTTTTCATAATTTAAGAATTTAATTTTAAATATTCCTAACATATGAAGAGAAAATATAATGATTACTGCGCCCGCAATTATTCTTAAAGGGAAGGAATTACTTAAAAGAAATTTACCTAAAAAGGTTGCTGATGCACCAAAAATTATAAATACTATTGAAAATCCAGCTGTAAATAAAATTACAGGTAATAAATTAATATTTTTTTTTTCTAATAATTCATTAAGAGAACTTCCAGAAATGTATGAAATATAGCCAGGTATTAATGGTAATACGCACGGTGACAAAAAACTTATTAATCCTGCTCCAAAAGCAATAAACATTTCAGTCATAAAAATTTAATTAACCTTTAATTCCAAGATGAGTATATTTAATATTTAAATAGTCTTTAATAGCCATTGAGCCGCCCTCTCTCCCATCTCCTGTTTGTTTAATACCGCCGAAAGGTGCCTCGGCTTGTGCTACCAATGGAGTATTAACTGCGACTGCTCCTGTTTCTATTTGTTCAGAAGCCTTTGTTGCTAATTCCATTGAATTAGTACAAATATAGCTTGCAAGACCTAGTTCATGATTATTTGCTCTCTTAATAACTTCATCAAATGTTTTAAACGATAGCATTGGACATAAAGGTCCAAAGGGTTCTTCTTTCATAATTGTAAAATTATCTTTTACATCGTCAAAAATTGTTGGTTCATAATAAAAACCTTTGTTAAATCCTGAGGGTTTTTTTCCTCCTAACAAAACTTTGGCTCCTTCTTTTTTAGTTTTTTCAACCAAATTCTCAATTTCATTAAGTCTTTTTTTTGTTGTCATAGGTCCTAATTGAACATCCGGATCCATTCCATTTCCTATTTTTAATTTTTTAGCTTTCTCTACGAATAAATTTACAAAATCTTTTTTCTTATTATCTTGAATATAGAATTTGCTTGGAGAAATACAAACTTGGCCATTGTTTCTAAATTTTGAGGCTATTGCCATGTCTGTTGCTTTCTCAATATTTGCATCGCTAAACACAATAAACGGTGCATGACCACTTAGCTCCATAGTAACTCTTTGGACTTTTTCAGCAGCTTGTTTAAGCACTAATTTTCCAACTCTTGTAGATCCTGTGATAGAAATTTTTTTAATTATATCTGATGAAATTAATTGAGATGCTATGCTTGGAGGATCGCCAGATAATAAATTAACCACTCCTGGAGGAACTCCAGCTTCTCTGCAAATATCAACTAATTCCATCACACCACCAGGCGCGATCACATCAGGTTTAATTATAACTGAACATCCTGCAGCTAAAGCAGTTGATATTTTTCTTCCTGACAAAACTAATGGAAAATTCCAAGGAGACATTGCCGCAACAACTCCAATTGGTTGATAGTAAACATGAATTCTGGTGTCTTCAAATCTACTTTCTACTGTTTGTCCATAGATTCTTTTTGTTTCCTCTGAATTCCACTCAAAAATATCTGCTGTAGCTCCTACTTCGCCTTTGCCTTCAAGAAAAGGTTTTCCAACTTCAAGTGTTATCCATTTTGCAAGAACATCTTGTTTGGCTCTTATTAGATCAGCAATTTTTCTAATGACTGAAGATCTTTTCCAAGGGGATGTTTTTTTCCAAACTTCTAAACCTTTTTCAGCAGATTTAAGTGCTCGATCCACATCTTCTGGAGTAGCTTTTGATGCACGACCTATAACTTCTTCGTTGGCTGGGTTTATGACTTCATATGTCTCTTTATTGGAAGATGCTTGCCATTTTCCATCAATGAATTGTCCATATTTTTCGTACATTAATTTAATTTAACATTACTATAGGTTGTGTCTACTATGCAATTTATTCATTATTACATTTTTGCAATAATGATATTCTAAAAATTAAGGAAAGGAGATCATTATGGCAAAATATTATATAATCGGAAATTATACCGCTCAGGCATTTAAAGGATTTATAAAAGATCCTAAACAAGATAGAGCTGCTGCTGCAAATGCATTGGCAACTGCATTGGATGCAAAAATGGAATCATTTTCAATTACAAGAGGATCTTATGATTTTGTTGGATGTGTTAGCGGAAAAGACTTTGAGTCAATGGCTGCAGTTAAATTAGCAGTCGAAGCTTCGGGTGCGATTAGCAATTTTACTATATTAGAAGAAATGGATATGGCTAAAACAGCTGAGATGGCCGGGAAAGCAATGGGTCTTTATAAACCTGCAGGATAAATTATTAAAATTAACTTCTAGTCCTAAAGGCTAGAAGTTAACTAGCTTCAAAAAGTGTAGGAAACATTTTGCCGCCTAAAGGGTCTCCATTTTTATATCCAGCTTCTTGCATAGATTTTCTATAATTATAACTTGTCCAATCACCAATATAACTTATCTTGGCATCCTCTTTTGCAACTCTTAAAGTATAACGACTTAGTGTCTTATTTGGTATTATTGAACTTAAAGTGCCATGAAGTGTTCTCATATCAAAGATAACACAATCACCTAGTTCACAGTCCCATTGTAAAAAATCGTATTTATTTTTATTACCTAATATATCTGGTGGAAGTTCATATTTTTTTCCATCAATTACACATTCTTTCCCTTCAACTTTATGTCCATCTTTAAATAAAACTCTTAAAAAAAGTTTATTCCACAAATGAGAGCCTTTAACCCAAACAACTCCTTCATTTTTTCTTGTGGGTTGTAATGGTAACCACAAAACACACATTGTTCCATCCATATCAAAATAACTTATATCGTGATGAAAAGGTGTTGATGATTTAGATCCACCTTCCCTTAAAAACCAGTTATCCATAACAAGGTTAATTTTTTTTGCAGACATTAATTCAGCAGCAATTTTTGCATATGGAGAATTAAAAACAAAATCTTTAAATTCTGGAACTAAATCCCACGTCCAATAATCTTCTAGGTATGCAGGAATGCCTTTTTCTATTGTATGAGATTTAAATCTTGGACTAGGATTTTTTATATCTTTTTCAATTCCTTTTTCTAGTTTTTTTATCCAACTTATATCAAATAATCCTTTTAAAAATATAGCACCATCATTTTGGAATTGATTAATTTGTTCTTTAGAAAGTATTTTTTCCATTTAAATTAAAAAAATAAGTTTATTGTTTTGGTAAGAAAATAATCTAAGTTTTTATATTTTATCTTATTTTTTTTAAATAAATATATCATATATTCATGTGCTTGCATTCTTCTAGACCACCAATTTTTACCAAATTTTTTAAAGTTTGAATTACTTTCCCCTTTTTTATCTTGAAAGTAAAAAGTTAAATGATTGTTAATAATCTTAAAATTATTGAATAAAATTTTAGAAATTACGGCTAATCTAAAATCTATTGTTAATAGTGGAAATTTTTTGAGATTTAATTCATATATTATTTTTTTAAAAAAATTTTTTCTTAATGAAATACAGCTAGTAGGTGGAAATTTTGGCCATATTTTTCTATCCCTCGAGTTTTTGAAATTGTCACTCAAAAAATACTTTTTTTTTGAATAATATATAATTGGCTTATCGAATAATATATTTGCTTTCTTATCTTTATTAAAATTTTTAACGATATCCATTATCTTATTTTTTTTAAAAAAATCATCAGAGTCCAAACAAGCTAAGATGCTACCTTTGGATTTTTTATAAGCATAAATATAAGTATCAATTTGAAAAAAAGTATTGAATTTAGCTTTGGATTTTTTTCTTTTTTTTTTGTAGGCTTTTATTCCCTTAAATTTTTTAGCAATTTTATATGAATTATCTTTTGAACCATCATCAATAAAAATAATTTCAATATTTTTATATGTTTGGCTTAGACAAGATTTAATACATCTGTTGACATACTTTTCTTTATTGTAACTTGCTATTAAAATTGAAACTAAAGGGTTTTTCATTTACCTGCAGAGTTGGCAACATAAAAAGATACTATATCTATTTCTTTATCTGTTAAAATTCCTTCCTCACCATAGGCAGGCATAACTCCGAGTCCATATGTAACCATTTCTTTAACCGACTCATATGTCAGATCTACAGTATCTAAATTTGGCCCAACATTGCCTTCTGATCCTGCTGCTTTCAATACATGACAACCAGCACAAGCTGCGGTCTCATTAAAAATTTCAAGACCTTTAAGCATCTTTGCTTCGTCAGCAATTGTATTTTGAATACTAATTATAAAATAGAATAAAATAATTAATAAAAATCTCAAAATTTTCATTAATTTATTTTATAACTGTTAGTAGTATTATACTACAGTAATATTTACGCTGTGATCCTTCCAGCCATTATGAGCATAACCTCTTCTATTTTCCATTCTCAATTCTGGCTGTTTTTTAGAACCATTAGAAGCAAGGCTAGCTATGTTGTAAGTTCCCGATTTTAAATTTGCTTCAAATGCGAATTGTCTCCAAGCATATTTGCCTAAATCAGGTCCGATGAATTTCGCTCTTTTCCAGCTTTTACCTCCATCAACAGATACCTTAACACTTCTAACTTTTTTAGTACCGCCCATGGCAACACCAACTATCTGAACTTTACCAGCTCTTACTGTTCCTGTTTCGTCAGTTGGTCTTGTAATCCAAGATTTTACTGGCATTTCCCAACAAGAAGGATACTGAGATCCCTTTTTTCCAATTGGTGAAATTCTGTAACTTTTTTTCATATATTTAACTGAAGACTCTTTTTCAGTGAAAGCTACTCTGCCAAGATGTTTAACATTATTAATTCCGAAATAACCCGGTGTAACCATTCTCAAAGGTCCACCATGAGCATTAGGTAAAGGAACACCATTCATTTCCCAAGCTAACATTGCATCTTTAAAAACTACTTTTGGAACTGATCTTTCAACCATTGCTTTTTTTGGATCTAATCCAGTTGGTTCATGATCTACTCCAGCTGAAGTCATAAATACAGCACTAGCGTTTACTCCACCACATGCTTCCACTACTGCCTTCATTGGAACTCCAGTCCAAAATACACAAGCTGCCGCTCCTGTCTTCCACTGAGATCCTCTTACTTTGTGTTCAAAAAAACCTCTACCGTTACCTGAGCACTGCAAAATTGAAGCCATTGTTGTATGGCCTAACTTTTTAAGTTGAGCTAAAGTAAATGTTTTTGGATTCTTCACGCCTTCAATTGAAACTTTCCAGTCATTTCTATTGCCAATTTGATCATCTGTCATAGTTGGCATATTGTTTCTTATATAAACATTTCTATTAGGGGTAATTAAACTTTCTCCAATAGCACTTCTGTGAGTCTCAATTCCCTTATCTGAATGGACAATTAAAGCGTTTCTATCCTTCCAGCTAATAAACTCAGGTAATCCTTTTTCGCCATCCTTATGGTTTGCATTGGAAATACTTATTGGAACAACTGATGCTGTTGCAGCTAATCCAGCAATTGATGCTGTGCTTGCTAAAAAATTTCTTCTATTTAAATTTAGTTTCTTCTCTTTTTTTTTCATGACGCCTCCTTAAACAATATTTAAATTTACCAAAAAAAAGAGGCCTCAAAAATAAAAAAAAGAAAATATTTACAATTTAAGGTTTTACACTTTTAAGTTGTATAAATCTTGTTTTGCAAGCTATTGTTTAAAAATTTTGAATTTATTAATCATTTTTTCTAGTATAAATTTATGTAGTTATGCAACTCCTTCAAGATAGTTTTGGTAGAAAATTTCCCTACATCAGAATGTCTATAACGGATGTTTGTAATTTTAAATGTGGTTATTGTTTACCAAATGGCTACCAAGTAGATAAAAGCGACAATAGAAAATTCCTTCATTTAGATGAAATTAAAAGACTTGCGAAATGTTTTTCAGAATTAGGAGTTTGCAAAATAAGAATAACTGGTGGAGAACCAACTGTCAGAAAAGATTTTTTTGATATTGTTAAAGTATTAAAATTTGAATCAGGAATTAAAAAAGTTGTCATTACAACAAATGGCTATCATTTAGATCAAAAAGCAAAACAATTGGTCGATAGTGGACTTAATGGAATAAATATTAGTATAGATAGTCTTGATCGTGAAACTTTCAAAAATATTACAAACCACGATCGATTACCAGAAATCTTACGAGGAATAAAAAACCTTCAAGATCTAGGATTTGAGAATATAAAAATTAATGGTGTCCTTTTAAATGGAGTAAATGCGTCTGAAAAAGATTTCAATAAGTGGTCTGAATTTATTAAAAATAATAAAATTGACTATAGATATATTGAATTAATGAGAACTGGCGACAACTTAGATTATTTTAATAAATATCATGTTTCTTCAAAAGTTTTTAAAGATTATTTAAATAAAAATAAATGGATTTATCAAACACTTGGAAAAGATGCGGGTCCCTCTTTGAATTATATAAACCCTGACTATAAAGGAAAGTTTGGAATAATTGCTCCTTATTCAAAAGATTTTTGCAAAACATGTAATCGTTTAAGAATAACCTCAAGAGGAGATTTGAGATTGTGTTTGTTTGGTAATACTGGAATAAGTATTAGACATTTATTACAAAAAGATGATCAGCTTGAAGAATTAAAAGATTTAATCTTAAAACAGATGAAATTTAAAAAAGAGTCTCATTATTTAGAACTTGGTGAAACAGGTCTAACTAAAAATTTATCCACTACTGGAGGTTAATGAAAAAAATATTTTTATTACTTATCACATTAATTTTTACAACGAATGTTTATGCACATTCTACAAAAAATATTAATTTTGATAGTAAGGCAAACTGTACAAAAAAACGCTCGATGTTAAAAGGTATTTCAAAATTAAAAAATTATAAAGGTGGCGAAATAATCAAATTTAACTCTTATACAGGATTTGATCAAAGAACAGTTTTAATAGATGGTCATTTAAATAATCCTATTGAAATAACAGGATACCTTCAATTACCAGAAGGATCGGATAAAGTTCCTATTGTAATTCGTACTCACAGCAGTGGGGGGCCTGGGGATTATATTTGGGATGATTTTGTTTATCATTCTACACAAAATCTTTTGAAAGCAGGCATTGGTGTAATGTATATAGATAATTTTTGTCCAAGAGGTGCAAGAGAAACTTGGAGAGATCAATCGAGGGTGCCACTGATCAATGGAGCAATTGATGCTCTTATGGCTTTAAAACTTTTACGATCTCATCCAAGATCAAATGGGAAATTTGGTACCACTGGCCACTCAAGAGGCGGAACTAATTCTTTTTACTTGGCTGATGTTAAGCTCACATCTAAATTCCTTGAAGGTACAAAGGGTTTTGATGCAATTCTTCCAGAAGCAGCAGAATGTAGGATGGCTGGTTTTTTTGCAGAACCTGAATTAACATCTAACACAATAATGCTTGTAGTGCATGGCGGTGCAGATGATTATACTTTGGCCAAATTTTGTAAGGAGTATGCTGAAAGCATAAAAGCACCGCCAGGTAAAGTAAAAGTTGACATAAAAGAAGGTTGGCACCATGGATGGTATTATGGAAAAAAACCTTGGAGAGTAAAAATGGCAATGACGCTTCACGATTGCCCAGATGTATTTGTTGATAATGACGGTAGGGTTACTAACCCAATATGGAAAGAATGGCTGATAGATAAATATAAAATTTATCCAAGCGAAGAAGCTTGGTATGAAGCTGCTCAAAATGAACCAAGAAAAACTTTCAAAAAAATTTTTAAGGCTATGAAAAAAGAAAAATGTCTCTCTAAAGGTGTTACAATTGGTGGAAAAAATATGGATGTATACATGCCTCAATTTATTAATTTCTTTAAAGAAAATTTATTATAATGAAAAATTTAAAAATTATTAATCAAAAGGAATTAAAAGACTGGGCAAAAGAAATTTTCCAAAAAAACTCTTTTAATATGGTTGATGTTTCATCTAAGAAAGAAACATTCCGTAGAGCATTAGCTTCAGGAAAAATTTATGTTGGGAAAGAAGTTTTTGATTTAATTAAAAACAAAAAAATGCCTAAAGGAGATCCAATTACCTTAGCTGAAGTTTCAGCGGTATTAGGTGTTAAAAAAACGAGCGAACTAATACCCCTGTGTCACCCACTACCAATTGATCATACTGCAACAAAAATCGTAATGAGTGAAGTTGATAGTTCCTTAGAAGTCTTTTGTGTTGTGTCTGCAGTTGCAAAAACTGGTGTTGAGATGGAAGCAATTATGGGTGTTAATGCTGCTCTAATTACAATTTACGATCTTAGTAAAATTGTAAATCCACATCTTAAAATCGATAATGTTAAACTTTTGATAAAAGAAGGTGGTAAAAGTGGCCTTTGGACCAATCCTGATGGCTTGCCAAAATTTTTGGAAAATATTTTTTAATTATGAAGATAAAGTTAGAATTATATGGTGCGAGTAGAGATTTAAGTGATGAGAACTTTATTGAATTTGATATTGATAATAAAAGTTCAATTAAAGATCTTAAAAAAAAAATTATAGATTATGTAGATAATAAATTTAATGGAAATGATAATTTTAAAAAAATAATTGAAAAGTCTGCATTTTGTTCAGAGGAGAATAATATTGTTTCAGATAATTATATAATTAATAAAGATCAAAAAATTGGTATTATTCCACCTATTGGAGGTGGGTGATGCTTCACGCTAAAGTAGTTAATCTTGAAAAAGAAAAAATAAAACCAGAAAACGCTGAGGAATTTATTGCATCTTCTAAATTTGGTGCTTCTATAGTATTCTATGGCACAGTGCGAAACAATAATGAAAACAAAAAAGTAATTGGAATATCATATGATGCTCATGATGCAATGGTGGTCAAAAGTTTTGAAGAAATTTACGAAGAAGCAGATAAAAAACTTAATATAAATGAAAAGTCAGTTTTTATTGAACATGTTAAAGGGTATGTGGCTCTCGGTGAAATAAGTATTATTATTGCAGTTGCCTGCCCACATAGAGCTGAGGCATATACTCTATCTAGATTTATTATTGAGGAAATAAAAAAAAGATCTCCTATTTGGAAAAAAGAATATTATGAAAATGAGGAAAGCCAATGGCTTAAAGGTAATCCTATACAGGCAAATTAAAGTCTTTTTTTAAATCAAAATCTTTAAAAACTCTTTTTGATTTTACTTGAATGAAATTTGTTTTTTTTCTTAATTTTTTTACCAAACTCTTTGCTCCGACATTGCCTTTAATTTTTTTGAATTTATTTAGTAACGATGTGTCAAACCCAATTGGATTTCCTATATTATTTTTGAATTTTAAAGCGTGAACCAAATGTTTTCCTTTATTTATAGAATTGCAAATTTTATTAATATCAGTAGATTTTATAAAAGGCATATCAGACTGCGCAATTATAAAACCTTTTTGTTTTATTGAAATATTTTTTATACCAGATTTTATTGATGTGGAAATCCCTAAGTGAAATTTTTTGTTTATTACAAATATAATTTTTTTATTTTTTTTAATTATTTTTTTTACTTTTTTACTTTGATATCCTAAAACTATTATTATTTTATTTACTTTGCTTTTTTTAAAAGTATTTACAATGTAAGTAATAAGTGGTTTATTATTATATTTTTTAATTAGTTTATTTTCACCCTTTAATCTTTTAGATTGACCAGCTGCCAAGAGAACTGCATAAATCATTTTTTATTTGTAATTTTTTTACACAAAATTATATTATTCAAATAGAAAGTTTTATCTTCAGGAAGTATTTTGCCCAAAAAAATGCCAAAAAGATTTAGTGGTGCCACTAAGATCAATGTAAGCAGTGTTCTCAATCCTTTTGGAATAATTGAGTGATACAGATAGGCAGTTAAATTTTGAAACACAGTTTCTATATAGGTTGTTGACTTAATGTATTGAATTACTTCAAAACCATTTTTTTCCAAAATTTTCTTTAAACCAAATGATGTATATCTAGCAAAATCGTAAGGTTGTTCATGTTCGCCCCAAACAAAGGGTGAAGTTATTATCATTTTACCATTAATTTTTAAAACTCTATTAAATTCATTTATTGTTTCATTTACATCAAAAACATGTTCTAGAACCTCGCTTGAAAAAATATAGTCAAAAGAATTGTTATCGAATGGTATTTTTTTTCCATCATACATTACATCAATATTTTCATCATTAATTGGGTGACCACTATTATGAGTATCTAAACCAATATATTCATCAACTTTAAAATAAGATTTGTATGGTTTTGAGCCACAGCCAAAATCTAAAAGTCGTCCTCCATTGAAATCTAGAGAAAGTTTTTTTATACCTTTTAAAATATTATATCGAACTATAAAATAAGGATTTACTAGTATACCTAAAAATGTAGGTCTAAATTCTTGCTCATTTTTAAATGATTTTAATAACTTTTTCACATTTTTATATTAATATATTTAAATCAATTAGTGAATTTATTTGTCAGTCTCCAATTAGATGATGCGATAATGTCCTTATTTGTTTTTCTATTCGGTGTTCAAATAGGTAAAGACCTTGCCATGTTCCAAGAACTAATTTTTTATTTTTAAAACTTAAAGTTAACTGAGTATTAGTAAGTGTAGATTTAATATGAGCTGGCATATCATCTTTTCCCTCAGTTGTATGCGTATATAACTTTGTATCCATTGGTACTAATTTATGAAAAAAATATTTAAGATCTTGTAATACATCTGGATCTGCATTTTCTTGTATTATTAAAGATGCACTAGTATGCAAAATATTTATATTTAAAATACCATTTTTTATTTTTTGTTTATCTAACCAATTTAAAGTATTTTCAGTAAAATTATAAAAACCTTGTCCATTAGTTTTAACTATAATTTCCTCAAATACCTGTTGCATTTATTTTTTATACGTTTCTGAGACTAGCTGAGAAATAATTGATAATGCTATTTCTGGTGCTGATTTTCCTCCAAGTTTTATTCCAATCGGCCCATGGATTGATTGAATTTGGTTTTCGCTAAAACCTGCATCTTTTAATCTTTGACATCTATTTTCATGAGTTTTTTTACTTCCAAGTGCCCCTATATAATAAAATTTTTTGTTTAATGCATGTTGTAAAGCCGGATCATCAATTTTTGGATCATGAGTTAGCGCGATCAATGCAGTGCTCTCATTTGTATTTATTTCTTTAAAAGCTTCCTCAGGCCACTTATTAATAATTTTCATATTGGGAAATCTCTGTTCAGATGCAAAATATCCCCTTGGATCTATAATTGATATTTCAAAATTCAAACTCTTTGCAAAATCAACTAAATATTGAGCTATATGTACCGCACCAACAATAATTACCTTAATTGGTCGTATATAAGTTTCTATAAAAATATTAGTTTCTTCAATTACACCATTTTTTTTTGATTTAAAAAATTTATTTATTTCTCTATTGTATTTTTGAAAATTTTCACTTAATTTTTTATTCTCTTCAAAAATTTCACTTATTCCTGTTGATAAATCAGTTACAATTGCAAATTCTAATTTTTTTTCTTTTTTTTTAATTATTTCTCTTAAAACTTCTAATCTCATTAATTGATTTGTTCTAAATAAATTTCAATTTCACCTCCGCATGCTAAACCTACTTCCCATGCACTTTCATTCGAAACTTTAAATTCTATTTTTTTAAAAGGTTTGTTTTCTTCTAAAATACCAATACATTCGCGAACTACTGCCGATTCAACGCATCCACCAGAGACTGATCCCGAAAAATCTCCTTTTTCGTTAACAATCATTCTACTTCCAATTTGACGTGGCGAGGACCCCCAGGTTTGTATTACTGTTGCAAGGACTACTTTTTGGTTAGTTTTTATCCAGTCTTCAGCTTCTTCTAAAATCTTTTCATCAAATGAATTTTTCATTAGATGTAAGGTTAATACTCAAATATTTATTTAGCAAGCATCAACAGCTTTTTTAGCAAAAATTTTAACCATATTTGCTCTGTAATCTGCAGAAGCATGAATATCAGAATTCATTCCGCTAGATGAAATTTTTACATTATCTAAAGATGACGACGAAAAATTTTTTAAAAGTGCGCTTGCTATGCTTTTTTCATTATATACACAAGATTTTGCTCCAGTAACTGCAACATTTACATCACTTTTGTGTTTAGCTACATATACTCCAACTATTGCATACCTAGATGCTGGATTTGGATATTTTTGATAGCAAGATTTTTCAGGAATTTGAAATTCTATTGCCTCTATCAACTCACCTTTTTTAAGCGATGTTTCAAACATTCCAGTGAAAAATTTATCTGCACTTATTTTTCTATTATTTGTGTGAATTGTTGCGTTTAGAGCTATACAAGCAGATGGATAATCAGCAGAAGGGTCATTATTTGCAATTGATCCACCGATAGTTCCTCGATTTCTTACTTGGGGATCACCAATTCCTTCAGCCAGTGCAGCTAAAGAGGGAATAGCTTTTTTTACCTCTTTAGAATTAGCAACTTCGACATGTTTTGTTGTTGAACCGATAGTCACTGATTTACCGCTTGCTTTTATGCCTGATAATTTTTTTATCCTTTTAATGTCTATGATATCTTTGTAAGAAGCCAATCCTAATTTCATAGATGGAAGAGTAGTCATTCCTCCAGCTAAAAAAGCAGAACTTGATGAAGCTAATTTTGTGGCTTCTTTAACATCTTTAGTAGAATGATAGTTAAATGTTTTCATAGTTTTCTCCTTAAGCTGCTTTAGAATTTGATTTATTCATTTTTTGACATGCATTCCAAACTTTCTCAGCAGTTGCTGGCATTGAAACTTCTGTACCTACCGCGTTCATAACGGCATTCATAACCGCTGGAGGAGCAGCAATTGCACCTGCTTCACCGCAACCTTTTGTTCCTAATGGGTTAGACGTAGCTGGAGTGCAGGTAAATCCTAAATTAAACTCTGGAAAATTATCAGCTCTTGGCATCGTATAATCCATGTATGATGCTGTAACTAATTGTCCAGTATCGTCATAATGACAATTCTCATAAAGTGCTTGGCCTATTCCTTGTGCTAATCCTCCATGAACTTGACCTTCAACAATTAAAGGATTTATGATTGTTCCAAAATCATCTACCGCTGTATATTTTACTACCTCTGTATTTCCAGTCTCTGGATCAACCTCAACTTCACAAATGTGAGAACCTGCTGGGAAAGAAAAGTTTCCTGGATCAAAAAATGATGTTTCTTTTAGACCCGGCTCTTCTCCTTCAGGAAGGGGAGATTTAACTTCTCCGTAAGTTCCAGGTAAGTAGCAAGCAAATGCAACTTCACCAATTGTTTTCTTCTTGTTCGATTTAGCGACAATAAATTCTCCGTCTTTAAAGTCAACTTCACTTTCATTCACCTCCAACATTTTAGCAGCAACTTTTTTTCCTTTTGCTACTATCTTGTCACAAGCTTTTACAATTGCCGTTCCACCAACTGTCAAAGATCTAGATCCATAAGTTCCATAACCAAAAGGTCCTTTGTCAGTATCTCCATGTGAAATTTCAATATTTTCTAAAGGTACACCCAATCTATCAGCTGCTATTTGAGCAAATGTCGTATCATGTCCTTGCCCATGACTATGTGATCCTGTAAAAACTGTGACATTTCCAGTTGGATTAAATCTTACTTCAGCAGACTCCCATAAAC
Source organism: uncultured Pelagibacteraceae bacterium (assembly GCA_902560245.1). GTDB lineage: Bacteria > Pseudomonadota > Alphaproteobacteria > Pelagibacterales > Pelagibacteraceae > Pelagibacter. Next base: position 25,367 of record CACELK010000004.1, read on the forward strand.
CAATTCCGCATCCTAATGACATTACTACTGCAGAGGGTGCAATACCACATGCTTCGAAATAACTACAAAAACCTATCCCTCTCAATTTACCTCTAGACGCAGATTCATTTTTTCTTTTTTCGAAACCTTTATAATCACCAACTTCCATTGCTTTTTTCAATCCAGCATTATAATCACCTGAATCAACTGAGTGAACTAACGTTTGTTGAAATGGAAACTCTGTTGGAAAGTTTTTCATCCTAATTTCTGCAGGGTCCATACCTAATTCTCTAGCTGCTTTTTCTACTAAAGTTTCTATAGTGTATGTAGCTTCTGGTCTTCCAGCTCCTCTGTAAGCATCAACTGGAGCTGTATTTGTAAATACTGCTTTTACATTACTGTAAGCTGCAGGCATTTTATATACCCCTGTTGCACAAGGGCCAAACAAATATGTTGGAGTTACAGTTGCAAAAACTGATGCATAAGCACCAATATTTGCGATCGTTTCATTTTTAAAACCTAAAAATGTTCCATCATTTTTTACTGCAAGTTCTGCATGTGTTACATGGTCCCTTCCATGACAGTCAGACAAAAATGACTCAGTTCTGTCTGCAACCCATTTAACAGGTCTTTCTATTTTTTTAGATGCCCAGCTACAAACTACTTCTTCAGCATAGGGATAAATTTTAGATCCAAATCCACCACCAACATCTGGCGCTATAACTCTTAATTTATTTTCAGGGGCTACACCATTAAATGCTGAAATAATTATTCTAGCTAAATGTGGGTTTTGACTCGTTGTGTATAATGTAATTTCTTCAGTTGAGGGATTATAATCTGCATTTGCCGCTCTAGGCTCCATTGCATTTGGAATTAATCTATTATTAATTAAATCAATTTTTATAATTTTATCTGCTTTATCAAAAGCTTCTTTTACTTTTTCTCTATCTCCTAATAACCAATCGAAACATAAGTTTTTTGGAATATCTTTATAAATGTTTTCCGAATCCATTGCTTGATCGGTTTTAACTACTGCTTTTAAAACTTTATAATCTACTTTGACTAAATCAGCTGCATTTCTTGCTTCATCAAGACTTTCTGCAATTACTACTGCTACATGATCTCCTACGTAATTTACACTCTCACTTGCTAAAGGGGGATGTGCTGGTACTTTCATATCAGAACCATCCTCACTTTTAATTCTCCATCCAGCTATTAATCCTCCAATTTTATCATTGGCAATATCTTTTCCAGTAAGTACAGCAACTACACCTGAAGATTTTTCAGCCTTTGATGTATCAACGTTTTTGATTTGTGCTCTGGCATGTGGTGAGCGAACAAAATATGCGTAAGTTTGATGGGCAAAAGTTACATCTGCTGTATATTTACCTCTACCTGTTAAAAGCTTTTTGTCCTCTTTTCTTTCAACTCTTGATCCAACTAAACTTGCCATATTAAATTTCTCCTTTCATTACATTTTTGAAGCAGCTTCTTTAACTGCTGCAACTATATTTTGATAACCAGTACATCTACATATATTTCCTTCTAACCAATCTCTTATTTCTTTATCACTTGGATTTTTTTTATGATTTAACAAATCAATTGCACTCATAACCATTCCTGGTGTACAAAATCCACATTGTAAACCATGTTGTTTTTTAAATGCCTCTTGCATTGGATGCATCTTTCCGTTCGATACTAACCCTTCAATAGTAGTAACTTTTGAACCTTCAATATCAGCTGCTAAAGCAGTACAACTTTTTATCGATTTTCCATCAACATGTACTACACACGCTCCACATTGACTTGTGTCACAACCAACGTGAGTGCCTGTTAAATTTAAAACTTCTCTTAAAAATACCGATAGAACTGTGTGATCTGGGACTTCCTTACTTACTTTTTTCCCATTAACTTCTAGACTTACTTTTTTCATAGTCTTCCCTCCTATAAAAAATTTAACTATTTAAACACAATAGCTAATGTTCTTCAATTATTTATAATAATTAAATTCTAGTAATGCGCGAACTAATACAAGAAATATCCTATAATTATTAGAGTGATTATTGTTGCTAATGAATAAACGTATATTTTTGTATTAGATTTTTTAGTAATTAAGGGTTCTTTTTTGTTATCTTCTAGTTTTTCATCTTTCAATTCTATTTTTTCTTTAGAAATCAATTCAGAAAATTTGCCAAAAAAAATATCAGCCATTTTTTTTGCGGTCATATCAATTAACCTCGAACCTACCTGAGCAATTTTACCACCAACATTAGCTTCTACTTCGTAGGTAAGCTTTGTTCCGCCTTCAGAATCTTCGAGTTTTACCTGTGCTGAACCTGATGCAAAGCCGACTGGGGAATTTCCAGACCCCTCAATAACATAGCTGTTAGGAGCATTTATATTTTTAAGTTCAATATCTCCTGTAAAACTAGCATTAAATGGACCAATTTTATTTGTAGCAGTAGCTGTAAATTCGGTATTCGAGTTTTTTTTAAATTCTTCGCAACCTGGTATAGATTGTTTTAAAATTTCCGGATCATTCAGAGCTTCCCAAACTTTTTGTTTTTCTAAATTTATTTGATAAGATCCATTTAATTTCATAAATGTAATGAAAACTTAACATAAAAAATTATGGATGATAATACAAAAAAAGAATTACAATCTGCTGCTTTTGACAGGTTGATAAATCATTTAAGAGAAAGAAAAGATGTTCAAAACATAGATTTAATGAATCTTGCAGGTTTTTGCAGAAACTGTTTGTCAAAATGGTATAGAGAAGAGGCACAAAAAAAAGGAATTGAAATTTCTGATCCTGATGCAAGAAAACATGTTTATGGAATGTCTTATTCTGAGTGGAAAGAAAAATATCAAAAATAAATATTCTCTTAAATGTTTAGACTATTTCCGTTGATATTTATAGTTCTTTGGTCTTCAGCTTTTATCACTACTAAACCTATAGTTGACTATAGTGATCCTTTTTCAGCTTTAGCATTTAGATTCTCTATTGTTGCTTTCGGTTTCTTATTATTTTCGATCTTTAGAAAAGAAAAAATTTTAGTAACAAAAGAGAATGCATTAGAATCAATTTTCAGTGGTATTTTGTTTCATGGTATTTATTTAGGAGGTGTTTTTTTTTCAATATCAAAAGGATTGCCTACGGGTATTGCTGCCTTGGTGGTAACGCTAAATCCAGTTTTAACTAACGCTTTAGCAGGTCCTGTATTAAAAGAAAAAGTCTCAACTAAGCAGTGGTTCGGGGTGATTTTAGGTTTTTTAGGGGCGGCAATCGTTCTTGGACTTGACGTTGGAACAAAACTACCAACAATAGGAATAATTGCAGTTTTTATATCCTTGTTAGCTGTTACAGCTGCAACTTTGTGGCAAAAAAAATTAAGCAATAACTTATCTCTACCTGTAAGCAATATGTATCAAGCTATTGGGGGTTTTTTATTTCATGTTTTAATAGTTTTGTTTTTTGCTAAACCTTATATAAATTTTTCAACTACTTTCATAATAGCAATGACACATCAGATTGCTCTAGTATCTTTTGGTGCATTTACTATTTTAATGTATTTAATTAAACACAATTCAGCAAGTAAAACTGTATCTTTGTTTTTTCTTATTCCAGCCACATCCGCAGTTATTGCTTGGATTTTTTTAAATGAAACTTTAAATATGTATGATATTTTAGGATTTATAATTGCATCGGTTGGGGTCTTTATAGCTACAAGAGAAAATAAATAAAATTTTATTTTTCTTTTAATCTAGGTAGCAGTTCAACAAAATTACACGGTTTATGATTAATGTCTAATTGATAAATTAAAATTTTATCCCAAGCATCTGTAACGCCACCAGACGAACCAGGTAAAGCAAATATATATTTGCCATTTGCAAGAATTGCACATGCTCTTGATTGAATTGAGGAAGTTCCAACAGTTTTTAAACTTAAAGTTCTAAAAATTTCACCAAATCCAGGTATATGCTTGTCAGCAATATCATTTAAAGCTTCTGGAGTTATATCTCTACCAGTCAGACCAGTTCCTCCAGTAGTAATAATTACATCTATTTTTTTATTTTTTAACCATTTTTTTATAATTTTTTTTATTTCATTTTTATTATCTTTGCAAATTTTTCTGTCAATTAGTAGATGCTTTGCTTTTTTAATTTTTTTTTCAAGAATATTACCGGATTTATCTGTATCTAAAGTTCTAGTATCAGTAACCGTTAAAAGTGCTATATTTACTCTCATAAAATTAAAATGATTATATTATCAATTTTATTTTTTGTAACTGCTTTATTATATTCCAGCGTTGGGTTTGGAGGTGGCTCAACTTATCTAGCCTTGCTCCTAATATGGGGGTTGCCTTACTCTATTTTTCCTTTAATAGCGTTATCATGTAATATTATTGTAGTTTCAGGTAACTGCTTTAATTATATAAGAGCAGGCAATTTAAATTTTAAATTATTATTGCCCTTTTTCATTGGTTCTATACCTCTAGCTTTTATTGGGGGTTCTCTTCCTATTGATAAAAAAATATTTGAAATATTGTTATTTATAGTTCTAACAATTGCTGGATTGCTACTTTTATTAAAGTTTAAATCCTACGATGATCCAAAAAAAGTTTATAGAAAAATTCCCTTTTTTTTTTCAGTTATAATAGGTTGTATCCTAGGTTTAATCTCTGGAATTGTTGGAATAGGTGGAGGAATTTTTTTAAGTCCAATTCTTTTTTTACTTAACGTGGCAAAACCTAAGCAAATTGTAACAGGAGCATCTTTATTTATTTTAATTAATTCATTTTTTGGTATTTTAGGACAACTAACAAAAACTCAAACATTTGAGGGATTATTAAATTATTGGTTTTTATTATTAGTTGTATTAGTTGGTGGACAAATCGGTAATATTCTTAATCTTAAAATTTTTCCTACACGTATATTGGCTCTAATAACATCTGGACTGGTCCTGTTTGTTGCTATTAGAATAGGATATAGAATATTTATTTGATTATTAATGAATAAAGATTACTTCAAAACAATAAAAATTTTAGACGGTGGAATGGGTCAAGAGTTACTTGCAAAAGGTCTAATTTCTAAAGGTACACTTTGGTCAGCTAGTGCCTTATTGGATAAAAAATATCATAAACTGATTATAGATATTCATTTGTCATTTATTAATTCAGGTGCAGATGTAATTCTAACAAATAGCTTTACTACAAGGAGAGTAAGATTTGAGCAAAACAATGTTAACGAAAGTTTTCAATTTGCAAATAAGTGTGCTGGAGAGCTAGCATTTAAAGCAAAAGAAATTTCAAAAAAAAATGTGATCATTGCTGGAAGTCTTCCTGCTCAAAATGATACATATAAACCTGATGAGAGAAATAGAGATGTTATAGAAAAAAATTTTACGGATCAAGCCTTTCTAATAAGTCCATATATCGATTTCTTTTATTTAGATGTTATTTCCAGTGGACGTGAACTTGGAATAGCTTTAGAGGTAATAGATAAATTAAAAAAACCTGTTTTAGTTGGTTTGCATATAAAAAAAAATGGAAGATTACCCTCAGGTGAAACAATAACAGAAGTTGTCTCAAAATATAAGAATAGTAATTGGTTGGGATTAATTGCAGCTTGTGTATCCCCTGAAATAATAAACTTGTGTTTAAATGAAATAAAAAATTTAAATATTCCTTTTGGTTTTAAAGTAAATTTATGGGGTGTTGAAGAGCCACTACCAGTTCATGAATTTAATAAAGCAAAAGCAAATGAAATAGGACAAAATCCAAATATTAGACTTGGAACAAGAAATGATTTTAATGAGAAGAGACTTTCTGATTTTGTAAAAAAAACAATAAAAAATGGAGCTACAATTTTAGGTGGTTGTTGTGAAACTAACCCTTCTCATATTAAGATTATATCAAAATTAAAAAATTAATCCGTAGATTTTTTTGCCAAATAAATTCCTGCTATAACTAAAATTACTGAGACTATAATTTTTGGTGTTATAAGTTCATTTAAAAAGACATATCCAAGAATAATACCAAATATAGGTATTAAAAAAGATACTTGAGATTGAAAAATAAGACCATTCTTTTTTAATATTGAAAATCTTAATAGCCATGCCAATCCAGTGGAAACTAATCCTAAATATATAACAGAGATCAAAGAATATTTATTTGGATCTAAATTCCAGGGCTTTTCAAAAATAATTGTTAGGGGCAACAAAATGATTGATGCCCATATGCAAATAGAAGTGGTGACGTTTTCATTTTTTTTATTACTTATTTTTAAAGTTAGAACCCCACCTACCACATATCCTGTTGCTCCAAGCAAAATCAATATGGCTGATAAAAAATTATTTTCATTTATTAAAATATTATCTGAAAATAAGTAAACAATTCCAGAAAATCCTACTAAAACACCTATAGTTTTAATTAAATTAAATTTTTCATATTTTGTAAAAAAATGACCTAATATTGTAGATGTCAAAGGAGTACTAGACATTAAAATAGCAGCCAAGTTACTTTGTACAGATTTAACACCGTAAGATATTAAAAAAAATGGAATAACCAAGTTTACGAAACCAATTAAAGCAAACCAATGCCAGTCTTTTGTAAAAGCTTCAATTTTAATTTTTTTATAATAACACAAACATAATAATGGTATTGAAGCTAAAAAAACTCTTAAAAAAGCTATTGTTATAGGGCCAAATGAATTCGTAGCAATTTTTATATTAAAAAATGCAGACGCCCAAATTAATGCCAAAAATGCTAATAATAAATAATCAATTAAAGTTGGTTTTTTCATTCAACAATTTCCTCAACTTTTCCTTTGGTAATTTTATTGAGATTTTCAAAACTTATTTCAAATACACAATTCGGATGACCTGCAGCAGCATAAAGTTTTTTAAATCTTTTAAGCGAACTATCTATCAATATTTTAAGATTTTTTAAATGCCCAACTGGAGATACACCGCCAATGGTATATCCTGTTTCATTTTTTACTTCTTCTGGATTTGCCATGCAAACATCTTTCATTGAAATAATTTTCTTAATTTTATTTAATGAACACTTTTTATCACCTGATACTAGACACATAATAAATGTATTATTAGCTCTTAATAATAAACTCTTAACAATGGCTCCAATTTCACAATTTAAAGAATTTGCAGCGTCCCGAGCAGTTCTTGCTGTTGATTGCAGAACTATAATTTCTAAACTACTATCAAAACTTTTTATAGATTGTTCGGCTCTTTTAACCGATTCCTTTTCTAATAAATCTTTCATGCAACTATTAATTGTAACAAAGTGTGAATTGAAACTTTCATATTAAATACCATTTATATATGTGAGAAATGCATAGGTGATATCTTAATAATAAACAACCTTAATCTAAATTTTTTTGATAAGAAGAGTGAAATTATTTAAAATTAAAAAGGGAAAAAATGAGCTCAAATGAAGTTTTAAAAACAATAAAGGACAAAGAAATAGACTACGTTGATCTAAGATTTACCGATCCTAGGGGTAAGCTTCAACACCTAACGATGGATGCAACTGTTGTAGATAGTGATATGCTAAATGATGGTGTTTTTTTTGATGGATCGTCAATAGCTGGATGGAAGGCTATAAATGAATCAGATATGATACTAAAACCAGACTTGAGCCGTAAAATTATTGATCCATACACATCTCACAATACTCTTATTTTATTTTGCGATATCTTGGATGCAATAAAAAAAGACTCTTATGAAAGAGATCCAAGAGGTATAGCTAAAAAAGCTGAGGCATATTTGAAAAAAACTGGTATAGGCGATAAAGCATATTTTGGACCAGAGCCAGAGTTTTTTGTATTCGACGATGTTAGAATTAAAAATGATATGAATGAAACGGGTTTTTCGATTGATAGTAGTGAAGGACCTTATAATTCAGGTAGGAAATACGATAATGGAAACATGGGTCATAGACCTGGTATTAAAGGTGGTTACTTCCCGGTTCCGCCAGTAGATAGTGCTCAAGATATGAGAAGTGAATATTTAAAAGGATTAAAAGATGTGGGTATAAAAGTTGAAAAACATCATCACGAAGTTGCACCAAGCCAACACGAGCTTGGAATGTATTTTGGAACTTTGGTAAATCAGGCTGATAATGTTCAATTATATAAGTACGTAGTTCAGATGGTTTCACATTCTTTCGGAAAAACTGCAACTTTCATGCCGAAACCAGTAAAAGGAGACAATGGATCAGGTATGCATACACACCAATCTATTTGGAAGGGAAAAACACCAGTTTTTTCTGGAAATAAGTATGCAGGGTTATCTCAGACTGCTTTATATTATATTGGTGGTATCCTAAAGCACGCAAAAGCAATTAATGCATTTTCAAATGCAACGACTAATAGTTATAAAAGATTAATACCAGGCTTTGAGGCTCCTGTTTTATTAGCTTATTCTGCTAGAAATAGATCTGCATCGTGTAGAATTCCAATAACCTTAAGTAAAAATGGTGCAAGATGTGAAATTAGATTTCCAGATGCATCAGGAAACCCTTATTTGACATTTACCTCAATGTTAATGGCTGGACTTGACGGTATTAAAAATAAAATCGATCCTGGTAAATCTTTTGATAAAGACTTGTATGCTTTATCGGAGAAAGAAGTTAAAAAAGTACCTACTGTATGTGGGTCTCTTAGAGAGGCTATGGAAAGTTTAGACAGGGATAGAGCATTTTTAAAACAAGGTAATGTTTTTACTGATGATCAAATTGATGCTTATATTGCATTAAAATTTGAAGAAATACACAATTTCGAACATACACCTCATCCAATTGAATTTGAAATGTATTATAGCTGCTAATTACTTTTGATTACCTTTTAATATATTTTTGTCAGCTATTTTGTTTTTATTAACACCCTTTTTTATTGTGTAATCGAGAGTTCCATGAGCTCCAGCTTGTACTTCTTTTCTTAAAGTTCTGAATAATGCTTTCTCTTTTTTGCTTTCAGCAATTTTACTTGAGTGTTTTTCTAAATGTTTAGTGTCTCTCATTAGCCAATATTATACCTTAAAAGATTCTCCACATCCACACCTTTCACTTTCATTAGGGTTTTTAAATATAAAAGACGAGGAAAATTCACCTTTTTGATAGTCCATTTCGGTTCCTAATAAATACATTACTGCAGAGGCATCAACAAAAACTTTAACCCCTTTTTCATTTATTACTTCGTCGCTTGGATTAATTTTTTTTGTATATTCCATGACATAAGACATTCCTGCACAACCCCCGCTTTTAACACCAATTCTTACCCCAACAGAATCGTTATTCGCAGAGGACATTATCTCTTTTATTCTTTTTGCAGCTGTATCGCTTAATGTAATTATTTGTTTCATTATAAATTTAATTCTAATTTAGCTGCTTCAGACATCATTGATTTATTCCACGGTGGATCCCAAACCAAATCGAGATCAACTTTCCTTATACCGTCTACCTGCATTACACTATCTTTCACTTCTTTAGGTAAACTTTCAGCAACTGGACAGTTTGGTGAAGTTAAAGTCATTTTTATATTCGCAGTATCTCCATTGATAGATATATCATAAATTAAACCAAGTTCATAAATATTAACTGGTATTTCAGGATCATAAATTTTTTTTATTTCCTCAATAACTTTATCTTTTAAGTTCATTATATTTCCAAACTTTCTATATTAATTTCATTCTGGGATTTATCAATAGCCGATGTTAAAGTATGCCATGAAAGTGTCGCACATTTTACTCTCATTGGGTACTGCTTAACTCCTGATAAACACATTAATTTAGTTTTTTCGTCTTCACTTAAAAGTTTTGTATCTAGAGTTTCTTTTTCCTTAATCATTTCTAAGAAATCATTTATTATCTCTTTTACCTCATGCTCTTCCTTGCCTTTTACCATGCTAGTCATAATAGACGCTGAGGCCATTGATATCGCACATCCCTGACCTTCAAAAGATATATCCTCTACCTTTTTGCTTTCATCTAGTTTTAAATAAACGTGAACTTTATCTCCACACAAAGGATTGTGTCCCTTTGCATCTTTATTAAAATTATCTGTCTTTCTAAGGTTTCTTGGATTCTTTCCATGGTCTAAAATTATTTCTTGATACAGTTCTTTTAAGTTCATTTATTTAAAAATTTTTTTGGTTTTATTAATAGCTTTATCTAATATATCAAAATCTTCCTTGGTGTTATAAACTCCTATAGAGGCTCTTGCTGTTGCAGATAAACCCAATTTATCGTGAAGGATTTGACAACAATGGTGTCCGGCTCTTATCGCTACACCGTCTTCATCTAAAATAGTGGCAATATCGTGAGGATGTATTCCATCAATCGTAAAAGACAAAACTCCACCTTTATTCTTTGGATTTCCAATTAATTTAACTGAGTTATTTTTTCTGAGTATTTCTTCTCCATACATTAATACTTCATTTTCATGTTTTAATATATTTTCTATTCCAATTTTATTTAAAAATTTTAAAGACTCATCAAAAGCTATAACTTGTGCGGTTTGCATTGTTCCTGCTTCATACTTGTTAGGTAAATCACCGTAAGTGATGCCCTCTTTTTTTACATCACCTATCATTCCTCCGCCACCTTGGTAGGGTGGCAATTCCTCTAACCATTTTTTTTTTGCATATAGAATTCCTAAGCCTGTTGGTCCGTACATTTTATGACAGGATATAGCGTAAAAATCACAATCTAAATCTTGCATATCTAACTTTAAATGTGGGGCGCCTTGACAACCATCTATCAATACTGGAATATTTTTTGAGTGCGCTAGCTGTGTTATTTCCTTTATAGGTAAAATAGCACCTGTCACATTAGAAAGATGAGTGATGGCTATAATTTTTGTTTTAGATGTAATTTTTTTTTCTATACTCTCAAGTGTAATTTCTCCTTCATCATTTACATCAGCAAACTCTATCTTTACACCTTTAGATTTCCTTAAATAATGCCAAGGTACATAATTTGAATGGTGTTCTAACTCAGTTAGTAATACCTCGTCCCCTGATTTTAAATATTTTTGACCGAAAGTACTTGCAACTAAATTGATAGCTTCTGTAGCTCCTTTTGTAAAAACTATTTCATTTTTATCTCTTGCATTTATAAATTTTTGCACGGAAACTCTTGTGTTTTCATACATATTAGTTGCTGCTACAGCTAAGTAATGAATACTTCTTCCAACGTTAGAAAACTCTTTTGAGTAGAAGTCATAAATTCTATCAATTACTACCTGTGGTTTTTGAGATGAATTTGCACTATCCAAATACACTAAATCATTATTTTGGATTTTTTGGTTAAATATTGGAAACTCTTTTTTAATATTATCTATATTCATTCTTTTAATCCGATCATAGTTTTAATTAAATTCTTAATCTCTTCATCAGTAATTTTATTAATTACATCTAATAAAAAACCATTAATTAAGAGCTCCTTAGCTTCTTTATAGTTAAGTCCCCTTGACATAATATAAAATATAGAATTTTCATTTAAACTTCCTGATGCTGATCCGTGTGAACATTTTACATCATCAGCATAAATTTCTAGTTCTGGTTTTGCATTAAATTCAGTTGTATCCTCAAGGAGAATAGCTTTACTAAGTTGATATCCATCAGTTTTCTGTGCATCAGAGCTAACAAATATTTTTCCTTGATAAACAGCTCTTGCATTATTTTCTAAAACACTTTTTATTAATTGATAGCTTTTAGTAGACTCTGTTAAATGATTTATACTAGTTCTAATTTCATGATGTTTTTTTTTGTTTAAAGATAAAATACCATTAACAAATGCAGAGGAATAATTTCCATTTAAATTGCAGTTAATTTCATTCTTATTAAAAGCAGAGCCTGACGAAAGTATAAATATTTCTGATAAACTATTTTTATCTTGCTCAATGTTTGTGAATGAATATTTAATATTGCTGTTGTTTTTAACATCTACTTTATAATTCTTCAAAATTGCATCTTGATTTAATTTAAAAGTATAAAAGGTGTTAATGAAATTTTTTTCTGAAAAATCGTCTAAAACATCTATTAATTTTAAAGAAGCATTTTTTTCTAATTCAAAGCTTAGTCTTAGATTAAGGTTTTGAGATTTAAGCTTTTTATTTGTATAATGATAAATTACCAATGGTTTTTTAAAAGAATAGTTCTCCTTAACGGTTAATACGAAATTTTTTTCTGTAAAGGCATTATTTAAATTTACTAATGAATTAATATCTGAAGATATCTTTTCTACTTCAAAATTATCCGAAATTTTTACTTTATCTTTTTCCTCAAATTGTAAGTCAATTTTTTCGGCTCTACCGTTTATAAAAACAATAGAATTGTGTTTTAATCCAACAAGATACATCGAAGGATCTATTTTATTTGGAGATGATATATCATTATAAAAACTTAAATCTCCAATTTCTCTTTTAATAATTTTACTTAGGTCTGAATACTTCCAATTTTCTAAATTTTTACCTGGTAACCCTTCTTTAATAAATTTATTTAAAAATTCTTTTTTAAGATTTATTTTTTTTGAATCTAAATTTGAATTTTCAAACGATTTTTTGAAATCTTTAGTTAATTGTTTTTCCATTTAGTTTAAACCTTCATAACCTTTCTTCTCTAATTCAAGTGCAAGTTCAGGTCCACCTGATTTAGTAATCTTTCCATTCATTAAAACATGAACGTGATCTGGTTTTATATAATCTAGAAGTCTTTGATAATGAGTAATTATTAGAAAGGAATTATTTTTTTTTCTTAAAGCATTAACCCCTTGTGCAACAATTTTAAGTGCATCTATATCTAGTCCTGAATCTGTTTCATCTAATATAGAAAGTTTAGGATTTAAAATTGACATTTGTAAAATTTCGTTCTTTTTCTTTTCACCACCAGAAAAACCAACATTTAATTGTCTATTTAGTTTTTCCTCATCAAATTTTAACTCTTTTGATTTTTGCTTAACTAACTTTAAAAATTCTAGAGCATCTAACTCTTTTTCTCCCCTGGCTTTTCTGATTGCATTAAGAGAAGTTTTTAAAAATATATTTGTATTTACCCCAGGTATTTCTAATGGATATTGAAATGCTAAAAAAATACCTTTATGAGCTCTCTCTTCGGTCTCGAGTGAAAATAGATCGATACCCTCAAATTTTATTTCACCGGATACATCATAACCTTTTTTTCCTGACAAAATATTTGATAAAGTGCTTTTTCCAGATCCATTGGGTCCCATTATTGCATGTACTTCGCCTGGTTTTATATCTAGTGAAAAATCATTTAAAATAGATTTTTCTCCAACTTTAGCTTTTAAATTATTAATTTTAAGCACTTAACCCACACTCCCCTCTAAGCTAATTCCCACTAATTTTTGAGCTTCTACCGCAAACTCCATTGGTAACTGTTGAAGAACTTCTTTACAAAAACCATTAACAATTAATCCTACAGCTTCTTCAGAATTCAAACCCCTTTGCTGACAATAATGTAACTGCTCCTCACTAATTTTTGATGTGGTAGCCTCATGAGCTAAATTTGATCCAGAGTTTTTATTTGTAATGTAAGGAACAGTGTGAGCGCCACATTTATTACCCATAAGAAGTGAATCGCATTGAGTATAATTTCTTGAGTTATCTGCCTTTTTAGAAATATCGACTAATCCTCTGTATGTCATATCTGAAAACCCAGCGCTTATACCTTTAGAAATAATTTTACTCTTAGTATTTTTTCCCAAATGAATCATTTTAGTGCCAGTATCAGCCTTTTGATGATTATTAGTTATTGCGATAGAATAAAATTCTCCTATTGAATTATCGCCTTTTAAAATACAACTTGGATATTTCCATGTAATTGCTGAACCTGTTTCTACTTGCGTCCACGAAATTTTTGAATTTATACCTTTGCAAAGTCCTCTTTTAGTTACAAAGTTATATATACCACCCTTCCCATCTTTATCACCTGGATACCAATTTTGAACTGTAGAATATTTTATTTCTGCATCGTCAAGAGCAATTAATTCAACATTTGCTGCGTGTAATTGATTTTCATCTCGCATTGGAGCTGTACAACCTTCTAGATAACTTACATAACTTCCTTTATCAGCTATGATCAAAGTTCTTTCGAATTGTCCTGTGTCAGATGCATTAATTCTAAAGTATGTTGATAATTCCATTGGACATCTTACTCCTGGAGGTACATACACAAATGAGCCATCTGTAAATACTGCTGAGTTTAATGTTGCAAAAAAATGATCCGTTAAAGGTATAACAGATCCTAAATATTTTCTAACAAGTTCAGGATGTTTTTGTATCGCTTCAGATATAGAACAAAATATTATTCCTTTCTCAGTTAATTTATCTTTAAAAGTAGTTGCAACAGAAACTGAGTCGAAAACTGCATCTACAGCTATATTATTTAATCTCTTTTGTTCTTGTAAAGGTATCCCCAACTTTTTATAAGTCTCTAACAATTTTGGATCTAAATCATCTAAGCTTTTTGGTTTTTCTTTAAAACTTTTTGGTGCAGAATAATAATATAAATCTTGATAATCTATTTTTGGGTACTTTGGTTTTTGCCAATTTGGTTCCTTTAAAACTTTCAATCTTTGATATGCTTTCAATCTCCAATCTAATAGCCATTTTGGTTCTTTTTTAATATTAGAAATAAATCTTATTACTTCCTCATTTAATCCTTTTGGAGCTTTAGTATTTTCTATATCAGTTGAAAATCCGTATTTATATTTTTTTAACTTCTCAATTTCTTTTTCTCGAGAATTTTGACTAGACTCTGTTTTCATTTTTACCCTTAATTAAATCACTAAGATTCTTTTTGTTAAAAAATTCGTTTATATGTAGTTCCAACTCATCCCATAAGTTGTGCGTAATGCATTTTGCAGACTTTCCATTGCAACCTTTTTTGGACTCTTTTTTACATCCAACTGTTTTAATATTTTCTTGAACTGCAGAAAAAATATTTGAAATTTTTATTTGTTCAGGACTTTTAGTTAATTTATAACCACCATTGGAACCTCTAACACTCGTTACAATTTGATTTTTTTTTAGCATTGAAAAAATCTGCTCTAAATAAAGCAATGATATGCCTTGTCTAAGAGATATATCTCTAAGCGATACAGGGCTGTCACCGTCAAACTTGGCTATGTCTGCCAGTGCCATCACAGCATATCTTCCTTTTGTACTAAGTTTCATAAAAATCCTTAAATTGCAGGAATTTATATATATACCATACTAAAATAGTCAAGTTTATATAATTAAAAATAGCAATTTGTCACCCACATATGGTAGACATATTTTTAATAACTTAAAAATTTTTGAGATTAATTATCAATTGCATTTATGGATAAGAATAAAATTGTAGAAATATTTATTCCAGGTCCAGCTGGAAGGTTGGAGGCAAAATATATTAAAAGTAAAAAAAATACATCTCCAATAGCTCTTATTTTGCATCCTCACCCGCAATACGGTGGTACGATGAATAATAAAATAGTAGTAGAAACATTCAATAAATTTATGGAAAATGATTTTTCTGTTTGTAGGGTTAACTTCAGAGGAGTTGGAAAAAGTGATGGTGAATTTGATAATGGCCAAGGTGAATTAGCTGACGCAGCTGCAGCGCTAGACTGGCTTGAAAAAGAAAACTTTGATAATTCTCAATGCTGGATATCAGGATTTTCATTCGGTTCATTAATTGCAATGCAGCTTCTAATGAGAAGACCAGAAATAAATCGCTTTGTAGCTATTTCACCTCAGCCAAATGTATATGATTTTTCATTTTTATCTCCATGTCCTACATCTGGATTAATGGTTTATGGAAAAAAAGATGAACTTGTCCCTTTAGAAACTATAAATGAATTAGATAAAAGATTAAGTATGCAAAAAGGAATAAAAGTTGAGTTTCTATCGGTAAAAGATGCAAATCATTTTTTTGCAAAAAATGAAGATAATTTATGCAAAATATTAGATGATTATATCAAAAAAGAAACTGCGTTATTTTAAATATGTTTGGAGAATTTTTAAATATTTTTTTTAAATCATTAAAGCTAGATAAAAATCTTTATAAAAATAATTTATATTTTGGTGAGGCAGCAATATATTTTTCTGGTTTAATAATGATTTTAGATGGTATAGCAGGTGCAGTAGCCGCTAATACAATCGTCAAAACCGCTATAGGTTTGTCTGGTTTAACTGCTTTAGCTACTTGGTTTGTATGGAGTATTTTTATATTTGTTATTGGTGTGAAATTGTTTCCTGATAAAGAAAATAAAACTCCATTTAAAAAAATTTTAGTTGGTGTTGGTTATGCACATGCACCTGGTATATTAAGATTTTTTGCAGTTACACCAGACCTTTTAATTCCAATTATTTTTATTACTCAATTTTGGATATTTGCGGGATTAATAATTTCGACAAAACAAATTTTGAATTTAAAGTCTAATTTTAAAGCATTTGGAATAGTCATTTTATCATTTTTAATTATTGCATTTATTTCAATCGCATTTGTAATCAGTCGAATGAATGCACTTCCAATTAGTACTTTAAGCTAAACAGGAAAAATGTTTTTTGAAAGTCTGCAGGACTCACAAATTTTAAATCCTGTTAATATTAAATTTTGAGATACGCTAATGTCCTCTTTTTTACAATCCTCACATATATCGTTTAATTCATCTGAATTACTATCTACTTCTTTAATCATTATCAGTTAATCCCGCGCCAGCTGCTTTTTGCTTTAATTCATCTGTTTCCTCTACAAAAGTTTGTTCAGATAATTTATAAAGATCTTGCCAATCTTGATCACTAAAAGAGTCTTTGTTTTCAATAAAAGATATTTTAATTATATTTGCATTTTCAATGACATTTTTATTAAAATAATTAGAGAAAATTGATTGATTAAAATTTAATAAAAACTCCTTATCATCAATTTTTAAAAAAATTCTTTTTCCTATTATTTCGGAAGATCTACTTAAAAATGGTATGAAAAGAATAGGAAAACCGAAGTTTTCAAATTCTATTTCTTCTAAATTTTGTAAGGTATGAATTTGGTCTAAAAAATTTACACCAGAAATTATAGGGCAATAAGATACCTTTGATATATTTGATTTAGCTATAAGGCTTACATTTTGAAACTTTTTATTAGCAAAAACTTTGTAATATTGATTAAGATTTTTTATTCCAGGCAAACCAAACATTTCTAAAGTTCGAATACATTTTCCCACTTCTTCTGCAATACCCCAAGAAAATCCAATTGCTTTAGTTGCTCTCTTAACTGTTGTATCTATTTCACTTAAACTTATCATTAATTAATAGAATTATAAATCCATCCACTATCATAAGATTGAAGTTCATTTGGTAAAGGCGCTCCCTGAAACATACAAATTCTTAACCACTTATCTGATCTTGGATCAAACTTAACTGCGCCAAAGAAGGACAGTTTTAATCTTAACATGTCTATAGGCATTAATTTTGAACCAATGGTATTATCTTGAATCTCTGAGTATGGAAAAAATTCAGAGATAAATACTCTTCTTATTGCATGTCTTAAATCGTTATTTTCAATTAAAAATTTTCCGACACTTAATGAATTTTTTATTTTTGAAATTCTTTGATAGAGCCTTGAAATGTCCCTTGCAATTGCAAGTGGCTGTTCTAATTCTGCACCTTGCTCTTTATATCTATCTGCCAATCTTGGCTCTTCTTTATTTTTAGATATAAACCAAAAATTTTTATTGTTTTCCTCTTTTGAAAAATCAATTTTAAGAATTTCTGAATAATTTTTTTCTATTATACTACGTAAATTTTCAATATTTTTTTGTGTAGGAATTGTAAAATATTTATCTTCATCTGCACTCATTTGATAAATTAGAGGGTTAATAATATCATCATATGGCTCCATAAATGTTGAAACAGCATATTCAATACACTCATCTTTAAGATTTTTTTCACACCATAGATATAAATCGTTAAAGGGATAATCTTTTTTAAAATTAAAATCTTTGTCCAAAAAATCAATCAATTTTTTTAAATCTTTATATAGACCTACTATTTTTTTTTTTTGGAATTCACTTTCTGTATTCCAAAAGGATATATTTTTAAGTGATTTTTTTAAAATATCTTTAAAAATTTCTGCGTCCTGATTTTTTACATTTTTGATTTCCCTTATTTTTTTAAGAGACATTTCTCTAGACATAATCCAATTATTTAAGAGTGTTGGATGATTAACTATAAAAGGAGCCATTCCTAATCCAGTAGAATTTCCTATGCCGAGATTTCTGCAGATCTCCTTATCAAGTTCTACAGCTCTACCAGGATTTTTTTGCTTAGCAATATGATTAACCTGATCAAAAGTAAATTGTCTAACTAAATAAACTAACATCATTTCTAACCTGAACGGACCACATATTTCATTTCTATTTTTTATTCTAAATCTATCTGCTAATCCAAATTTTCCTGAACCATAAACTGCTGTAGTTCTATATAAATACCCCACATCAAAAACTTTTTTTTTATCTGGTTGTTTGCCTTTAGATAAGCATTCAACAATATAATTAAAAATTCTAATTGATTTATTTGCTCTAGATAGAGTTAATTCTTTATAAGAGAGTCTACCAACTTCTTGTTTTGGTACATTTTTTTGCAGTCTTTCTATATCTGTTTTTGTAGGAATTCCATCATGTAAAGTAAAAGCAGCGTCCCATTTAGTTGCTATTACTCTATCAGATCTTTCTAAATCACTTAATTTATTCGCAAAACAAACTAAGGAATAAATTTTATTATTTTTTTTTAAGGAATAAACAGCTTTTCCATATCCATTCTCATCTAAATCAAATAAGTCTCTTTTAAAATCCCAATCACTAAACTCTTTTAAAAATGATCTCAAAAATGATAATTTTGATTGATGAAATGATCCAAGTTTTGACAACTTCATGACAATTTTTGGATCTCTA
This sequence comes from uncultured Pelagibacteraceae bacterium, assembly GCA_902560245.1. Classification (GTDB taxonomy): domain Bacteria; phylum Pseudomonadota; class Alphaproteobacteria; order Pelagibacterales; family Pelagibacteraceae; genus Pelagibacter. The sequence goes on from CACELK010000004.1 coordinate 44,313, forward strand.
AGTTTAACTTCCACTAATTTATCCCTTTGTAAAAATTATACCAATTGTTACCCAATATATTGTTAACTTCCATTTCGTTAAACCCTACTTTCCTTAGTCCATTTTCTAAATTTTTAAATCCTCTAGCATCTATAAACCAATCAGGTTGTTTAGGAAAACCTGGTTTTTTTTTTGATCCCTCTCCATAATTTTTTTTCTTTGCCCAAGTACCATTCCGCATCCATTCAACAATACTGTCAGGTTGATTTAGACAGAGATCAGATCCAATTCCAACATTTTTAACTCCCATAAGTTCACAAGTTTTTGCTGCCATCTCACAAAAACTATCTAAAGTACAATCACTACCGTTTTTTAAATGATGAGAATATAAAGATAGACCTAACATTCCTCCGCTTTCACTTAAAGTTTTTAAAAGTTGATCTGATTTATTTCTTAAAGCCTTATACCAAAAATTTGGATTTGCATGAGTAATAGCTATAGGTTTATCGCTTATCTCAATTGCGTCTAATGTACTTTTTTCGCCAGAGTGAGACATATCAATCACTATACCTAATCTATTCATTTCTCTAATAGCTTCCTTTCCAAAATTTGTAACACCACTATCGTTTTTTTCATAACAACCGCTCGCTAAAAGAGACTGATTGTTATAAGTAAGTTGCATAAACCTGCATCCATTTTCATAAATTTTTTCTACAAGCCCTATATCATCCTCAATTGGCGAACAATTCTGAAAACCAAAAAAAATTGCAGTTTTTTTCTCTAATTTTGCCCTCTCTATATCTTCATGCGATTTCCCTAAAAAAATTAAATCTGAATTTTCTTTAAAATGCTTATCCCACTCCTTAACCCTTGCTAAAAATTCATCATAATCCTCATGATAAACTACAGTGACATGAACTGCATCGAGTCCTGCCTCACGGTTAATTTTAAATACTTCTCTTGACCATTTGCAATATTGTAGATTATCAATTTTATAATTCATATTTTTAGATATATTAGTGATAAATTTTTTGATATTAAAAGATAAAAATGCCGTACAAGAACAAAAACGTTAAAGTTGCGATAGTTATGGGTAGTCAATCTGATTATTCTACGATGAAACTAAGTGAAAAAGTGCTGAAAATGCTTAAAATTAAATACGAAACCAAAATAGTATCTGCGCATAGAACTCCTAAAAGAATGTATGAATTTGCTAAATCGTCTGAAAAAAATGGGTTTTCAGTTATTATTGCTGGAGCAGGAGGATCTGCGCATCTTCCAGGTATGATAGCGTCTTTAACTAAAATTCCTGTAATAGGAGTTCCAATAGAAAGTAAAAAACTTAAAGGTATAGATAGCTTGCTATCAATAGCACAAATGCCAAAGGGAATTCCAGTTGGAACTGTTGCAATTGGAGAAGATGGGGCAATTAATGCAGGACTTCTCGCTGCATCGATATTGTCGCTCAGCGATAGAGTTTTGAAAAAAAAATTAAATCTCTGGAGAAATAAACAAACAAATTCAATTAAAAAAAAACCTCGGTAACATGACAAATCCAACTGTTGGGATAATCGGTGGTGGACAACTAGGTAGTCTTCTAGCTGAAGCTGCAAAGAAGATAAATATTAAAACAATTATATTTTGTGATGATGCTAATTCTCCGGCAAAAAATTTTGCTGATGAATTTATATGTGGAAATTATAATAACGATAGTAAAATAGATGAATTTGTTAATAAAGTAGATTTAGTTACCTTTGAATTTGAAAATATCCCTTTTGTAACTTTAGAAAAAATAAACAAACACAAAAAAGTTTTACCTAATCCAAAAATTAATAAAATAATACAAAATAGATTAAGTGAAAAAGATTTTTTAAATAAAATTAATATTAATACAACTCAATATGTACATGTAAAAAATGATAAAGATTTAAAATCAAAAATTGACCTAATACCTGGAATATTAAAAACTTGTACAATGGGTTATGATGGAAAAGGTCAATATAAAATAGAAACGGCTGATGAATTAAATAATCTTAAACCAGATTTTAATAATGAATTTATTTTAGAAAAAATAATAAATTTAAAAAAGGAAATTTCAGTAATTATTACAAGATTCGATAAATCAAAATATGAAATATATGAACCAATTGAAAATGTTCATGAAGATCAAATATTAAAATATTCAAAAATACCCGCTGATATAAATGGAAAAATTTTAGAAAAATCAAAGGATTGGGCAGTAAGAATTTCGGAAGAATTAAATTACATAGGAACGCTATGTGTTGAATATTTTGTGGATAAAAACGATAATCTTTACGTCAATGAAATCGCCCCAAGGGTTCATAATTCAGGTCATTTAACAATTAACAGTCATAATATTAGTCAGTTTGAAAATCACATAAGAGCAATTTGTGGCTTAGAACAAATTAAAATCAAAAAAAACTTTAATGCCAAAATGATCAATTTATTGGGTGACAATATTACAGCTTATCGAGGAAAAAAATTTAAAGATAATGAGTTCTTTTTTGATTATTTAAAAAAAGATATTAAAAAAAAAAGAAAAATGGGACACTTAACAATTACAGAAAAATGTTGAAAAACAAACTTCAATTTTATAATTAATTTGTGTTAAGACATTTTATAATCATAATATTTTTAATAAATTTTATAGTAGATTTAAATGCCATGGAAAATAAACTTTATCATCATCTGAAAGATGGCTCTTTTAGAAACCCTGAAGGCTCACCAGTAAGAGATACGAAATTTAAATGGAGTTATAAAGTTTTCAATAACGAGAAAAAGAAGCTCGATATGAATGTCCCTAAAAATCATGTGATTGAAAAAAAAGAAGTAATTAAATCTCTAAAAGAAAATGAAAATAGCGATTATATATTATGGATTGGACATGCAACCTTTTTAATTAAACTGGGAAATACAACTATCATAACAGACCCTGTATTTGAGAAGAATATGGGGCCATTAATTTTTGGGCCTAAAAGATTTGTTGACCCAGCAATAAATTTAAATGAGCTGCCTAATGTTGATTTGTTTCTTTTAACACACAATCATTATGATCATCTTAGCACTAGAACAATACAAAGATTTCCATTTAAAAAGGCTAAAGTTGCTACTGCATTAAAGCTTGGAAAATATTTTACAAAAAATGGTTTTAATGACGTCTATGAAATGGATTGGTACGATGAACTAAAAATAAATGATATTAAAATAACCTTTGTTCCCGCTGTTCATTGGTCAAAAAGAAGTCTTTGGGATACAAATAAAACATTGTGGGGAAGTTTTTTAATTGAATATAAAAATAAAAAATTTTTCTTTGCTTGTGATACAGGATACGGAAATATTTACAAAGAACTTGGAAATAAATATGGGCCGATCGACTTAACTTTTATAAATATTGGTGCATATAATTTTTATCCCATGGCTCCAAAAAAAGATAAATCAATTTATCATACTAACCCAGAAGAGGCTCTCAAAATTGGAAAAGACTTGAAAAGTAAAAAAGTTTTAGGGATGCATTGGGGCACAGTTGTTTTATCTCTAGAACCAATAATGGAACCAGGAAAACGATTTAAAAATTCATCTAATCAGTACGGTTATCATCCTGACGATGCAATTGTTTTTAAAATCGGACAATTAGAGAAAATTGAAAATGTATTAAAATGAAATCAATTGAGGGAAATTTTGATGATCATAACGTCGATAAACTGTTAAGAGAACATTTTGTTGAACTCAGGTCTGTTTCTCCCGCAGGTAGTACCCATGTTTTGGATATTGAAGGTCTTAAAGAATCTTCGATAAAATTTTGGAGTATGTGGGATAATGATGAATTAATTGGATGTGGTGCATTAAAATTTTTAAGTAAAGACCATGGAGAATTTAAATCTATTCGAGTAGCAAATAAATTTAGAAACAGAGGATATGGCATAAAGTTGATAAGACATCTTATAAACGAAGCAAAAATTTTAAAAATTAAAAAAATAAGCATAGAAACAGGGGCTGGTAAATTTTTTAAACCAGCTAGAAAGTTGTTTGCTTTATGTGGATTTAAAGCATGCGAACCATTTGCTCATTACAAAAAAGATGTAAATTCTGTATATATGAATTTAGATATTAATTAAAATAAAATAAATTGGTCCTCTTGAGCAATTTTTTCAGATTCGGATTTATATTCTTTATCTTTATTACTAGTTAAAACTTGTTCTTTTAATTTTTTAACATTTTTATTTTGTTTAATAAAAACCTTCTCAGTAATTTCTTCTGTATTATCTTTGAAAATAAGTCCCATATCATTATCAAATTCGATTTCGCGATCTAGAAAAGAACTTACATGTTCAATTGTTGTTTTTCCTGTAGAACTATAAATGATTTGATTTGATGCGTAAGATATGCTGGCTTGGTAAACATTTCCTGAGGTTCCAACGCTTATTGCTGGTCCTAATAATGCTGTAGTCTCTATGCAACCATTTAAGGTAAAGAAAGATATTACTGGTAATATAATTTTTTTCACTTTTATAGATTCGTTGATATTATTAGGTGGTATAATTTATTTTTTAAAAATCAATGAACTAATTGATTTTGCTAACAGGTTATTGAAAGTTTTATAAACTTAAAAATTAAACCTGTGCTTGAATTTCTAAATATTTTTATAACCAAACTCTAGGGAAGCGTCAGTAATTGAATGATGCATAGACTCACCAAAGCTTCTTAGTGCAAATAATCTTATTTTTTCAGGTGAATCATTCATCATGTCTATTGTTAAAGTGATTCCATGAAAAATTGAGTTAACACAATTATTTTTTTTCAAATCGTTAAAATTGTATGGACATCCTTTTTTTAAAACTTCTCTGCAATTTTTACCTTCAATTTCAATTATGGCCCGTGAGTGCGACAAATCTGTTACAGCAAAATCGGTTTCTTTAAAAGTTTCTTTAATTTTTGGCAGTAAATTTTTATCTGTTGAGGTTACCAGCCAATTATTTGGCCCGACCCATAAAATTCTTGTTTCATTAATTGATTTAACCATATTTGACTCTTCGCTCATTTCTATACCATTAATTTTGAAATTACTTATGGTGATTTTTGAATCTTTGAATTTTACAATTTGAACAATTAAAAGATTTTTTACTTCATTAATTTTTAGGATATCTGATTCATTTTTACCCTCGTAATCGCCGTTTAATCCTTTTTCATGAACAATGTCTAGTGGAGACTGGCTTTTCATGATCTTACTCTTTCTCCTTTTGGATCTACGTAATGCGATGATACAATCTCAACTGGTATTGATTTCTTTTTAAGTGGAGATAAAGCGTATAATTTTTTTCCAATCATATTTTTTCCATCTTTTAAAATAGCTAGGGAAAAAGGGTTATTGTATTCTACACTCCAACAAGATGCCGATATATGACCAAGTTTAGGGTTTGGTAATTTTGCCGTAGCCTCTTTAACTAAATGAGATCCTTCAGGAATGCTCGTTTTTTTATCTAGAGGAACAACGCCGACTACTCTTTGTCTATTTTGTGCCTTAAACGCTTCTCTGTTTAAAGATCTTTTTCCAATAAAATCTTTCTTTTTACTCACAAGTCCATCAAGACCATTATCATATGGAACTGTTCTGCCATCTAACTCTGATCCTGCAACATGTCCCATTTCAATTCTTAAAGTGGATAATGCTTCGGTGCCATATGGCTGTATTTTAAATTCATCTCCTACTTCAATTATTTTTTCCCACATAAAATTACCAAAGTCAGACTCTACATTTAATTCGTAAGCCAACTCACCAGAAAATGAAATTCTAAATATTCTTGCAGGTACACCAAATAAACTTCCCTCTGTATAGCCCATAAAAGGCAAACCATTGTTTGTAAAATCTTTATCTGGAAATAATTTTTGTAACAAATCCCTAGATTTTGGTCCAGCTATTGCTGCTCCTGCCCATTGTTCAGTTGTAGAAACAACATTTACATTTAAGTCTGGCCAAACTAATTGTAAATAATACTCCAAATGAGACAATACATTTGCAGCTTGTGCAGTTGTTGTTGTCATATGATAATGATTTTCAGAAATTCTAGTTGTTGTACCATCATCCATTACTATTCCATCTTCCCTTAACATTACTCCATATCTTGCTTTTCCAACTGGGAGTTTTAACCATGCATTTGTATAAACTCTATTTAAAAATTCTGCTGCATCTGGACCTTTGATATCTATTTTTCCTAATGTAGTAACATCACAAACCCCAACATTTTTTCTAACATTTTCTGCTTCTCTTTTTGAGGCTTCAAATAAACCTTCGTTTCCTTTTTTATAATATCGTGGTCTTAGCCACATTCCAGCATCAACAAATACTGCATTATTTTTTTCATGCCATGAATGCATGGGTGATTTTCTGGTTGGTTTAGAATGCTTTCCTATTTCTCTACCGACTATTGCTCCAATTGAAACAGGTGTGTAAGGAGGTCTAAAGGTAGTATGCCCTACAGAAGGTACTACTTTATTTTCTACATCAGAAACTAGTTGTAGCCCATTAAGGTTACTAGTTTTGCCTTGGTCGGTTGCCATACCTAATGTGGTATACCTTTTTACATGTTCTATTGATCTGTATCCTTCTCTGAGAGCAAGCTCTATATCAGAAACTGTGACATCATTTTGAAAATCTAAAAATCTCTTAAAATTCTTTTTATCTGGGAGTGGGACACACCAAAATTTATCATGATTTGTAAATTTTTTTTCAGAAACTTGAGGTGCTGAAACTTTATTATCATTATTAGTAATTTTTTTTGATAGCTGATATCCTTTTTCAAAGGATGTACTTATTGTCTCCTCTAGATTAAATATACCACTTGCAGATCCAACCGTTGTTTCGTTTTGTTTTGATTTACCAGGAACAAAGGCATCAATTTTTTCATCAAACTTCGTTTTATTTCCTGATTGAGATGATAAATGAATAGTTGGTGTCCAAAAACCTGATACACAAATACAATCGCAATTTATTTTTTCTATTTTTCCTAAATTTCTTTTATCGGACGAAATATGGGCTATCTGTGCAGATTTAACTTTTTTATAACCATTTGCTGTAACAACTACATATGAAAACTTAATCTCTATTCCTAAATTTTTTGCTTCTTCTATAATTTCTGATTTTGGGGCGTTTCTTGAATCCAATATAATTGGGTCAATTCCATTTTTCTTAAATTCAATAGCTGTTTCGTACGCACTATCATTATTAGTGAAGACTAATGGTTTTTTTCCGACTAAAACTCCATAAACTTTTAAATATTCTTTTGCAGCAGAGGCTAAAATAACACCTGGTGTATCATTATTTCCAAATACTATAGGTCTTTCGATTGAGCCTGAAGAAATTAAGACTTCTTTAGCCCTTATGTACCAAAGTCTTTGTTTTGGACTAAATTTTTTAGTTTTAGGTAAGTGATCACTTACTTTTTCTGACATCACTAACATGTTATGATCGTAATAACCAAAAACTTGTGATCTATTTTTGACAGTTACATTTGGCATTTCTTTAAGCTCAGCTATGATTTTTTCTGCCCAGTCTTTACCACTCTGATTGCCAATATTGACCTCACTTGTTAATAAACTTCCTCCAAAACGAGGTTTTTCCTCAGCTAAAATTACACGTGCTCCATTTTTTGCTGCTGCGTAGGCTCCTGATAAACCTGCTGGACCTGAACCTGCTATTAATAAATCACAATACTCATATTTATGCTCATATCTTTCGCTATCGTATTTTGTAGATGCTACACCAAATCCAGCTGCTTTCCTGATAAATGGTTCATAAATTCTATACCAAAAACTTTTTGGCCACATAAATGTTTTATAATAAAAACCTGCTGGCAAAAATTTATTAAAAAAATTATTTATTGCACCAATGTCAAAATTAACACTTGGCCAACAATTTACACTTTTTGCCTCCAGTCCTTCAAATAACTCTTGTTCAGTAGCTCTTACATTTGGTTCTGTTTCATTGTTTCTAACCATTTGAACAATTGCATAAGGCTCATCAACCCCAGCACCAAAAAATCCTCTTGGTCGGTGATATTTAAAACTTCTACCTACAAGATGGATGCCATTAGCCAACAATGCAGATGCTAGGGTGTCACCCTCAAAACCAAAATATTTTTTGCCATTAAATTTAAAAGATATTTTTTTATCTCTATTTATTTGTCCAGAATTATTTAATCTATAAGTTTGACTCATGATTTATATTTCTTTGTCAGCACTCACTGTTTTAAAAATTTCATGGGTTACAGTATCTCTTTGAACTTTAATCCACTGTCTACATCCAGAAATATGATGCCAAAGTTCAACATGTTTCCCTCTAGGACTTTTCCTATTATAAACAAAATTATCCCATTCCTTATCTGAGACTTCTTTATTTAAAGTTGGTCTTTTTACAGTCCCGTCTCCACCATAAGCAAATTCATTTTGAGATCTTAAACCGCAATAAGGACATTCAATATACAACATTTATGAAATCCAAGTTTTTGTACCAAGGCCTTTTTCATCAATTAAGTGTCCTGTATTAAATCTGTTTAAATTAAATCCAGCATTTAAATCATGAACTCTGTCTTGGGCAATTGTATGAGCAAATGTCCAGCCTGAAACTGGTGTGGCTTTGAAACCACCGTAGCACCAACCGCAATTTAAATATAATCCTTCTATGTGTGTCTTATCAATTATAGGTGATCCATCCATTGACATATCCATAATTCCGCCCCAAGTTCTTAACATTTTAAGCTTACTTAAAAACGGAAGCATAGCTATTCCCTCTGTAAGTACATGTTGCAAAGTTGGTAAATTTCCTCTTTGAGCATAACTATTATATCCATCTAAATCTCCACCCATTACCATTTCACCTTTGTCAGATTGACTGCAATAAAAATGTCCTGCACCAAATGTTACAACGTGATCAAGTATTGGTTTAATTGGTTCAGACACACAAGCTTGTAATAAATGAGTTTCTAAAGGCAATGTCATATTTAACATCTCTGCTAAAACTGAAGTACTTCCAGCTACACATAGTCCAATTTTTTTAGCTTTTATGTTTCCTCTGGAAGTTTGTATTCCTTTTATTTTTCCATTAACAACATCAAATCCAGTTACCTCGCAATGTTGAATTATATCAACTCCCATGGAATCAGCTTGCCTTGCGTATCCCCAAGCAACCGCATCGTGTCTTGCAGTTCCGCCGCTTGGTTGCATTAAGCCACCAAAAATAGGAAATCTAACATTTTCAGAGAAATCTAAAATAGGAACCAGTTTTTTAATTTCTTCTCTACCTAAAAGTTCTGCATCAATTCCATTTAATTTCATAGAATTTCCTCTTCGAGCATATGCATTCATTTGGGCGTCGGAATGAGCTAAATTAATAATGCCTCTTGGTGAAAACATCACATTAAAGTTGAGCTCTTGACTCATATTTCTCCATAACTCCATCCCTTTTTCATAGAAAAGGCCATTTTCATCATGCATATAATTTGATCTTAATATTGTTGTATTTCTACCTACGTTACCTCCGCCAATCCAACCCTTCTCTACTATCGCAACATTAGTAATGTTATGTTCTTTAGCTAGGTAATATGCTGTAGCCAAACCATGGCCACCGCCACCAATTATAACGACATCATATTCCTCTTTAGGATTTGGGTCTTTCCAGGCAACTTCCCAATCTTTATGACCCTTCAAGGCATTCTTAAATAAACTAAATACTGAGTATTTTTGCATGCTAAAATTTTATAGCAATAAGTATAATTAGTTCTTTATTTTTTTTATATATATTTTTTAGAACTTTCAAAATTCAAAAAAAAGAGATACTAATCCAGCTTCAAATGGTTTTAGAGGGTATAAAAAGCCGTTATTTATGAGAAAAGTAAAATCAGATATTGAAATTGCCAGAGCGGCAAAAATGAAACCCATTCAAGAAATTCTTGATGGCATAAATGTCCCAGATAAACCAGAGGCCTATAGTCCAATTGGAAGATATATGGCGAAAATTAAATCTGATTATTTGGAAAAACTTAAGGATAAAAAGAATGGAAAATTAATTTTGGTTACAGCAATAACGCCAACTCCAGCTGGTGAAGGAAAAACAACAACCTCAGTTGGTCTTTGCGATGGTTTAAACAAAATTGGTAAAAAATCTATAGTATGCCTTAGAGAACCTAGCTTAGGTCCGTCGTTTGGAATGAAAGGTGGGGCTGCGGGTGGTGGTTATGCACAGGTAATTCCTATGGAACAAATAAATTTACATTTTACAGGAGATTTTCACGCCATTACTTCCGCACACAATTTACTCTCAGCATTAATAGATAACCATATTTATTGGGGTAATAAATTAAATATAGATGTTAGAAGAATTGTATGGAAGAGAGCAATAGATATGAATGATAGATCATTAAGATCTATTGTTGTTGATCTTGGGGGAATTGCAAATGGATATCCTAGACAAGATGGTTTTGACATATCTGTAGCTTCTGAAATTATGGCAATCTTTTGCTTATCAAAAGATTTAAAAGATTTAGAAAAAAGAATTGGAAATATTACCATTGGTTACACGAGAGATAAGAAACCGATTTATGCGAAAGATCTTAAGGCAGAAGGGCCGATGACAGTTCTTTTAAAAGATGCAATCAGACCAAATATTACCCAAACTTTAGAAAATAATCCTGCAATTATTCATGGAGGTCCATTTGCAAATATTGCTCATGGATGTAATTCAGTAATTGCTACTAAGGCAGCATTAAAATTATCAGATTATGTAATTACAGAAGCTGGATTTGGAGCAGACCTTGGTGCTGAAAAATTTATAGACATTAAATGTAGAAAATCTGGTCTTAAACCAGATTGTGTTGTCATAGTCGCAACAATAAGAGCTCTTAAGATGCATGGTGGTGTAAAAAAAGATGAATTAAAAAAAGAGAACTTAGATGCTCTAAAAAAAGGTTTAACTAATTTGGAAAGACATATAAATAATACTAGAAAGTTTGGAGTACCGGTGGCAGTTGCTGTAAATCACTTTGCTACAGATTCAAATAAAGAGGTAAATTTTCTAATAGATTTTTGTAAAAATTTCGGTGTTGAAATATCGTTGTGTACCCATTGGTCAGATGGAGGGAATGGTATAAAAGATCTTGCTAGCACAGTTGTTAAAATTTGCAATAAGAGTAAAAATACTTTTAGGTTTTTATATGAGGATAAGCTTCCTTTATTTAAGAAAATCGAAAAAATTGGTCAAGAAATTTACCATGCAAGCGAAGTTGTGGCTGATACAAAAGTTAGAAACCAGTTGAAAGATTTTGAAAAGAAAGGGTATGGAAAACTTCCAATTTGTGTTGCCAAAACTCAATATAGTTTTTCAACAGACCCTAATTTAAAAGGAGCTCCTACAGGACATGTTCTTCCAGTAAGAGAGGTTAGGCTCTCTTCAGGTGCAGAGTTCATTGTTGTTATATGCGGGGAAATAATGACAATGCCGGGATTACCTGAAAGGCCTGCAGCAGAATATATTAAAGTTAATAAAGATGGCGAAGTAGAAGGTTTATTTTAATTTTTCTAATTCGCTCCAAAAATCGATTGCTAAATTTTTTCCAGTCAAATTTTTAAATTGAGGCAAACCTGTTGGGGAAGTTACATTGATATCTCCTATTAGATACCCACCAACTAGATCAATTCCTGCGAAAAAGATTCCACTTTTCTTTAAACTTCTGGCAACAATTTTCGATATTTTTAATTCCCTTGGATTGAGTTTTGTTTCTATCGCTACACCTCCTTGAGATATATTTGAGAGAATAGAGCCTTTTTTTGGCAATCTTCTTATAGCTCCTTTTACCTTACCATTAATTATAAAAACTCTTTTATCTCCCTCCTTAACTTTGTGTAAATATTTTTGAACCATTACATGACCAAAATTCTTAATATAATTTTTTATAGTTTTTTCATTTAGTTTTTTCTTTATAAAAAGAATATTTTTACCTGCATAACCATGGATAGGTTTAATTACTATTTTTTTCTTCTTTTTCAGAAAAGAATTTATTTCTTTTATATTTTTTGTAAAAATTGTATCTGGCATATATCTTAAAAAATTAGTAGAATAAAATTTTTCAGACACATTTCTTACTGAAGTTGGATTGTTAATTATATTTTTAGTTTTTATATGATCCAAAAAATGAGTTGAATTAATATAATCCATATTGAATGGTGGGTTTTGTCTAATTAAAATAATCTTAGCTTTGGACAAATCGAATTTTATTGTTTTTTCTATTTTGTAAAAATTTTTAGATTTATCAAAAAATTTTACTTTTTTTCCTCTTATAAAAACTTTTGAACCTATTAATGTTAAATCTTTAGTCTCATACCAAATAATTTGATAGCCTTTTCTCTGGCCTTCTAATGCTAACAAAAGAGTTGTATCAGTTTTAATATTAATTTCTTTTAAGGTATTAGATTGAATAGCAAGTATTTTTTTCATTTTTTTAATTGTTTCAATGTTTGCTCTGCCTTGGTAAGTTTCTTTAATAAAATATTATCTATATTTTTAAGATAAACAGTTTCGTTATTATTATTTTGGTTTAAAAACGATCTCTTATTTAAACCTTTTTTTGAAATTTTAAGTAACTCTTTTGACCAAAACAATAAATCTTTTCCATTTAAAATAGTGTTTAATCCATTCTTATAAGAAGTAGCATAAGCTTGTTTTACATCCTGTTTGTTCCATTTTTTAATAATATCGAAGGTTTCATCTAGTGCGCCGTATAATAGTCCGGTAAAAAATGCAGGACCAGCACAATGACAATCCCATTCACATGCATCAATTGATCTTAATTCAATATATTTTTTTAATCTCAATTCAGTAAATATTGTAGATAAATGTAATTGAAAATTTTCTGAGTTTGCTTTCCCATCCTCGATTAAGTTTCTAAAATTTTTTTTATTTGGATTAACATAGTTTTTATTTTCGAGCAAAAATAATAAAGGAAATTCTAGACTAAAATCTGCATATTTTTCAAAATCCATCTCATCTAAAAAACAATCTGGCAAACCTCCTCTTGAAGTGTTTTGCCATACTTTTGATCTATAGGATAAATATCCTGTTGGTTTATTTTTTTTTACCGCCGAGTTAGAAAATAAAGCTATAGTTAATGGAGTAAGAAATGAAATAACTTTAAACTTTTTTATGAAATCACTTTCAGATGTGTAATCTAAATTAATTTGCGTACCACTGGTTAGATACATCATCTCTAGACTTAGTTTGCCATTTTTTGGCATTTCTTTAGTCATTATCTTATATCTTTTTTTTGGATTATCCGGCACGTCTTTCAAATCTGTTATTGGGTCATATCCTATTGAAATAGTTTTTAATCCATGATGTTCACAAGCTTCATCTAATTGTTTTTGAAAAACATAAGACTCAGAACATACCTCGTGAATATTTTGACATAGCCCACCTGCGAGCTCTATTTGATTTCCAGGTTCTAGTGTAATTGATTGTTCATTTTTATTTAAACCGATAATATTAGATTCTTCATAGATTTCTTGCCATCCAAACTTTTTTAAATAAATCAAAATTTTTTTTAATTGATCATAGGTAGCTCTAGTATTTGATGCTAAATCAAATATAAATTTTTCATTTTCAACGCCTATGAATACTTTTTTTTTACATCCATTATTGAAATATTTTATAATATCTTCTTTAGAATTAATTTTCATTTAAATATTCTAACCAGTTTTTGAGCTCTTGCATTCTAGAATTTTTGTCAGTCACTTTATTTTCTTGCTCAATATTTTTAATATGAACATCAATATCATTTTCATTTTCAAAAACTTTTCGGTAATTTATTAATCTATCTTTTCTAAAATTAATTAAACTTATCATTTTTTCGTATGTAATCTCTGGGTGATATTGTATCCCCCAAATTTTGCTTACTCCAACTTCGAATTGCAAACCCTGTACTTTATTAATTGGATTCGAAGATAGTAACATTGCTCCATCGGGAAGAGTTTCTACCTCATCAAAATTAAAAGCAGGGGTATTAAATAAAGATTTCTTATTTTTATATATTGGATGTTTTAAACCTTCGTTATTTATTTTAATATTTTTAGCAATACCAATATGGGCACCATTTATTGATTTTCTAACAATTCCTCCTGCTGCTGTCACCGCAACTTGCATTCCCCAACAAATAGCAAAAATATTTTTTACTCTTTTAAAACACTCTTTCATAAAATATATCTGTCGTCTTATTTCCGGTGTATCGTTATAAATATTCAAACTGCTACCACCCCAAACCATTCCATCAAAGCTTTCAAGTTTATTAATAATTTTATTAAAATTTTCCTCGCTTGATGGGTTTAAAATCTCGTAATTAATTTTTTTTTGATAATTTGAAATGCTTTCTTTTAAACTTTCTGTATGAGTTTGAATTCCAGCGTCTTTAAAATTTTTATTTTCACTTAAAAGATTTCCCTCTACTACAAGTAAACTTAATTTTTTCATTAAAATAACTTTCCTTCAATACTGTACTCATACATTTTTTTAAAATCCTCTTTTTTAAGTTTGCTTGGATTTGTTGCAGTGGATGGATCTTCTAAAGCCATTTGTGAAAGCTCTTCAATTTGATCCGGTTTAATTTGAATTAATTCTGAGAGTTTATGTGGAATTTTAAGTTCTTTTCTTAATGTAATTATCCAATCTAAAAAACTTTTAAAGTTATTCTCTAAACCAATAAAAGAACTTATTGTGGAAATTCTTTTTTCAATAAATTTTTTATTAAAAGTTAACACGTAAGGCATAAAAATTGCGTTGGATAATCCATGATGCATATTAAACTTAGAATTTACAGGATGACTTAATGAATGGATTGCTCCTAATCCTTTCTGAAAAGCTGTTGATCCCATTGAAGAAGCGGCTAATAAATTTTGTCTTGCTTCAATGTTTCTTCCATCATTGAAAGCAGTTATAAGTGAAGTTTTTATCAGTTTAATTCCCTCCAAAGCAATCCCATCTGCCATAGGATGAAAGCCAGGAGCACAAAATGCCTCTAGGTTATGAGCTAATGCGTCCATTCCTGTTGCTGCAGTTAATCTTGGTGAAAGATCAACTGTAAGCATAGGATCTAAAATGACAATTGAAGGTAAAAACTTTGGATGGAATATAATTTTTTTAACTCCTGTTTTTTTATTAATAATTGCAGAGGCTCTACCTGTCTCAGAGCCTGTCCCAGCAGTAGTTGGAATGGCAATTATAGGAGAGATATTATTATTTGCTCTTTTCCAATAATCTCCAATATCCTCAAAGTCCCAAATGGGTCTAGTTTGTGCAGACATAAATGCGATCGCCTTACCAACATCAAGAGCGCTGCCTCCTCCTATTGTAACAACTCCATCGTTATTATTTTTTTTAAATATTTCTACACCCTCCTCAACATTTTCACCTATCGGATTTCCTGAAAAGTTTGAAAACACTCTTAACTGACTAAATTTTTTTTTAAGACTCGCTAGTATATTTTTAATAAAAGGTAATTCTATCAGATCTTTATCAGTTACAAGTAGTGGATTTTTAATATTTAAATTTTCACATGCACTTGCCAAATCATCAATCCTATTTTTTCCTACCCAAACTGTTGTTGGATAATTCCAATTAAATTTCATAAATTAATATTAACTGATTTTTAATTTTTTATTCTTTAAAATAGCACTAAATAAACTGTTCATTAAAGGAATTTTTTTTTTATCAATTTTTTTAATTATGTATGGTGCAATTTCTCTAACTAATTGTTCACCTTCTACAGTGTCTTTTTTCATAAACTTTTTTTTTGCTATATTAAATTTATACCCTTTGCCTAAATAACTTCCCATTTTACTATTTCTACCACCCGCAGCGCTTACATATAAATCTCCTACTCCCGCAAGGCTTTCAATCGTTGTCTCTTTACCCTTAAAGTATTTAATTAAATATTTCATTTCATTTAAAGACTTTTGAAATAAACTTGATGAGGCATTTAAATTTTGACCGGCGCCTATAATCATGGAATATATATTTTTAATTGCTGAACAAATTTCTACTCCTATTATATCTTTAGAATATTCAATTAAATAATATTTCGTAGAAATTTTTTTACCAATCCATTTTGCAATATTTATATTTTTATTTGCTACGATAACACTTGTTTGTTTTTTTCTTACCAATTCCTTTGCCAAACAGGGTCCTTTAAGAGCTGAAATATTAACCCTGTTATATTTTTTTTTAAATAATTCTGAAATTGTAAATAATTTATTTATTTTTTTTTCATATTTAAGCCCTTTAGTAAGAATCAAAATTGGGGTTTTGACTTTGAGGTTTTTTAATTCCTTGCCTATAAAATCTATCCCAGAAAGGCTTAAAGCAATAACTATTAAATCAAAATTTTCTTTTAATAGCTGATTTGAATATTTTTTAAATATTAGTTTTTTAGGTAGATTAATTTTTAAAGCTGAATGAAATTTTTTTTTTGAAGAAAGATTTTTAATGAACGTCTTGCTATAAGGTTCAGTAATTGTAACTTTATTTTTATTCTCAATACATGGAATTGCAAATGCAGAACCCATGGCCCCACCACCAATAATTAAAATTTTTATCATAACAAAATTACGCTAAAGTTTTTCTAATTGCTTGTTTCCATCCTTGCAATAACTTATTTCGATAAGTTTTGTTCAATTTTGGTGTAAAATCTCTTCTTTTTTTCCATTTGGATTTTATATGACCAAGAGATTTGTAAACACCAACTTGGTATCCTGCCATAAAGGCTACTCCCAATGCTGTTGTTTCTTCTGTTTTAGATCTTATTACTTTTATATTTAATATGTCAGCTAAAAATTGTGAAAACCAATTATTTGTAACCATTCCACCATCAACTTTAACAATTTTTGGTCTTAAACCATCTTTTCTCATAGACTCAAATAAATCAAAACTTTGATAGGCTACTGACTCAATTACTGCTCTTACCAAATCTTTCCAATCAGTGTTTCTTGTAAGACCTGTTATAAGCCCTCGTGAGTTTGGGCTCCAGTAAGGTGCGCCTAAACCAGTAAAGGCTGGTACAACATAAATGCCTTGGTTTTTTTTTTTTGATCGTGCTATTTTTTCGGTTTCATATGCATTGTTAATTAATTTAATTTTATCTCTTAGCCATTGAATTCCAGCACCAGCTATAAAAATTGAACCTTCTAGGGCATAAGTTGTTTTATTATTTAATCTATAACAAATGGTGCTAAGTAACCTATTTTTTGATATTAATTTTTTGTTACCTGTATTCATTATAACAAAAGCTCCAGTACCGTAGGTACTTTTCACTGATCCTTTTTCAAAACAACCTTGGCCAACTACTGCTGCTTGTTGATCTCCAAGAACTGCTGAAATTGATATTTTTTTTCCAAGAATTCTTCTGCTTGTGAAACCAAAGTTATCAGCAGAATTTTTAACAACTGGTAGAATATTTTTCTTTATTTTAAAAATTTTTAAAATATCGTGATCCCATTTATTTTTATTTAGATTAAAAAGCATCGTTCTAGAAGCGTTTGTTGCATCTGTTGCATGTAGTTTTCCTCCTGTCAATTTCCAGATTAAAAAACTGTCAATTGTTCCAAATAGTAAAAGGTTTTTTTTTAAAAGTCTTTTTGCTTTTGTAACGTTATCTAATACCCATTTAATTTTAGTTGCTGAAAAATAAGGATCAATAAATAGGCCAGTTTTTTTTCTTATTAAGTTTTCTTTATTTTTAATTTTTTTACAATAATTTTCCGTTCTTCTATCTTGCCATACAATTGCATTATAAACTGGCTTACCATTTGTTTTGTCCCACAAAACTGTTGTTTCACGTTGGTTTGTAATGCCAATTGTAATAATTTTTATTTTATTTTTTTTACATTTATTTTTAACATTTTTTATTACTTTCAAAGTTTTTACCCAAATTTCATTTGGGTTATGTTCAACCCACCCATTTTTTGGAAAATATTGTTTAAATTCTAATTGTGATGAAAATAATTTTTTACCATCAGTTGAAAAGGCAATTGCCCTCGTTGAAGTCGTCCCTTGATCTATAGCTAGTATAGCTTTCATTATTATATTCTTTTCTACCCCTACAAAAGGACTGTATTATAAGTTAATTTTAATAATAAATATTATTTCAATTATTAGTATTTTGTTAGTAAAATACATTTATAAATTTAACTTAATTAAAAAAATTATATGACGAAAGTAGCAATAATAGGAGCTGGTCCATGCGGTTTATCTATGTTGAGATCTTTTGAACAGGCAGAAAAAAGTGGTGAAAAAATACCAGAAATAACTTGTTTTGAAAAACAAGATGATTGGGGTGGTTTATGGAATTACAGTTGGAGAACAGGATCTGACCAATATGGCGATCCAGTCCCTAACAGTATGTATAGGTATCTTTGGTCAAATGGCCCAAAAGAATGCTTAGAATTTGCCGACTATTCCTTTGATGAACATTTCGGAAAACCAATTCCATCATTTCCACCAAGAGAAGTTTTGTATGATTACATAACTGGTAGAGTAAAAAAGGGTAATTCTAAAAATAAAGTTAAATTTAATACTAGTGTTTTAAGTGTTATTTTTAATGGAAGTGATTTTGAAATTACATCTCTCGATAAAAAAAATGATAAATTTTCTAAAGATATTTTTGATTACGTAGTTGTATCTACTGGACATTTTTCTGTTCCTTTTATTCCAGAATATCCTGGGATGAAAGCTTTTCCTGGAAGAATTATGCATTCACACGATTTTAGAGATGCAGAAGAGTTTAAAGGAAAAAATGTTATTGTTTTAGGAAGCAGTTATTCAGCAGAAGATGTAGCTCTTCAATGCCATAAATATGGTGCAAAAAGTGTAACTATAGGCTACAGAAATAATCCTATGGGATTTAAATGGCCCAAAGGAGTAAAAGAAGTTCATTATTTAGATAGACTGGAAGGAAACAAAGCAATTTTCAAAGATGGTCACAAACAAGAAGCTGATGCAATAATTTTATGTTCTGGCTATCTTCATTATTTTCCTTTTTTAACAGAAGACCTAAAACTAAAAACTAGAAATAGATTATATCCTCCAAAATTATACAAAGGGGTTGTGTGGCAAGATAATCACAAATTACTTTACTTAGGAATGCAAGATCAATTTCATACTTTTAACATGTTTGACTGCCAAGCTTGGTATGCGAGAGATGTAATAATGGGTAAAATTAAAATGCCAAATAGTTCAGAAATTGAAAAAGACATAAATAAATGGGTTGCTATGGAGGAAAAATTAGAAAATCCAGATCAAATGATAGATTTTCAAACTGAATATACAAAAGAACTTCATGAGTTATCAGATTATCCAAAAATCGACTTTGAATTGATTAGAAAACATTTTAAAGAATGGGAACATCACAAAGTAGAAGATATCATGACCTACAGAAACAAATCTTTTTCCTCGCCAGTGACTGGTTCTGTTGCTCCAATTCATCATACCCCGTGGGCTTCGGCAATGGATGACTCCTCAAAAACTTTTTTAAATCAATCAAAAAAATAAGGTATCAAAAAAACTATACATCCAGCCAAAAAGAAAAGGCTTCCGAACATAGCCCAAAAATTTCCAAAACTTGAAATAATAAAACCAATCGAGGATACTAAGAATAAAATCCAACCAATTATATTTATTAATTTAATGTTCATTGAAAATTAAACAAAATTTTTAATCAATACCTAGATGTTTTTTTCTTTTTTCTACCCAAGATCTTATCAAGTTATCAAATATCAACGCTATGAAGGCTACACATATACCAAGCGTTAACCCAATACCCGCACCTTTTTTATCTGATAATGCTTTTAGAATATATTGACCTAAATCCTCTGTACCAATGAATGCGCCGATTATTACCATAAACAATGCAAACACAATTGTTTGATTTATACCAAGCATCATATGAGGAAATGCTAAAGGAAATTCTATTTTTGTTAATCTTTGAAATTTATTTACACCTGACATAGTTGCTGCATCATGTAAACCAGCTGGGACACTTCTAAGCCCTTCAATTGTATATCTTGTTGCGGGTATTGTTGCGTAAACTATAACTGCTATCAATACGGATGTATCTGTTATACCAAATAACATCATTACAGGAATTAAATATACAAAAGAGGGAAAG
This sequence comes from uncultured Pelagibacteraceae bacterium, assembly GCA_902560245.1. Taxonomy (GTDB): domain Bacteria; phylum Pseudomonadota; class Alphaproteobacteria; order Pelagibacterales; family Pelagibacteraceae; genus Pelagibacter. Next base: position 64,505 of record CACELK010000004.1, read on the forward strand.
GTTTGAAAAATATCACAGACTCCCAACATAAAACTTGCTGAATTTTTATTTTGAAAACATAAAGTTCCAACTGTAAATCCAATAATACAGGACACAATTACTCCAAAAGTTGCCATATACGCTGTGACTAAAGCTCTGTCCCACCATGGACTTAAGGCGATAAATAAAGTTAAAGCACAAACAACTAAAGCTGAACGAGTTCCACCAATTAAGTATCCTGCTCCAACAACTAAAACTATTGTAGCAACCGCAGGCATTCTTAAATACAAAGCTCTCATTGGTTGAAGTACATCTTTAATCAACCATGTATTAAATGCTTTAATATACACGAAAAAGGTATCAAAAATCCAATCTACCCCCTTGTTCCAAAAATCTGCTGTGGATATTCCTTTGTTATGTGGAATTTCAAATAAATAATTGAAACTACCTTTAAATAAAAAAGTTCCTATATAGGCCAACAATATTCCAATAATTACAGTTGCTCCAAAAAATAAAATATTTTTATTTCTTTGATAGAAAGTTAGATTACCAAAATAATCGGTTTGTTTGTTTGCCCAAGCTAAAGACATTTTGTCTAATAAAATTGCAATCAAGCTTATGCATAAACCTGCTTCTAGTGCTAACCCAATATTTAACTGATTTAATGCCAATAATAAATTAAATCCTAAACCTTTTGCACCAATAAAAGCAGAAATAACTGCCATCGAAAAACAAACCATGATAACCTGGTTTACACCAATTAATATATCTCTTCTTGCAGTAGGGATTAATACTTTGAACATTAGTTGCCAATTATTACATCCGCTCATTCTACCAGCTTCAATAACTTCTGGGGGTACCGCTCTTAAACCTAATATAGTTAATAAAATCATCGGAGGTACAGCTACAACCATAGTTATTATTACTGCAGCATGATCGCCTACTCCGAAAAGAACAAGCGCTGGAACCAGTACTGCGTATTGTGGCATTGTTTGCATCACTAATAATATTGGATACAAAGCTTTCTCAACACGTTTACTTTTAAAAGCTGCTATACCTAAAGCTAGGCCAAAAATAAATGACAACGGTGCTGCTACTAGTATAAATGAAAGAGTTTGCATAGAAGGTTTCCATTGACCAAATATAGAAATATAAACCATAGTTAAACCTGCAAACAAAGCTAGACCTTTGCCACTAAGTTTATATGAAAGTAATGCTGCGCCTGCAGCAACAATTGTCCACGGTAATCCTGGCAATTCAGCCCAAGGATTTTTATCTATCCAATCCCAACTTGTAAAAGCTACTATAGTTTCTAAACCTCCTAATAAAATCTCTCTAATCAACTGTATTAGAAAGGTCATAAATGCTGTTAAATTTCTACTTATTTGTAAAATTATAGGACGACTTTTAAATTCTTGAGTATCTTCATTCCAAACTTCGATTGGCATCCATTCGTTCATTAGGAAAAATAATGAGTCATTTATCCAAATAGGCAACCATCCTAGCAACGGAGGTAATCTCCAGAAGACATCGAAAGCATAGTATCTTACTTCTTTGCCTAAAAACACATAACTGCTTTGATTTGGATCCTTAACGAATTCTGCTTGGCCTCGAATAAATTTATATGTTTCAGGAACTTCTATTGCAAAACATAGAGCAAAAAAAACAAATAATAAAAATAACCATTGAAAAGTTTTAGGATATTTCTTGAAAAGTTCCATAATTAATTACTATTTTTTCTTCCTCCAAAAACTGTATTGATTATTTTATTTGGGTTAATAGAGCCAATGATTTTATTATTATTATCTACTACAGCTACTGATTTATCCTGAGTAAGAATTTTTTCAGCAACATTCTCAATAATTTCATCTTTCGAAACTTTTAAATTTCCAAGATTATCTTTAGAAATATCCATTACATCTTCAATTAATAAAACTTTTTCTCTAGGCACTTCCTCTGTAAACTTTCTTACATATTCAGTGGCTGGATTTAAAACAATATTAGCGGGTGTATCTAACTGCTCAATTATACCATCTTTCATAATTGCTATACGATCAGCTAGTTTTAAAGCTTCATCAAAATCATGAGTAATAAACATAATTGTTTTTTGTAATTTTTCTTGAAGTCTTAGAAACTCATCTTGCATCTCTTTTCTTATCAATGGATCTAAAGCTGAAAAAGGTTCATCTAAAAACCAAATGTCTGGTTCAACAGCTAATGATCTTGCAATACCAACTCGCTGTTGCTGTCCTCCTGAGAGTTCTCTTGGAAAATAGTTTTCCCTTCCATCAAGTCCAACTAATTTAACCATATCCATTGCTTTGCTTATACTATCTTCAGTTTTGACTCCTTTAATTTGAAGTGGAAATGCTATATTTTCCACAACAGTTTTATGAGGCAATAAAGCAAAGCTTTGAAAAACCATTCCCATTTTATTTCTTCTAAGTTCAATAAGATCTTTGTTATTAAGTTTTAATAAATCTTGGCCTTCGATAAAAATTTTTCCACCTGTTGCATCAGTTAATCTTGAAATACATCTCAATAATGTTGATTTACCTGAACCAGACAAACCCATCACAACTAACATTTCACCTTTTGAAACTTCAAATGAAGCATTGTTAACACCAACAATGCATCCATTTTCTTGAAAAGTTTTAGCATCTACATTGCCATTTGAATCTTGAAGCATTTTCTGAGCATTTGCTCCAAAAATTTTATAAACATTTTCACATTTGATTACCGGTTCGGACATAAATAATTAATTAGGTTATATGAAATTTAGATAAAATTAAATCCATAATATTATTGTATTCTCCTTAAAAGTTTTTAATAAAATAAACTCTAGTATCAATTCCTGTACTTAAAAAACTTAATGCTTCTCCACTAACTGTTACTGATTCATTAACTCCAACATTATTTCCACTCACTGTAAAACCTGCAAAGCATTTATTACTTTTTCCATCCCACTTAACAAATGTTTCGTCAATTTTATTACCATTAATTGTATAAATTTCATGTGCTCTAAAATTTAAGAAATTTGCGCCCATAATTGCCCGCTGAGGAATTAGTTTAGTTGCCTTACAAACTTGTTCATATACTTCATTTGTTAACTTATGATGATCTGTACCATCAAAAGTTACTAATATTCCTGAAGGGAGCTTTGATATTAATTCGCTTAATTTTTTTTCTTGTTCAATTCTTTCCTCCTCTAATTTCATTTTTCTTACTAATTCTTCACCGCCACCAAAAATAATATTTAAAACAAAAAAAGAGGAAATAATAACTAGAATTATCATAACTAAACCACCAAACTGTTTTGTATTCTCAGGTAAATCTTTAATCTTATTTAAATAATTTTCTCTAGACATTTATTCTTGTAACTTTCCATTTTTCCAATTGCCTGATTTTTGTGTTCCATCAGCCCAAGTAAAAGTTCCTTTGCCGTTCATAAATCCTTTTGCCCACTCACCTTCATAAGTTGAGCCGTCTGGAAAAGTTAAAACACCAATTCCACTCCACTCACTGTTTTTAAATTCACCTTTGTAAATGTATCCATTGGGCCAAGTTTCAACTCCTTGTCCATTTTTTTTTGTACCTACCCACTCACCCTCATAAGTAGTTTTATCTGTGTAAACCCATTTACCAAAACCATTTTCACAATTACCCTCTTTACATCCTGTGCTTCTTGCTAAAGCAACTGAAGTAATTAATAAACTTAAAATTATACTTATGAGATATTTTTTCATATTAATACTTTACACAAAATTACTCAAAAAAAAATCAGACTTTTTCGTCTTGTTTGTTGCATGAATAAATTGAAATATATTTTTCAGCGTTCTCACTTTTGATATTTCTCGTAATTTCATGGATTAACTCCCCTGTTTTTCTAGTGATAATTCCTGATTCTGAATAGTTTTTTTTTTGATCAATTGATTTAAATAAAACCACATCTTTATTTACAACTTTTACATTTAATTTTGATGAATCTGAGAGAAATAATGATAATCCCTTAATTAAAAGAGTTTGAGGTTTTTTTGATAAAATTTTAAATTTATCTAAGCCTTTTTCATTTAAATCTTTGGCTAAAAAAGTTTGATAATTGTATTCTGAATTTTTTATTATTCTTTTTTCTAGATCACAAACATACTCAAGATCAATATTTTCTTTAATGCTAACATCGTTTGCTAGAGTTTGATTAAAAAATAATAAACTAATAAATATACTTAAAAAATACTTAATCATTTAATTTTGTTTAAAAAAAAATCTCCCCCAACATAGTTGGGAGAGATTTAAAGATTTAGTAGCTCTTTAACCCTATTTAGTAAAAGCTTTCCAAACTTTCTCGTTATCTTTCAGCCATTTTTTTGCTGCATCCTCGTGAGTCATTTTGTCAAGGTCAACTAAAGCTGCCATTGCACCAATCTGACTTGTTGAGAAAGAAAGTTTTTTGAACATTGCCGCCGCTTTTGGATGAGTTTTTGGAAAATCAGCATTAACTGCTTTTTTCAAATAACCATCTGGCGAACCACATTTTCCATCTCCGCCATCTTCTGGTCTACAACCAGCTGTGTATGGAGGGAAATCGATAAATGTAAAACCAGCACCATCTGTAAAGTTTGGTGTCCAGTTAAAGATGATTGTTCCTCTTCCTTCTTTTTCAGCTGCTTTTAACTCTGCCCAAAGTGCATCGGCACTTCCTGCAAATTTAACCCACCAAAGATTTCCTAATCCTAGAGCATCAACTCTTTGAGGGATTAAGTCACCATGCCAAGTTTGTGGACCTTCCAACATTCTTCCTTTTCCATCTGGAGAGTCAGGTGTTGTAAAGTTTTTAGCACAGTCTGGGTTTTTAAGAGCTGTCCAGTCTGGTAAACCTGGGCACAATCCTTTTTCAACAACCCAGTTTGGATATCCCATATCCTCTAGAGTTCTTGCTTCGTGATCTCCCCAGTCAAGTAAACCACCTTTATCTAAAGCAGTTGTAAATGATTTACCAAATGCAGATTCCCAAACTTCGTGTGATATAGTTACATCACCAATTCTTATAGATTCATAAACCGCTTGAGAGTCAGCGTTTACATATTTTACGTTATTTCCCATACTTTCAAAAATTCCACCAATTACATAAGCCATAACAATTTGACTTGACCAATTGTGTGTTGGGATAACGATAGGTTTCTTACTATCTGCAGAATTAGCTATTCCTGTGAAAGAAACAAAAGATATAACTAATGCTGACAGTATAGATATGATTTTTCTCATTTTTTTCCCCTTTCCTTAATATTAAGATGATTAATTATGTGCCTAAGTAAATTTATAGTCAACTAGAACATATTTATATAATATAGACATAAAAAAAACTGAGTATTATTGCGATGACTAGTCTTAAAATAAAAGAACCAGGATTAAATGTGCTACCACCTGGAGTTGAAAGATATGTTGTGAATGGTGGTGGATTAACTGGTATTCAAATTCTTCCAGAAGATGAAATTGAAATCGTGAATAATGAGGGAAATCAAATTTGTGAAATTGCAGTATTCAATAAAGATGGAAAATCTGAAGTAGGTATTCTAAATCTAAAAGAAAATAAAACAGACTCAGAAATAAAAAAAATTTTAATTAAAAAAGATGAAAGCTCAAAAATTGCCTCTTATCAACTTAAAAAGAGAAACCTCGATATTTTAAAATCAAAGTCCTCGGTAGTCTTTGATAAAGACACTCATTGGGGAGATAAGGTAAAATTAAAGTCAAAAGATAAATGTTATTGTGTCTTTGCTGCTCCAGGAAATGAAATGCTGGTTCATGAACAAAATCCTCCTACAGACTTAACGGTGTTTGTTAAAAGAGCAAATATTATAAATGACAAAGAACACTCTATAATACCTGATCCCATGTTTGATCCTTTAAATGAAACAAATATAGAAAAACAAACCGCTATATCATTTGAAGTGAAAGAAGGTGATTATATTCAAATTATTTGTCCAACTGGAAGACAATGCTCTGATTTTGTTGCTTTCGATACAAGCAAGCTTAATAAAGGAATTGAAAAAGGTTTAGATTGGCAAACTACGAGAACTTTTATGGGAAATACCTTTCCTGGTCCTGGTTTATATTCAAAATTTTACGATACCGATCATGAACCTTTGGTAGAGGTAATTAGAGATACGGTAGGAAGACATGATACTTTTAATTTAGCATGTACTAGAAAATACTATGAGGATTCAGGTTATTTTGGGCATCCAAACTGCTCAGATAATCTAAGCGACTCAATGGAAAAATTCGGAGTAAAACGTCAAAAGGGATGGCATGCAATAAACCTTTTCTTTAACACTTCCGCAGGAGGGCAAAACTCTGTTCTTTCAGACGAGTCTTTTGCAAGACCTGGAGATTATGTAATAATGCGAGCACTTAAAGATTTAACTTGCGGAACATCGGCATGTCCAAGCGATATTGATCCATGTAATTCGTGGAATCCGACTGATATTTTTGTTAGAACTTATGATAAAAAAAAGGAATTTACTAAATCATTTGCTTTTAGAATGAAAACTGACTCTGAACCAAAACTTACAAAAAATACGGGTTTCTACGAACGTACTTCAAAACTTACAAGAAATTTTGTTGATGCTAGAGGTTACTGGTTGCCAAACGATTATACAAAACATGGGTTAATAAATGAATATAATGCTTGTAGAGAAAAAGCAGTAATTATTGATCTTTCATCTTTAAGAAAATTTGAAATACTTGGGCCAGATGCTGAAGAATTAATGAATTATACTTTAACTAGAAATATTAAAAAACTTTCAGTTGGGCAAGTAGTATATTCCTCTATGTGTTATGAAAATGGACTAATGTTTGATGATGGAACGTTATTAAAAATGAGCGATCATGGTTTTAGATGGATCTGTGGAGATGAATATGCTGGAGAATGGTTGAAAGAACAAGCAAAGAAAAAGAATTTTAAAGTCCGAATTAAAAATTCTACTGATCAAATAAATAACATTTCCTTACAAGGTCCAAATAGCAGAAAAATTCTAGAAAAATTTATATTTACGCCTCCAACCCAACCAAAAATATCAGAATTACAGTGGTTTAGATTCACAATTTGTAGAGTTAAAGAATTAAGTGGAATACCATTAATGATATCAAGAACTGGATATACAGGAGAATTAGGTTATGAAATATGGTGCCATCCGTCTGATGCACCAAAAGTTTGGGATGTTGTCATGGAAAATGGACAAGACGAAGGTCTAATACCTGCAGGATTTGGGGCACTTGATTTATTAAGAATTGAAGCAGGTTTAATTTTGTTTGGAAATGAGTTTGATGGACAAGTTGATCCTTTTGAAGCTGGTGTTGGTTTCACAGTACCCTTAAAAACAAAGACAGAGGATTTTATTGGCAAGGAAAGTTTAATAAAAAGAAAAGACAATCCACAAAAAAAATTAGTTGGTCTCGAATTAGTTAGTAAAGAAAAAGCTAATCATGGTGATTGTGTACACATTGGCAGATCGCAAGTTGGAATAATAACAAGTGGATGTATATCTCCAACTTTAAATAAAAATATTGCTTTATGTAGAATAGATGTAGGTCATTCTGAAGTTGGAACCGAGGTTGAGGTAGGAAAAATTGATGGTCATCAAAAAAGAATACCAGCTAAGATAGTTCCATTCCCCCATTTTGATCCTCAAAAAACAAGAGTTAGATCATAATGAAAAGTACGAAAGCTTTACTTGAATTTTGGGAAGAGCAAATGAAACAATCACATACCTCAAGTAATTACTTTTTTAGAAAGTCACCATCCCACTACCATATGATGTTATTAATTATGGCTTATTATAAACAAAATATTCCAATAACAGTTGAGGAGCTAAAAACAAAATTATTTAAAACATCAAGACCTAAATCTGCATTAATAATAAATGAGGCTTGTGAGAAAGGTTTTTTTTTTCTTGAAAAAACATCAGAGGATCAAAGGAAAAAAAGAATTAAACCTACTGAAAGCTTTGTAGAAGAATTTGAAAACTATCTAAAAAAACTGAGGGAAATTTCTATTTAGCCAACGTTTTTCATCGCTGCCGCTATACCTGCAATTGTTATCAATAATGCATCGTTGAGTATCTTTTTATCTAAATTGTTAATTTTTTTACTTGATAGTTTCTTTAATATATCCGCCTGTAATATATTCAGTACTTCTGCATAGGTGTTTCTTATTCTCACCCTGTTCCTGTAATCTCTTCTCTGTTCAATTATATTCTTTGGTATTAATGATTTGTTTAATAATATTAACTTTGATAAATTATTTCTTAATTTTTCACCAGTCCTACTAGTATAATTGTCTCCTAAGCATTCTTCATAAAACTTTACAATTCTTTGATTTGTTTTGACCAAAACCCAATCTAACATGTCCATTTTTGAATTAAAAAACGGCCAATTAATAATCATTTGTTTAAGTGTATTTGCTTTTTTATTTTTTACTGCATAATTAATGGCTTCATACGTGCCAAGCCATGCAGGAATTAAAAACCTGATTTGTGTCCATGCAAATACCCAGGGTATTGCTCTCAATCCCTTAATATCATTTGATTTATTTCTCTTAGAAGGCCTTGATCCAATAAAAAGAAACTCTAATTTTTTCTGTGGAGTAACCTTAAAATAATAATCTAAAAATTCTTTATCCATTAAATTTTTTCTGTAGGAATTTTTTGATATTTCACACATTTTGTCCATTAAAAGTCTCCACTGGCTTTTTGGTTTAGGTGGTGGTGATAAAGATGCCTCAACTACTGAACCTAAATATGTACCTAAAGTATATTCAGCCAGAGACTCAGTTGCATACTTTTGTTGAATTATTTCTCCCTGTTCTGTAACTCGAGTTCTCCCATTAACAGTTCCTGGTGGTTGAGATAGTAATGCATGATAAATGGGCCCTCCACCTCTTCCGACTGATCCTCCTCTTCCATGAAACAACGTTAATTTTACTTTAAATTTATTTGACAAGTTTTGTAAGTTTTCTTGTGCGCGATACTGCGCCCATGCTGCAGCAAATTTTCCAGCATCTTTGCTTGAGTCGGAGTAGCCAATCATTACTTCTTGGAGATTTTTAAATTTTTTTAAATAAAACCTAATTTTATAGATCTCTTTCATAACTAACTCAGAGTTATTCAAATCTTGTAATGTTTCAAACAATGGAACAATTCTTAAATATTGCTTCATTCCTGCTTCTTTTTGCAAAAGCATTACAGATAGAATGTCTGAGGCAGACGAGGCCATTGAAATTATATAAGCTCCCAAACACTCATACGGTGTATGTGATAGCATATTGAACGTTTCCCAGGTTTCTTTTTCATCTTTTGTTAATTTTATTCTTTTATTAAAAACCTTTTTATTTGACTTCAGAGATTTAATTAAAAAAGATATTTTTTCTTTTTCATCAATTTTCAAATAATCTTTTTTAAACTTATGTTTATAAATTTTACTTATTATATCTGTATGTCTTGAGGCTTCTTGTCTTATATCTAATTTTGCAAGATTAAGACCAAATGCATAAGCTCTTCTAATTAAATCCAAAACTGATCCATCTGCTAACGCTTTACATTTTGTTTTACACAGAGAGTTATAAACCACCACTAAAGGGTTTATTATTTCATTTATAGAATTCACAATTAATTTATCATTAAATTTTTTTCTTTTGAGCAAATAAAGTTCGATTTCCTTTTGAGTTTTTTGCAATTTACTTCTAACCGGTCTAAGATAAACCCTATAAGGTTCCTGGCTTTCACCTGTTTTTCTTTTGATTTCGTTAGAACATTCATGCATTGAGAGATCTTGTATAATTTTTGTTATTTCTTTTTCATACAAATTTGCAGCCTCCCATCTTGATAACAATATTACTTCTTTAGTGATTTTATGATTAACATTTGGGTTGCCATCCCGATCTCCACCCATCCATGATCCAAATTTAAATGGTGAATAGTTTATTGGTAATTGTTTGCCTGAATATCTTTGAACTGCTTCATCCAATCTAGAACAAATTTTTGGAATAGAATTCCATAAACTATCCTCGATGACTGCCAGACCCCATTTTGCTTCTTGAACAGGTGTTGGTTTTGATCTTTTAAGCTCATCGGTTTTCCAAATTGATGTAATTTGTTCATGAAGTTTTTTTTCTAAAATTTTATTTTCTTTTTCTATATTTTTTATCTTAAAAATTCTTGATTTATTAAATTTTTCTAAAATATCATTTACCTTTGTATATTTTTGTATAAGTGTTCTTCTTTTTACTTCAGTTGGATGTGCTGTAAGTACAAGTTCTATATTTAAGCTTTTAGATAAATTATAAAATTTTTCTTTTGATATTTTTTTCTTATTCAAGAGTTTTTCAATCACCTCCTCAAGCAAAGTAAATTCATCGTTACCTCTAGCTTGTTGAATTTTGCCCTCTTCTACCTTGTGAACATTATCTAGCGACTCTGCTAAATTTGAAAAATTTAAAAATTTACTAAAAGATCTTGCTATTATTAATGATTGTGAAGGGTTTAATTTGCTTATGCTACTTATCAATTTTCTAAATTGTTTAGTTTCATTTAATTTTATTTTTTGTTTACTTTTAGCTCCTCTACTCGCTTTAGATAAATATCTTATTTGCTCAATTTTGTTATAAAGCAGTTTGCCTTCTTGTTCTTTTACAACTACTCCTAATATTTTTCCTAATAAACTAACTAATTTTGAAAGCTCAATATTTGCAATTTTATGTTTAAGTCGTTTTGCCATTTAAAGCTGCTTTTACTGTTTCTCCCATAACTGAAGGATTTTTAGAAATAGTAACTCCACATTCTTTTAATAGCTCAACTTTTTCAACAGCGCTCTCTCCATATGCAGACACAATTGCCCCTGCATGGCCCATCACTCTACCTTTTGGAGCGGTTAAACCTGCGATGTAAGCAATAACTGGTTTTTTCATATTTTCTTTGGCAAATTTTCCTGCTGCAACTTCTTGAGGACCGCCTATTTCGCCAATCATAAGCACTGCATCTGTTTCTTCATCTTTTTCAAATTTTTCTAAAATATCTTTAAAAGAACTTCCATTAATTGGATCTCCACCAATACCTACACTAGTTGATACACCGATATTTAAATTTTTTAATTGTTGTGCGGCTTCATATCCGAGTGTTCCTGATCTTCCAATAATACCGACACGACCTTCTTTATATATATGTCCAGGCATTATTCCTAACATTGCTTTTCCCGGGCTAATAACGCCTGCACAATTAGGTCCGATCAATGTCATTTTGTCGATTCTTGAATACCTTCTCATATATCTTTTTATTTTAATCATGTCATGAGATGGTATTCCGTCAACTATTGCAACGCATGTTTTAATTCCAGCATCTGCAGCTTCCATAGCTGAGTCTGCTGCAAAAGCAGGTGGAACAAATAAAATTGAAGCAGATGCACCTGTTTGATTGACTGCTTCTTTAACAGTATTAAAGACAGGAAGGTTTAAATGTTTCAATCCACCTTTGCCTGGCGTTACTCCTCCCACAACATTTGATCCATACTTAATCATTTCCTCAGCATGGAAAGATCCCATTTTACCAGTAAATCCCTGAATTAATATTTTTGTATTTTTATCTATAAGGACGGTCATTTTATTTTCCCAATGCTTTTACGGCTTTGTTAGCTGCATCTTCTAAAGTATTTGCCTCTATGTAGTTTATCTTACTATCCTTAAGAATTTTATTACCTTTTTCTACATTTGTTCCTGCAAGGCGAATGACCAATGGTACTTTAATGTCTATTTTTTCAAGTGCCTGAACTATTCCTTCAGCAACCCAATCGCATCTATTAATTCCTGCAAATATATTAACTAATATTACTTTTACTTTTTCATCCATTGAAATTAATTTAAAAGCCTTGACTATCTTTTCAGGTGTAGCGCCACCTCCAACATCAAGAAAATTTGCAGGCTCTCCGCCTGCAAGTTTTATCATATCCATTGAAGCCATAGCTAAACCAGCGCCATTTATTATATTACCTATATTTCCATCTAAGCTTACATAATTTAAACCTCTATCTGAGGCGTAAACTTCATTTGGGTTTTCTTGAGTTTTATCTCTCAACTCAGAAACTTGACTTCTTCTAAATAAAGCATTGTTATCGAAACTCATTTTACAATCTAAAGCTAAAATTTGACCTTGATTAGATATTACCATTGGATTGACCTCAACCATAGTAGCATCAAGTTCACTGAAAGCTCTATAACATCCAATAATGGTGTCGGCCATTCTTGATATAAGTTTTGGATCAATACCTAGACCAAATGCTATTTCTCTAGCTTGAAATTGTTGCATCCCTACTGCAACTTCAATTTTAGATCTTATAATTGTTTCAGGTTTTTCTTTTGAAATCTCCTCAACGCTCATTCCACCCTCTGTAGAAGCCACAACCATAATGCTTTCTGAACTTCTATCAAATACTAAACCAAGGTAGAGCTCTTTTTTAATATCTGTTGCTTCTTCAATATAAACTCTATTAATAATTTTTCCACTTGGACCAGTTTGATTTGTTACTAATTTTTTTCCAAGTAATTTATCTGTTGCTTGTGCAACTTCTAAAGGTGAATTACATAAAACTATACCTCCTGCTTTTCCTCTAGCACCAGAGTGAACTTGTGCTTTTACTACCCACTTCGAACCACCAAGTTCTCTTGCTTTATTTTCTGCGTTTTCAGGACTATAAGCAATACCACCTCTTGGAATTGTTACCCCAAAACCTGATAGTATTTTTTTTGCCTGGTATTCGTGAATGTCCATTTTATTTATTCTTAATTAGTTTATCTATATTTACAACATTTTCTGCCATTCTCGCTGAAGCAGCATCTATCATTCTTCCATCTAGTTGAGCTGCACCTTTGCCCTCTTTTGCAGCTTTATCTAGCTCTTCTATAATTCTTTTTGCTTTATTTACTTCAGACTCGGGTGGTGAAAAAACCTTATTAGCAAGATCTATTTGTGAAGGATGAATTGCCCATTTCCCTTCAATTCCAATCGCCGCTGCTCTTTTGGCAGACTCTATGTATGCATCTGGATCATTAAAATCTCCAAAAGGTCCGTCAATTGCTCTTAGGCCATATGCTCTACATGTCATTACAAGTTGAGATAAACCATGATGCCATTGATCTCCTGGATAGTCAGGATTTAAACCACCTATAACTACTGTTCTTGCTCTTAAACTAGCTGCGTAATCTGCAACACCAAAATGAAGAGCTTCTAATCTAGGACTTGATTGTGCAATTTCTTTTATATTTGACATTCCTAATGCTGTTTCTATTAAACACTCTATTCCAATTTTATTTTTAATTTTTTTGTTCGTTTCAATTTGAGTTAATAAACAATCCATTAAATACACATCGCTCGATGTACCTGCTTTAGGTAATAATATTGTATCAATGTATTCACCTACTTCCTCTACTATTTCTATTAGATCTCTATACATATAATG
>CACELK010000005.1 GCA_902560245.1 uncultured Pelagibacteraceae bacterium
CTTCGATTACATCAAAGTTGTTTTCTTTTAACAAATCAAAAAAATTCGAAGGATTTCCAATCCCTGCAAATGCAATTACCTTTTTATTTTTTAAAGTATCTAAATTATTTATCTTATATTTCGAGTAAAATATTTTTATTTTTTCGTTTATTTCAAAAATTTTACTTTCAAAATTTATATTTCTATCTCCATTGATAAAAATACAATCTGCCCTTTTTATTGAATTAATACTTTCTCTAAGTGGTCCAGAAGGGATTACCAAACCATTTCCTATAAGTTGTTTTGAGTTAAAGCATAAAATTGAAAAGCTTTTTTTAATTGAAAAATCTTGAAAACCATCATCTAATATAGCTACGTCGTGTCCAGATAAAATTAGTGAATTAATAGCATTATTTCTATATTTATTTGAAAATATTTTTCCAATTTTCTCCAACATTTTTATTTCATCATATAAATAATTATATTTTTTTTTAATAAAACCTGGGTTTTTCCCGTTCAATTTAATGATTTTAAATAATTCGGATGCTAATGGAGTTTTTCCAGTTCCTCCTAAATATATATTACCAACACAAATAACTGGTATTGAAAATTTTTTTTCTTTTTGGATTTTTTTTTTTAATAAGGTTGCCAAAATGAACAATAATGTGAAAGGGTACAAAATTATTGACCAGATTGATATCTTTTGAGCATCCCAAAACTTAGGTTTTATTAATTTCATATTATTTTTAAATAACTTTCAATCTCAAATAATGTTTCTTTCAATATTTTTTTTCCTAATTTTTTTATTTTAACTTCTAAACTTTTCGGTCTTTTCCTTCCTTTAATACTAAGATCAACAGCCTCTGTAAGTTGCTGTAGATTTTTTACTTTTTTGGAAACTTTATTTTTATCTAGAAGCTCATAAACTTCTTTGAAATTTTGTATATTTGGCCCATAAATAATTCTACAACCATTTCTTGCGGCCTCGATTGGATTCTGACCTCCGTGATTTATAAGTGAACCTCCCAAAAAAACTGTATTAGACAATTTAAAAAATGTATCCGTTTCTCCATAGGTATTAACAATATATATATCCGTATCTTTATTTATTTTTTCCTTTGAGCTGTGCAGATGAATTTTAAGATTTAGTTCTTTAAGTGAGTTTATAATATCACCAGTTCTTTGTGTATGACGTGGAATTATAAATGTTACAAGATTTTTAATTTTTTTTTTTAATTTTAAATGTGCATACGCGCTAATTATTTCTTCATTGTCATGAGTACTAGCAGCACACCAAAATTTTTTATTTTTTAAAAAATTTTTTAATTTATAATTAATTAAATTTTCTGGAATTTTTTCTTTTTCAGAAAATTTTAAATTTCCTAAAAATTTGACATTTTTTACCTCGAAGTTTTTAAGATATTTTAAAGTCTCATTATTTTGTGGATAGGCAGCGTTAAAACATTTAAATATTTTTTTAGTTAACGAGCTTAAAAATTTCCATCTTTTATAAGACTTATTTGTAATTCTAGCATTTAGCAAGATTGTTGAGATATCAGCCTTGCTTAAATTTATAAGCATATTAGGCCAAATCTCAGAGTCAATAAAAATAGCTAAGTTAGGTCTCCAATAATTTAAAAATTTTTTTGTTAAAACTTGACTATCAATTGGAAAAAATTGATGAATAGTTTTTTTAAATTTGAATTTTTTAAATATTTTTGATGAACTTAAAGTTGATGATGTTATTAGTATTTGTTTAATATTTTTTCTTTTTTCAAGCTTCTCAATTAAAGGTACTACGCTTTTTATTTCCCCAACACTTGCGCCATGAAACCAAATTAAATTTCCATCCTTTTTCTTTTCTGAAAAAAGACAAAACTTTTCTTTAAATCTTTTAGGGTCTTCTTTTTTTCTTATAAGTCTTAATATTAATATAATTGGCGAAAAAATTAAAATAAGATTAATTAATAATCTGTATACGAATACCATAATTTAATTTCTAATTTGTTTGTCATAAAAATTTTTATATATATCCGAGTTTGAAAGAAGATATTCATGATTTCCTTCAGCAACTACTTTACCAGTTTCTAAAACATATATTTTTTCAGCTTTAAGAACTGTAGATAGTCTGTGTGCGATTACAATTGTTGTCTTATTTTTTGTTAACATTGTAATTGCATTCTGAATTTTAC
Source organism: uncultured Pelagibacteraceae bacterium (assembly GCA_902560245.1). GTDB lineage: Bacteria > Pseudomonadota > Alphaproteobacteria > Pelagibacterales > Pelagibacteraceae > Pelagibacter. The sequence goes on from CACELK010000005.1 coordinate 2,172, forward strand.
TTTCTGTTTCTGCATCAAGAGAAGATGTAGCCTCATCGAGAAGAATAATAGGGCTTTTTTTAAGCATTGCTCTTGCAATTGAAAGCCTTTGCTTTTCTCCACCTGACAGCCTAACCCCATTTTCACCTATCATTGTATTGTATTTTTCTGGGAGTTTTTCTATAAATTCGTTTGCGAATGAATCTTTGCAAGCTTTTTCTATTTCTTGATCTGTAGCATTTAATTTTGCATACGCTACGTTATTTTTTACAGTATCATCAAATAAAGTTGTTTCTTGACTTACTAGCGAAATATTTTTTCTTAAAGAAAATGTATTTGTTTTATAAATCGATTGATTATCAATAAAAATATCTCCATTATCAATGTCATAAAATCTTGGAATTAAATTTAAAATTGTTGATTTGCCAGCACCACTATGACCCACCAATGCAGTCATTTTTCCACCTTTTATGTTGAGATTAATTGATTTCAAAACAATGTTATCCTCTTTACTATATGTAAAATTAGTATCTTTAAAAACAATATCAGCTTTAGAAATTTCTAAATTTGGTAGAGCGGGATCGTTATTTATTTCATTTTTAAGATCCACAACTGGCAGAACTCTTTTTGCAGCAATTAAACCTTGGTTAACTGCGATGTTTAAAGTAGCAAGAGATCTAACAGGCTGATAAGCCAGCATCATAGCAGCCAAGAAGGAGAAAAAATTATTTATATCTAATTCATTTTTATTTATAAGAGTTCCTGAATAATAAATTAATACTGCAATCATAATACCTGTAAGGGTTTCCATAATTGGTGTTGCTCTATTAAAAACAATTTGAATTTTTTCTCCTTTTCCTGCCACACCATCAATTTTAGATTTTGATCTTGATTTTTCAAATGATTCATTTTGAAAAATTTTCATTATCTTGTGATTTTTAAAAAGTTCTACTAAATGTGTTGTAAAAAAACCTGTCATTTCAAGTAATTCTGTAGAAACTTTAGACATTCTTTTACCTAAACTTTTCGCAGCTATTGATGCAAGCGGTATCATAATTATTGCAAGCATCGACAGTTTCCAATTTTGATAAAACATCACTCCAAGCAAACCTATTAAAGTTAAGCTATCTTTAAATACATTTAGAATTGCTGTACTAACTAGGTTGGTTAACATTGCAGTATCGTTCGTTAGGCTAGAGATAAATTTTCCAGTATGTCTTTTTTCTATAAATTTTGTATCGGCAACAACAAGTGCCTTTATCATGTCTTTTTGAACATCTGCTTTAACTTTAGCGGCTACTTTTATCATTAAAACCTTTGCTCCATAAAGAGATGTACCTTTAGCAGCAAATGCAAAAACTATTGCAATTGGAATTAAAAAAAGAAGCGTCTGATCTTTTTCAAGAAATATTTTTTTTATTGCCGGATCTAAAAGATATGCTATCGAAGACGTGCTACCAGCGACAATTACAGAGAGCAATACTGCAAAAATAATATTTTTTATATATCTTTTGGTATAATCTTCATAAAGTCTTTTTAATATTGAAATATCATTTTTCATTATAATAATTTTCCTATTAAAATATTTAAAAAAACTAAAAAACCAAAAAAATTATTACTTTTGAAAAGTTTTAAACAATTTTCAGGATCTTTTATATTGAGTTTTTTTAATTGAAAAGCCATTAAATGTAAAATTGGTATACTTAAAAATAAAAAATAAAAATATCTAAATTCCATTACTATACCTAAAAATATTAAAACAGTTATTAAAATTAAGTAACATATAAATAAAAATATTATTGGATTTTTTTTAAATTTAATTGAAGTTGATTTTAATCCTATTATTTCATCATCTTTAATATCTTGAAACCCATAAATAGTGTCGTAACCAAGTGTCCAAAATATGGCCCCAATATAAAAAATTATTGGAATGTAAATGTTTTCATTATTTACTGAAAGCCATCCAAGCATTAATCCGTAATTAAATGTTATACCAAGGAATAATTGTGGCCAATAAGTAAATCTTTTCATTAATGGATAAGTAAAAGCCAAAGGCATTGATCCAATCGCAAGTATTATAACTAAATAATTAAAATTAATTAAAACTATAAATGCTAAGATACAAAGAAAAAAAGCATAAGCTAAAGCAATCCTAGTTGAAATTTTACCTGATGCCAGAGGTCTATTCTTTGTTCTTTCAACTTTCTTATCAAACTTTTTATCAGAGATATCATTTACTATACATCCAGCTGATCGCATTAGTATAGAGCCAGCTAAAAATAAAAATAAATAAAAAAAATAGTTATTTAATGCATTTTTAAAGTCAAAAGCTAAGGTTAGACCCCATGCACATGGCCAAAATAACAACATGAACCCAATAGGTTTTTTTAGTCTTGTTAACTCTATAAAATTATTAAGCTGATTCATTAAATTTTTCTTGTAAATAGCAAAGCATAGATTCATAATCAAATTGATTCGTATGAATATAGATTATACCGTAACAGCATTAATGTTCCCTGCTATACCACTATTAATGAGCGTATATAGCAATAGATTCCATACACTTAGTAAGTTAATAAGAGAACTTCACGATGAGCATGTATACGAAAAACACATTCCTCCAGAATGGAAAAAACAGTTCATGAACCTAAGTGGACGAATTTCAATACTAAGATGGACAATAATGTTTGCAGCATTTGGTTTCTTATTTAATATGTTGACTGTTTTTGCTTTATATTTAGATGAGGTTTTTATTGCGAGAGTAATTTTTGGATCGTGTTGCTTATCTATGATCATTTCTATAATTTTCTTTATTAGGGAAATTCAAATATCTACAAATGCTTTAAATTTACACATGTCAGATATGGATGTCAAAATCGACTAATTTGGAACAATTATTGCAGGACCAAGTATTTTTCTAGCCTCGAGATCTTTGTGAGCTTGAATGACGTCATCAAGATTATACTTTTTAAATATTTCTATTTTTATCTTTCCAGATTTAATTTTATCAAATAATAATTTTGCACCTTCATCAATTTCTTCTTTAGAACCAAGATAGTGCTGCATAGATGGTCTAACAAAATATAAGTTTTTTGGCTGAAGTAACTTTGGAACATTTATATCTGATAGTGGTCCTGAGGCGTTTCCAAAAGATACCATCATACCTCTTATGCCTAAAGAATCTAGCGAACCTTGAAGGGTATTTTTTCCAACGCCATCATACACAACAGGAACTCCTTTTTTTTTAGTAATTTCTAAAACCTTTTCAGAGAAGTTTTCTTTGTTATAATTAATTACATGTTCATATCCATAACTTTTTGCTTTCTCAATTTTTTCATCAGATCCAACAGTTCCAATTACCTTACATCCTAAACTTTTTGCCCACTGGCCAAATATTTGGCCAACTCCTCCAGCAGCTGCATGAAATAGAATTGTTTCGCCAGATTTAACAGGATATGTCTTATGTAATAGATAAAAGGTTGTTAAGCCTTTTGTCATAAGAGTTGCTGCAATTTCAAGATCGATACCATCTGGAACTTTTACGAGATTTTTAGTTGGATAATTTCTATCACTTGAGTAAGAACCAAGTGGCATACCAGCATAAGCAACTTTATCACCAACTTTAAACTCTTTTACATTAGATCCTATTTCTTTAATCACCCCAGCGCCCTCAGCTCCAATTCCTGATGGTAGCTTTAAAGGATAAAGTCCTGATCTATGATAAGTGTCGATATAATTTAGACCTATAGCCTTGTGTTCTATTGTAACCTCATCTTTTTCAGGCTTACTAAGTTTTATATCTTTTAATTCAAGTACTTCTGGGCCACCATTTTTTGATATTTGTATAGCTTTCATTTTACAAATGTATCATTATGATAATCTTCAATAGCTTGCAAGATCTCTGCTTTAGTATTCATCACAAAAGGCCCACCTCTTGCAATTTCCTCATTTATTGGTTTACCAGATATAACTAGAAATTTCGCTTTTGTTTTTGCTTTAACTTTTAAATCTTCGCCTTTTGTAAGCAATATTAAAGTACTATCTTTAATATTATCATGCTTCTTAGAACCAATTTCTATTTCACCATTAATCAGATACACAAAAGCATTGTGTGAAGATGGTAAATAAAAATTAAATTCTTTATCTTTATTTAGCTCAACATCAAAATATACTGGTTCAATGTTGTGTTCTTTTACAGGGCCTTCAGCATTTTCAAATTTTCCAGCAATAACTTTTACTTTCTTATCTTGATCTTGATGTACACTCATTTTATCTGCATCAATATAAATGTATTCAGGTTTACTCATTTTCAATTTCGCTGGCATATTAATCCATAATTGAAAGCCATGCAGTTTACCTTCTTTCATAGCAGGCATTTCTGAATGAATAATTCCACTTCCTGTTTTCATCCACTGAACATCTCCAGCGGACATTCTTCCTTCACCGCCAGTACTATCTTTATGTTCAAAATCTCCTGCAAGCATGTAAGTAACTGTTTCAATTCCTCTATGTGGATGAGGAGGAAAACCTGCTATATAATCTTCACTATTTTCAGAACCAAATTCATCTAGCATTAAAAATGGATCAAAGTAGTTAGGCTCGACACCAATGCTTCTTTTTAATTTTACTCCGGCACCATCAGAAGTGGGGATAGGATCAATAATTTTATTAATTTCTATTTTTTTCAATTATTTATTTCCTTTAATTAAAAAATATAAAGCGATTATAAAAAGAAAAATTTGCTCGCTGGTAAATAGCTTTGTTGTAATAAACCAATCTCTATGAGCTAATGCAAAAGCATTAATCATAACAACAGCAATAGCTAAAGCACTTACTCTCGTTATTAGATTACCAGTAGAACCTTTTATAAGACCACCAATAATCAAAAATAATCCAGCTCCTAATTCAGTAAGTGCAATAAATGATGCAAAAAAAGCAGAAAAACCAAAATAATCCATCAAAACTTCTGGTGGCAGTGGAAATTTACTCAACCCATGAATACTAAAAGCTATACCAAGACCCAATCTTATCAACCAAGGTGATAAAAATTGTATTTTTGAAAAAAATTTATTTAATTTATTGTCTAATTTGTCCATAACTTTTTTATCCGCATCTATTACAACGAACCGTAGCAAACATTTCATCCCACTCAGAATCTTTTTCCTCGACATAATCAAGAAGACATCTAAGAGCTTTTGATTTGTCTGGCAAATCGTATTTTTCCACTATTTGTTCAAGTAATTTTTCTGAGTCTGTGTTTATCTCAAAAGAAACATCTATTTTACCACCAGCCATTATTTTCTCCTTCAGTTTATTAACTAAATTCTATTATATTTTAATTTTTTTACACATGTCAAAAGAGCGCTGCTTTAAACAAAATCAAGTAATTGATTTAAGTTTTTAACCTCTTTTTTAGGTACATAGTCAAGATTATCAAAAATACTATTATTTCGGTTTACCCAAATAGAACTATAACCATAATTTCCTCCGCCAGAAACATCCCACGTATTTGCGCTTAAAAATACAATCTCTTCTTTTTGTATTTTATATTTTTTTACTGGCATGTCGTAAACTTTTGCATCTGGTTTATAAATCCCTACTTCTTCAATTGAGAAAATATCATCAAATATATTATTTAGATTATTACTGGAAACTAATTCATTAAGAAGCTTAGGGGTTCCGTTTGAAAGAATAGCAAGCTTGTAATTTTTTTCTTTCAATTTATTTAAAACATCTCTTACCTCTGGAAATGTATTTAAAACCTTATATAAATTTAAAAGTTCCTTTTTCATTGATTTGTCTATCTTAAATAAATTCATTGATTTATCTAAACTGTCCTCTGTAACTTGCCAAAAATCTTCGTGTCTTTTCATTAAACTTCTAAGCCAAGTGTATTCTAATTGAGTAGTTCGCCAAAAATTTGCAAAACCTTCCCACTTGTCACCGATTTTGTCTTTGCATTTTTCTGCAGCAGAATTTACATCAAATAACGTTCCATAAGCATCAAAAATTATTGCTTTAACATTTTTCATAAATTAATCTAAGAACTATGAGCAATATTAGATTATTTTTTCCTAAAAGTTTATCACTTAATTTAACTTCAAAGCTAGATAAACCACAATCTCACTATATTAGCAAAGTTATGAGAATTAAACCAAATGAGGTTTTTTCATTATTTAATCGTACCGGAGAATGGGAGGCAAAAATAAGAGAAATTTCAAAAGGAATAGTAGAATTTAATATCACTAAAAAAATAAGACAAACCAAAAGTAGTAAAGAAATATGGTTGGCTTTTTCACCAATTAAATCTAACTATTTTAATTTCATGATACAAAAAGCAACAGAATTAGGAGTTACCAAATTTATTCCAATTATATTTGATAGATCTGTGGTTAGAAAGGTTAACGCCAATAGAATAGAAAAAATAATAATTGAGTCCTGCGAACAGTCAAATCGAATTGATATCCCCAAGCTTGAAAAGTGTCAAAATTTAAATAATTTTTTAGAAAAAAATAATAAAAAAATTGAATTAATATTTACCGATCTCAATACTGAAAATAAAAAATTACACATAAAAGAAAAAACAGAAAAACCTATTTGTATTATTGTTGGACCCGAAGGGGATTTTTCTGAAATAGAAAGAAAAGAGATTTTATCTTTCAATGGAGTAAATAAAATAAAAATTAATGAAAATATTCTTAGATCAGAGACGGCAGCTATTTCTGCGATATCAATAATTATTTATGCGTTAAATTTATAAATGTTTTTTAATTATTTTTATTGATCTTTTTATATCGTCACGTGGAGATATTCTTGCAACATACTTTCCATCCTTTAGCAATATAACCGGAGAACTATGATCGATATTATATTCTCCATTTTCTGTAAATACTTTTTGACTCATAATGCCCCAAGATTTGTACAGTAAAAAGATCTTTTCTTTTTCTCCAGTAATCCCAATGAACTTATTTTCAAAAGAATCCAAATAATTCTTAATAACTTCCGGTGTATCCCTTTCTGGATCAACACTCACAAAAAATAATTTAACTGATTTATTTTCCTTTTTTAATTTATCGAGCACTATATCCATTTTATTTAGTGTCATTGGACATACATCTGGGCAATTAGTGAAACCAAAAAAAATTGCAGTCAATGGACCTTCAAATGATTTTTCCGTAATAACATTATTGTTCATGTCTTTAAGAGAAAATTGTGAGCCCTGAAAAGATGCGACATAATCATCTTTCTTGCCTTGTACAGATAAAAAAATAGGTAGCATTACAAATATAAAAATACCTAGGCAACCAGCTATTACAATTACAGATGTTTTTATTTTCATTATTGATAAAATTATATATGTGATTATATAAAATTTATGAGTGGAATTTTAAAGAAACTTTTTAGCACATTGCTTCAAAAACCTTGGGAAAAGGAACAGATGGCAATTGATACGTCTCATACAGGAAAAACTTTTAATATTTCGGAACAAAAATCTGCAGTAATAATTATTTTTGGTATAGCAACCGTTTTATTTAGTTTAATTTTCACTGCTTACATTTACTCTATTCCACCTGGCCAGGATACAATGTATTTATTGAAGCCAAATTTATTATGGTTAAATACTACCATTCTTTTCTTTGTAAGTTATTTTTTTTATAAAATTACAAAAGATTTAGAGAGAAAAGAAACTTCAAAAATAAAAAAAAATTTAATTATAGTTGGTGGACTGAGTTATTTATTTCTTTTTGGACAAATAATTTTCTGGATGCAACTAATGAAGAGTGGAAATTTTGTTACTACTAATACTTATTTTTCATCATTTTATGTTTTTACTACATTGCATGGTTTACATTTATTAGGAGGATTATTTTTTTGGGGAAAAGTTTCTTCAAGAGTATTAAAAATTGAACATAGTAAAATTTTAGATCAGGAAAAAAGCATTACAGCTTTATCTTGGTATTGGACTTTTTTATTAATAGTTTGGTTGGCATTTTTTTTAATGATTTATATTTTTAATGATGCTTTTATAGAATGGTGCAAATCTATAATTGCATAGAACTAAAGAAAAAAAACTAAAATACTTCCAACAACAGCAATTATTACTAAAAGTATATTAACAGATTTTAAATATCTTTTAGTTTCTGGCTTAGCTTTATCCTTTGAAAAAGCTCCTGCTCCAAAAGAAATTACAAGATAAAAAAGTAAAACTAAAACGAGTATTGTGATTAAGATTCCAACTTTCCCGAGCATAATATTGTTGATTATATTAGATTATTTTAATAATTTTTATGACATTTTGTCATAGGTAATTATATAATATTTCTTCTATATAAACGTTATGCATCCAGGTATTATATTTTTTTTAGTCATTTTAGGCTCAATATTATTTCACATTTTTACGCCATGGTATTGGACAGATGTTGCCTCTAACTGGGGTGGCATGGATGATACAATCACATTAACGTTCTGGATTGGCGGGGGTGTATTTGTAGCTGTATGTCTTTTCATGGTTTACTGTGTTTTCAAATTTTCTTACAAAGAAAATCGTAAAGCAGAATACAAACCTGAAGATAAGAAATTAGAAAAAATTTTAACTTGGGCAACAACTTTAGGTGTAGTTGCGCTTTTAGCGCCCGGTCTAGTTATCTGGAATAGTTATGTAAATGTTCCAAAAAATGCACTTGAGGTTGATGTGATGGCTTGGCAATGGGGATGGCAATATAGATTACCAGGCAAAGATGGCAAGTTAGGAACAACTCAAGTGGTAAATGTAAACGATAATAATCCATTTGGAATAAATTTGGATGATCCTTATGGCAAAGACGATGTAATGATTCAAAGTGATGTTTTAAATCTTGAAAACAACGTGCCAGTAAAAATATTATTAAGATCAGTGGATGTTCTACATAATTGGTATGTTCCACAGTTTAGAGCTAAAATGGATGCGGTTCCAGGCATTGTAACGTTTTATTGGTTTGAACCCAACAAGACTGGTGAATTTGAAGTTTTATGTGTAGAATATTGTGGCGTTGGACACTATGCAATGAGAGGTGGTGTCATAGTGCAAGAAACCCAAGAATATAATAAATGGTTAGATCAACAAGAGCTTTTCTCGGATTTAATAGCAAAACAAGAAAAAATGGAAACTGAAAAAACAAAATTGGTAAAAAAATAAATTAAATGGTAAATAAAAATATAAATAGGAAAAAATAATGTCAGAAGATTATAACGATAATAAAACAATTCACGCTCAATCCTCAGAGACAATGGGTGGAGGAAGCGCAGGTGTAACTCCGGATATGGATTATGTGAGACCTGCTGAGATAGCAGACCAAGATTTATATCACGGACACAGTTTTATTACTAAATGGATTTTTTGTCAGGACGCTAAAGTCATCGGAGTACAATATTTTCTTCTAGCTACTTTCACGGGAGTTGTTGGTCTTATTCTTTCATGGTTAATGCGTTTACAATTAGGATTTCCTGGTGCAGCGGGTTTTGTAACTGCAGAACATTATTATCAGTTCGTTACAATGCATGGAATGATAATGGTTGTATATTTTTTAACAGCACTTTTCCTAGGAGGGTTTGGAAATTATTTAATTCCGTTAATGGTTGGAGCTAGAGATATGGTCTTTCCATATCTTAACATGGTAAGTTTTTGGTCTTTCTTTGTAGCTGTAGCTGTTTTAATGGCTAGCTTTTTTGTGCCAGGTGGACCAACTGGTGCTGGATGGACTTTGTACCCACCTCAAACAATATTAGAGGGAACACCGGGATCTGGTGCGGGTATACTATTAATGTGTCTATCTCTAATTTTATTTGTTGCTGGTTTTACAATGGGTGGACTAAATTATTTAATCACTGTTTTACAAGCTCGAACTAGGGGTATGACTTTGATGAGAATGCCTTTAACAGTATGGGGTATTTTTACGGCTACTGTTTTGGCAATGTTGGCATTCCCGGCTCTATTAGTTGGAGCCTTGATGATGAGTTTGGATAAAGTTCTTGGAACAAGTTTCTTTATGCCGACAATTTTAAAAGCAGGAGAAGTTTTAGAATATGGTGGAGGAAGCCCTATTCTTTTTCAACATTTATTTTGGTTCTTTGGACACCCAGAAGTGTACATTGTAGCTCTCCCAGCGTTTGGAATTATTTCAGATCTAATTTCTGTTCACGCAAGAAAAAATATTTTTGGTTATAGAATGATGGTATGGGCGATTGTAGGAATTGGTGCTTTAAGCTTTTTTGTATGGGCTCACCACATGTATGTTAGTGGAATGAATCCTTGGTTTGGTTTCTTTTTTGCAACAACAACACTAATCATTGCTGTTCCAACAGCTATGAAAGTCTATAACTGGATTTTAACTTTGTGGAGAGGCAACATAAGAATGAACACTGTTATGTTATGGTGTTTAGGTTTCATTGTTACCTTCGTTAATGGTGGAATTACAGGTATTTTTTTAGGAAACGTCTCAGTTGATGTACCTTTATCTGATACTTATTTCGTTGTAGCTCATTTTCATATGGTAATGGGAATAGCTCCACTTATGGTTATTATGGGTGCAGTTTATCACTGGTTTCCATTAGTAGCAGGAAGATTTTTAAGTGAAAAATTAGGTAAATGGCACTTTTGGTTAACTTTTTTAGGAGCATACTCGATTTATTTCCCAATGCATTATCTAGGATTTATTGGAGTTCCAAGAAGATATTATGAAATGTATGACAGCCCATATGTTACATCTGCTGTAGGGATGAATGAATTTATTAGTTTAGCTGCGTTCTTGGTAGGAGCGGCGCAATTTATTTTAATATACAATATTATAAAAACTTTAAAAACAGGTAAGCCTGCAGGGAAAAATCCATGGAAGGCAAACTCATTAGAATGGTTAACTCCTACAGTTCCACCTGAGCATGGTAACTGGGGTGATAGACTACCAGTAGTTCATAGATGGCCTTATGATTTTAGCGTTCCAGGAGCAAAAGATGATTATATAACTCAAACTACGCCTCCAAGCGAGGTTTCTAATACTGGAGTAGAAAAAACTTAAAGGCATTAAATGTCAGAGCCAAAAATAGAAGGAATAGAATTAAAACCCGGATTTAAGGGTATGGCTGAAGATACGGGCTCTGATCAAACAATGTTCAAAGGTGTTCATTGGGGAAAAGCAATGATGTGGATCTTTTTATTAAGCGACACATTTATTTTTAGTTGTTTTCTAATTGCATACATGAAGGGTAGAGGATCTACCCCAGTAGAATGGCCAAATCCTAGTGAAGTCTTTGCCCTTGATGCATTTGGAGTTCCAGTTCCTTTATTATTAATTGCAATAATGACATTCGTTTTAATCACTAGTAGTGGAACAATGGCTTTGGCAGTCAAATATGGTTATGAAAAAAATAGAAAAATGTGCGGTTGGTTAGTTTTGGCAACGGCTATTGGTGGATTAACATTTGTGGGAATGCAAGCTTTTGAGTGGTCTAAACTTATTCATGAAGGAGTTAGACCTTGGGAAAATCCATTTGGTGCTGCTCAATTTGGATCATTCTTTTTTATGATAACAGGATTTCATGGAACGCACGTATCTATAGGAGTTATATTTTTATTTATTTATGCATATAAAGTCTTTGCTGGACATTATGATCAACAAAAAAGAGGTTGGTTTACATCGATGAAGGGTGATTATGTTGAGATAGAGATATTAGGCCTTTATTGGCATTTTGTTGATCTAGTTTGGGTATTTATTTTTGCATTTTTTTATTTATGGTAAGATAATTTATGAGTAATACAGATAAAAAAGAACAGACTTCAACACATAAAATAGGCATATATCTCTGGATATGGGGCCTTCTATTCGTACTAAGTTTTTTTTCTTACATGGTAGACTGGTATCAATTTCAAGGAATGCTTAGATGGTCTTTAATTTTATTTTTTATGTTTCTTAAAGCTGGATTAATAATGGCATTTTTTATGCATTTATTTTGGGAGAGATATGCATTAGTAAATGTCCTTTTGTGGCCCATGACTGCAATAGCGTGTTTTATATTCTTAATGGTTGCTGAATTTAAGTATACATTGTTTACAAGGTTATTTTATTTTTTTGTTGGAGGATAAATTATGGATGGTTACACTATATTAGCTGGCTTATTATTTTTCTTTATTTTTTTTATTTATATAACTTGGTTTGGATTTTCCATAAAAGTTGAAAATGAGAAAAATCAAGGCAAAGAAATAAAAATAAACCCTTACGATAATTTACCATTCCATAGAAAGCTGATAGACAAAAAAAACAGCAAAGTTGAAATATTCGACTTAGGAAATCATATACTTATTATTGGTATGATATTGTTGGTCGTATTTGTTTCAATGAATGTGGATTAAAATTGTCTATTGAAACATTAAAAAACCAAGTCTCTTCATTTAACTTTCCGAGTTATTTCAAATCATTATTATTGTTAATGAAGCCAAGAGTAATGTCGTTGGTAATATTTACATGTGCGGTTGGCTTATTAACTTCACCAAATACTATTCCAATCACTAATGCATTAATAAGCATCTTTTTTGTAACTATAGGTGCCGGTGCTGCAGGAGCATTAAACATGTGGTATGAGGCAGACCTAGATAAACTTATGGCAAGAACATGTCTAAGACCTATACCAACAGGAAAAATTAACAGAGATCATGCTTTAATATTTGGAATTGTTTTATCTTTAATATCTGTTTGTGGCCTTTACTATTTTTCAAATTTTTTATCAGCAGTTCTATTATTTATAACTATAGCTTTTTATCTATTCGTTTATACAATTTGGTTAAAGAGAAAAACTCCACAAAATATTGTAATAGGAGGGGCTTCTGGTGCCTTGCCACCAGTCATTGGCTGGACTATCGCAACTAACTCTTTGACTTTTGAGCCTATCACGTTTTTTCTAATTATTTTTTATTGGACTCCCTCTCATTTTTGGGCACTAAGTCTTTACAAAGCTGAAGACTATCAAAAAGCAAACATTCCGATGCTTCCAATTACAAATGGAATAGAAGAAACAAAGAAAAAAATTTTTGTTTATTCTTTATTTATGTTGCCAATAGTTTTGGTCCCATATTTTATAGGTTTTGTAGGAGAAGTTTTTTTAGGGGTATCACTACTACTTACCATTTATTATAATTTTATTTGTTATGATCTTTTTAAATATAAAAAAAATGAATTTGATCTAAAAAAGGCAAAAAAAGTCTTTGGATATTCAATTTTATATTTATTTTTAATTTTTGTATTATTCTTAGTAGACAGTTTAATTTAAGGATTGAACCTCAAAAAAATTACGCTAGAGTGTTTATGAATACCCTAGATGAAATATATAAGCACAAGAAGTAAAGAAAAAGAATACAGCTTTGGAGAAGTTTTTATAAAAGGTCTTGCTGATGATGGAGGTCTTTATATTCCAAAATCAGTAAAAAAATATACTAAAGAAGAATTATCAAATCTCAAAAATTTAAATTATAATGAATTATCTACCGAAATAATAAATCAATTTTCAGCTGATTTTATTTCAAAAAAAGAGCTTTTATCTTTAATTAAAAAATCGTACTCAACATTTAGAGAAAAAGAAGTAGTTAAACTTTCAATTGTTGGAAAAATACAATTATTAGAATTATTTCACGGCCCAACATTGGCATTTAAAGATGTTGCAATGCAATTTATTGGCAATTTGTATGAATATTATCTAAGTAAAAATGACAAAAAGTTAAATATAGTGGTTGCAACATCTGGAGATACAGGCGCAGCTGCAATAGATGCAATTAAAGGAAAAGCTAATTTAAATATATTTGTCCTACATCCGAATAATAGAATTTCTTCTATACAAAGAAAAATAATGACTACAGTAGAAGACGATAATGTTTTCAATATTGCAATAGATGGAAATTTTGACGATTGTCAAAATATTGTAAAACAAATGTTCTCTGACCTTGAATTTTCCAAATCTATAAATATGTCAGGAGTTAACTCAATAAATTGGGCAAGAATTATAGCCCAAGCAGTATATTATTTTTATTCATATTTTAAATTAGGGAAAGAGACAATTTCTTTTTCAGTTCCAACAGGAAATTTTGGAGACGTTTTTGCAGGTTACCTCGCAAAGAAAATGGGATTACCAATTAATAAATTAATTGTTGCAACAAATGAAAATGATATTTTGCATAGAGCAATCTCAAAAGGAGAATATATTTCAAAAAAAGTTAAAGAAACATTGTCGCCAAGTATGGACATTCAGCTTGCCAGCAATTTTGAAAGATTAATTTACTATGTAAATAATTCTAACTCAGAAAAAACAGCAGAAATTATGGAAAAAATTAAGCAAAATTCTTATCAAATAGAAAAGAACAATTTGGATATAATTCAAAAAGATTTTTTGTCTGAAAGTTGTAATGAACAAGAAACGTTAGACATTATTAAAAAAAATTATGAAAAAAATAATATAATATTAGATCCACATACAGCAGTTGGAGTAGGGGCTGCAAAAAAACTATCTTTTAATGACTGTGTAGTTTTATCAACAGCACATCCAAGTAAATTTCCAGATGCTACAAATAATGCAATAAAAAACCATGAAAAATTACCTAAAGAACTTCAGCATGTGATTGATAAAAAAGAAAATTTTCAAGTGTTAAAAAATAGCACAGAAGATGTAAAAAACTTTATTAAAAGCAAATTATAATTTCGAAGCTTCTCTAGCAATTAAATCAACTTCATTATTTAATTTGTCAACAGAATGTGCTTTCACCCAATTCCAACTTATTTCAAATTCATTAGTTAAAAGATCCAATTCTGTCCATAGTTCTTTATTTTTAACTTCCTGTTTGTTTTTTGTTTTCCATCCATTTTTTTTCCAATTATGGATCCACTCTGTTATTCCTATCTTTACATATTTAGAATCTGTAAAAATTTGAACTTTACTTCCTTTAGGAATCTTTTTTAATGCTTCAATAGGGGCAAGAAGCTCCATTTGATTGTTTGTAGTGTTTTTTTTACTTCCCTTTATCTGAGTTTTTTTTCCATTATTAATAATTATTGCGGCCCATCCACCATTTCCTGGATTCTCTAAACAAGAGCCATCTGTATAAATTTTAATCATTAATTTATATATTGTTTAAAACTTTTAATATTTCTATGAAAGTTTAGTTTTTGAAAATATTCCTTTGGATCTTTAATTTTAATTACCGCATTTTTTGGGGTATTCAAATAATCATACGATCTTGTTAAAAGATATCTTAAAGCGGACCCTCTACATAACAGTGCAAATGATAACTTTTCTTTATTTGTTAATTTTCTAATTGTTTCATAGCCTTTAATTAGATTTTTGGATTTTTTTTTATCTAATATGAATTGGCTTTTTCTTTTTGTAAAACATAACGCGTTAATACAAGTTGCTATCTCGTATGATAAAAAATCATTAGAGGAAAAATAAAAATCAATAAAACCATAAAATTTATTTTTATTGAAAAAAATATTATCAATAAAAATATCACAATGAATGATTCCATTAGGAAGATTTTTTGGCCAATTTTTTTTAATATTCTTTAATTCATCCACCATTATCTGTTTAAAATTTTTTGAAAGTCTATTAATTCTATTGTCTATTTTAGACAATAATCTAGGCCATGAGTTTACCGATAATGTGTTCTTTCTGTAAAATTTTAATTTTATTGAAATTTTATGAAACCTTGCAATATTTTTACCTACAGTAAAACAGTCTTTTGCGTTTAATTGTTTTTTATCTTTTCCTTTAAGAAATGAAACGATGCACGCATTTTTATTTTTCAATTTAAAAATATAATTTCCTTTTTTATTTTTAATTGGACAAGGACATTTTATTTTTGATTTAGAAAGTTTAGCCATTAATTTTGTAAAAAAAATTAGGTCTTTATATTTGCAACCACCGTGAATTCTTTTTTCAAAAATTGTTAAAATATATCTTTGATTTTTAGTAACGATTAAAAAGTTTGTATTTTCAATACCTTTTTTTATACCTTGAAAATTTTCTATTTTTCCTAAATTAAATTGATTTTCAATATAAGAAATATCCTTATTATTTATCTTAGTAAAAACAGCCATTAGTTTAATTTTCCAGGAATTTTAAATGTTACATCTTCTTTTATAATTTCAACTTCTTCAATTTTAAGTTTAAATTCTTTTTTTAAGCTATTGATAAAATTTTCAACTAATACATCAGGCGCAGAAGCTCCTGAAGAAATACCAATTGTTGAGCACTTTGAAATTTTTTCAAACGGAATATTACTTTCTGAGTGGATTAAAACAGAATCTGGACATCCAGAATTTTTTGCAACTTCAACTAATCTGACTGAATTTGAAGAGTTTCTACTACCAATGACGAAAAACATTTCACATTTATTAGAAATTTTTTTGACAGCTGCTTGTCTATTGGTTGTTGCATAGCAAATGTCTTCTTTTTTTGGTTCTTTTATTTTTGGAAACTTGCTTTTGAGTTCACTTATAATTTCTTTTGTATCATCCACAGAAAGAGTTGTTTGTGTAATAAAAGCTAGATTTTTTTTTTTTCCTTTATCAAATTTTTTAACATCATCAATACTTTCAACTAAATCGATACTATCTTTTGGAATTTGCCCCATAGTTCCAATTACTTCTGGATGGTTTTTATGCCCTATTAATATTATATGCGATCCTGATTTATATAAATTTTCTGCCTCGCGATGAACTTTGGACACTAAAGGACACGTAGCATCCACAAACTCCATTTTCAAATTTAAAGCTTCTTGTGGAACAGACTTTGGAACACCATGAGCTGAAAAAATTACTGGACGAGATTTATCTTTTATTTCATTTAACTCCTCAACGAAGATTGCACCAATTTTTTTTAGACTTTCAACAACATGTTTATTATGTACAATTTCGTGCCTAACGTAGACAGGACTTCCATATTTTTTAATACTTTTTTTAACTATCTCTATAGCTCTGTCGACACCAGCACAAAAACCTCTTGGTGAAGCTAGTAAAACTTTGAGTTCTTTATTTTTCATTTTTTTCAATTAAATATTCGAGCAATATATGTGGAAATGTCAAAGACGCCAAACCAATAAAAATTACTTTATAAATCGCCTGATCCGCTGGGTAATATTTGTTTAAATAGAACAATGAAAGCAAATATATTATTGCTGTCAAAACTGTTAAAGGAATGGCTTTTT
Organism: uncultured Pelagibacteraceae bacterium; assembly: GCA_902560245.1. Classification (GTDB taxonomy): domain Bacteria; phylum Pseudomonadota; class Alphaproteobacteria; order Pelagibacterales; family Pelagibacteraceae; genus Pelagibacter. Next base: position 19,369 of record CACELK010000005.1, read on the forward strand.
TAATAAATTTATTTATACCTTTATTGAAATTATTATCTAATTCGAAAATTAAAGATAACGAATGCCTTATTGAATGAAGAAAACAAAAATAAATTGTAAAAGCTAAAATTGGGTTAATAAAAAAATTTAAGATTAAAATGGATAAATAATCCATAAATAATAAAGACTTTATTTCAAAAGTTTTTTTTGAAGAGAGAAACAAAGTTGAAATTAAGCTTAAAACTAAAAGTAAAAATAAGAAATTATTGTCTATCAAAAAAGTTTTAGAAATATCAAAGTTTAAAGATTTGAATATCTCAATTGTTTCACTTTTATGAAATAGTAAAGGAGCAGCTATAATCAGCGAACCTTTAAATAAAAAGAATAATTGATTTTTATCATTTTTTAAAAAATCCGAATCTTCTTTGCCGAAATGATAAGATGCTAAAATTAAAAACAGGATTAATAAATAATCAGGAAAAAAAATCCAAAATAAAATTATAATTAATGAGAGTAAAATATATGCAATATAAAATATAGAAATAGAGTAGATATTATAATATTTAAGAAGTTTTTTTCCCTTTAAATTATCAAGCGAGCCATGTGAAATTCCAATACATAAAATTAAAAATAATGAAAAAATTAATAGGTCATTATTTCTTATATATTCAAAAGCAGAAATACAAATAGTTAACTTGAAAAATATTAAGGTATGATAAAAATTTATCTTAAGCATTCTATCTTTTTCTTAAAAGTTCTTTTAAAAAAATAAATTTAGGCATCTTGGAAATAATAGCAATATCCTCAAAAAAATTACTTTTATTAGATAAAAATTTAATAACAGATTCAGTTGAACTATTAAACATTTTATAAAATATATCTGGCATTTTTTCAGGATTATTTTCTAAAACCTTTAAAAAAATACTATCTAAAATTTGATATTTTTTACTAATTTCAAAAAGTTTTATATTTTGAATATTTTCAAGATTTTCTCTTATATATTTACTTTGCTCCTGGATATTTAGGAATGTATATCCAGTACTTAATCTTGTCATACCTCCAGCAGTACCAATATTTAATTTATTTTTTTCTTTTATATTTAGAGGGTAGAAAAGTGGGATCGCACCTACTTCTTTAAACATAATCTCATAATCCTTAATTTTTAAATTCTGATTTATATAATTTTGTATTTGATTATCATAATCTTTCAGAGAATTGTCATTCATTGTTGATAGCCAAGTAGTCTCTATTAAAGCTCTATCTTTTTCAAAAGGTAGTGTATAAAAGAAATGAACACTTTTTCTTTGTTCGCAATTAAAATCCATCAAATTAATTATTCCATCATCAAATATTTTCTCTTTTGTTTTAATTTCTACACCACAAAAATGTTGCCAAAGATCATTTTTTTTTGATTCAATTGATGGAACGCTATTAAAAATAAATGAATTATTCTGATTTACTTCTTTAATATTTTTAAAAAAGACTATGTTTTTGTTTTCTTTTAATTTATTTATTATTTTTTTGTAAAATAAACCACTATCAATACTTTGATAAGGGTAATCATCGCATTTTAAATGTTTAGTTTTTGAAGGCAAATTTATAGAAAATTCTTCCCAACTTTTCTTGACACAATCATTAAAGTTATGATTAAAAACCTTCCAAAAAGACCAGGTTTTGTCTTTCTTATACTCCGATCTAGGCTCAATAATAGCTAGCGTTTTATCCTTTAGTTTTTTGTTTATTTCTAATTCATAAGCCAAAGATAATCCTGCACAACCACCACCTATAATTATATAATTAAAATCTTTCATCTAAGTTAATTTCTTCTTTTATTAATAAGTGTTCTTTTTCTCTCAAGTGATATTTGTCATTAGTCCATGATAGTCTAAGCAAGTCAATTATTGAAAAAAAAGTTTGAACAATTTTACCAAAGTTAGTTATATATATTTTTCCCGATTCTTTATAATTTTCTATATTTCTTTTATTAAGAATTTTATGACCAATTTCTCTATAAACTCTTCTTGCAACTAATATTGAGAAACGAAAACTAAGTGGAATTTGTTTAATAGATGCAAAAGAACTTTCATAAAATAAATCAGCAAGTTTTATAGTTTTTACAATTGAGTCAAAATCATTAGCAATATAGTACCTATTATTTTTTGAATCTTCAATTACGTCTCTAGATATATTGGTGAGCTGCATAGCAATACCTAAATCAATGGCGGATTTGAGTGCTTCTTTATTTTTAACATTCAAAATTTTTGCCATCATTAAACCTACAGTACCAGCTACTTTGTATGAGTATATTAATAAATCTTTTTTTGAATTCATTTTAATATTTTCTTTCAAGTCAGACTCAGCGCCATCAAATAAATCGTTTACTATTTCTATTGAAATTTTATGATCATCAATTAGTTGCCACATATTTTTGATTGTAGAATTATCAAAGTCTTTATTATTAAATTTTTCTTTAAAATCAGATAAATTTTTTTTTTTTATTTCTAAATTACCAATTTCGTCGGCAAGATTATCAATTGTTCTACAAAAATCATATAAAGAGGAACATTTTGTATAGGTTTTTTTTGGTAAAAAAAAACCTGCCCAATTAAATGATTTTGCGTAAACTTTAAGATAGTTGTTATTGGACATTATATAATTTTATCTAATACTTTTGCGGAGGAGAGCACACCTGGAACTCCTGCTCCAGGATGAGTTCCTGCGCCAACAAAATAAAGACCATCATAAACTTCTGATTTATTATGAAATCTAAAATAGGCAGACTGACTAAACTTTGGTTGAATTGAAAAGCCTGAGCCATACTTTGTGTTTAGTTCTTTTTCAAAGTAATCTGGTGTTAAATAAAAATCTTCAATAATATTTTCTTTAAGATCTGGAAGAAGGGTTTTTTCCAACTTATCTATTACTAAATTTTTAAATTTATCTCCTTCTATTGACCAATTTATATTTGACTGGTTATTAGGAACTGGAACTAAAACATAAAAACAGTCATTTCCCTCAGGTGCCATAGATTTATCTGTAGCTGAAGGTCTATGGAGATAGTAACTTATATCATTATTTAGTTTTTTTTTATCAAATATGTCTTCAAGGTGTTCTTTATATTTATTTCCAAACTTAATCGTATGATGCTCAACTTCCTTATAGACTTTTTTAGTTCCAAAGTAATAAACAAAGAGACCCATCGAATAATCCATACGTTTCTTTTTCCAATTAAAAAATGTATTTATTTTTTTATTGTCTAGAAGTTTTTCATAAACAGAAGGTGGGTCTGCATTACATATTACATTGTTAGCATCTAATTCTTTATGATTATTAATTATTATACTTTTAATTTTATTTTTATCAAAATTAATACTCGTCACTTCAGAATTTTTTAATATTTCAATTTTTTCTTCCAACATCAATTTTTCTAAACCTTTTATAATATTGCCAGTTCCTCCCATTGAATAATGAATGCCCCACTTTTTTTCTAAATAAAGAATTAATCCGTATATTGAAGTCGTGGTAAATGGATTTCCTCCCACAAGAAGAGGATGCATGCTTAGTAAACGTCTTAACTTTTCATTTTTAATATAAGATGAAACAAGCGAATAAACTGATTTATAACTTTTTAGATTTATTAATGCTGGAAGTTGTTTCATCATAAATAAAGGTTTGTCAAAAGGAACATCAGAAAGTTCCATAAATCCTTTATCAAAAATTTTCTTAGTAAATTTAACTAAATCTTCATAACCTTTAACATCATCTTTATTTATTTTCTCAATCTGTTTTTTCATTTCATCTTCATCTCCTGAATAATCAAATTTCTTGCCGTCTTCAAAAACAAATCTGTACCAAGTATTAAGAGGAACTAATTCAATATAATTTTTGGGACTTTTGCCAAATAGTTCAAATAGTTCATTAATCAAATAAGGTGCTGTTATTACAGTAGGACCGCCATCAAATGTAAATCCATTTTTTTTAAATACTCTAGCCCTTCCACCAAGGTCTTTCTGCTTTTCTACTAAAGTAACACTATGACCCTTAGCTTTAAGTCTTAAAGCTGCAGCAATACCACCAAATCCAGAACCTATAACAATAGACTTCATTTTAATAATTTATATTTTTTTTGAAAAATTGTAAGAGAATTATGAATTTATCTTTTTTAAAACTGCTTTAGTTTCCTCTAAATCTTTACTAAATAGATTATCAATTTTCGATTTATCAACTGACGTGGTGATAATCTTTTTAACAGAATCAACTGCTATTTTAATTGAAGTATCTCTAATTTCTTTGATTGCCGCTTCTTTCATCTGTGCAATTTTATTTTCAGCTAGATTTTTTTTAAGTTCCGCACTTTTATGAAATTTATCATTTAATTCAATAATCAAGTCTTCACTTTCCTTTTTCGCCTGAGCTAAAATATCTTTACTTTTAGTATCAGCAGTATCTAATTTAGATTGTGCGTTATCCAATAACGTTTTAGCTTCAGTTCTAAGTTTTTCACTTTCATCTAACTCGTTTTTAATATCGGATATTAGTTTATTTAAGATTTCATTTATTTTTTGTGGTATTTTTAAATATATTAATGCGCCAACAAAAATTAAAAATGAAATTGCTACCCAAAAAGATGCATCAATTGCCATGATATTCCTTCTTATTTCTCTTTGATAAATCTTCAACGATAGCTGATATACTGCTATTATTAACTTCTACTCCGATTAATTGTTTTATTAAGTCATTCGAGGTCTCAATTGCAATTTTTGTAATTTTTTCGGGCGATTTATTTTTAAGATCTTGAATTTCCAATTCAGCTTTATTAATTTCTTCGCTAAGGTCTTTATCTAAAATTTCTCTTTTTTCGCTAATATCCTTTAGAATTTTTTCCCTTGCTTGGTTGAAATAATTTTTTGCCTGAATTCTACTGTCTTGTATTATTTTATCGTACTCTTTTATTTTTTCTTCACTATCCTTACGTTGTTTTTCCGCCGACTCGATATTTTCCATAATCTGAGATTTTCTTGTTTCAAGATTTGCACTGATTTTTGGAAGTATAAGTTTTGAAAGTATTATATACAAAAACCCAAATGTTATAGTTAACCAGAATATTTGTGATATCCAAAATTCTGGATTTAACTGAGGCATTCCCCCACTTTCAGCTGCAAAAGTTTCTACGAGAAATAGAAAACTTAAAGGTATTTGACTAAAAAATATGTTTCTAATCATCAACCTTAAAATGCAAATAAAATAATCAATGCAACAACCAGTCCAAATAAACCTGTAGCTTCTGCCAAAGCAAATCCTAATAACAAATTAGGAAATTGTTTTTGTGCTGCAGATGGATTTCTCATTGCACCAGAAAGGTAATTTCCAAAAATAATACCGATTCCAACTCCTGCTCCTGCTAGAGCTATTGCTGCCAATCCTGCTCCAATCATTTTTGCTGCTTCTAGTTCCATTATATCCTCCTTAAGTTAATTAATGGTGTAAATTTAATGCATCATTTAAATAAATGCATGTTAAAATTGCAAAAACATATGCTTGAAGAAAAGCAACTAGTATCTCCAAGCCAGTTAAAGCAACTGAAAAACTCAGTGGAAGCCATCCACCGATTATTCCGAGACTTATAACAAAGCCTCCGAAAACTTTCATCATTGTGTGCCCTGCCATCATATTGGCAAAAAGCCTAACCGATAGACTGATCGGTCTACTTAAATAAGAAATAATTTCTATTACTACAATCAGTGGCAATAGTACTACCGGTACCCCACTTGGCACGAATAGTTTTAGATACCCTAAGCCATGTTTAATAAAACCTATAATTGTTACTCCAATAAAAATAAACGCTGCCAACATAAAAGTTACAATAATGTGACTAGTCACTGTAAATGTGTAAGGTATCATGCCGAACATATTGCAAAATAATACAAACATAAAAATTGAAAATATAAATGCAAAATATGGCTTTGCTTTCGATCCTGCGGTATCGCTAATCATTTTTGAAACAAAAGTGTAACTTAGCTCAGCTAAAAGCTGCATCTTATTTGGTATTAGTGAATTTTTTTTTGATCCTAAGTTAAAGATGACTAAGATTGCAATTGAGCTTATTACCATAAATAAGCTTGCGTTAGTGAATGATAAATCTATTGAGCCTAATTTAATTTCTGGACCAATTCTATAAACCTCGAATTGATTCATTGGATTTGTTGCCATACTTTTTTATTTTTGCATATTTTTCGCAGATTTGATTACATTCATAATACCTGCTATCACGCCCACGAAAAAAAAAATTAATATTAACCAGGGTTTAGTACCAAAGGTTTTATCTAAAATAAACCCAATAATTGTCCCAACAGCAACAGCAGACACTAATTCAGTGCTCATTTTGAATGCAGTTCCAATGGAAGATGAGGGTTTTTTATTACTTGATAAATATTTATTAGATATTTTCTTTTTTGCAATCTCCAAGCGAGTTTTAAACGTTTCTTTTGGCATTAGGTTTATGCAACCATACTCTCAGCTTTTTGTAAATCAACAGCTACAATCTGACTAATTCCTTTTTCTGGCATTGTAACTCCATACAGTCTATCCATTTTAGACATTGTTAGAGCATGGTGGGTTACTATTATAAATCTTGTTGTGGTAATTTTTGTTAACTCCTCTAGAAGATTACAAAATCTTGTAACATTTGCGTCATCAAGTGGAGCATCAACTTCATCTAGCACACAAATTGGAGAGGGGTTTGTTAAAAAAACTGCAAAAATTAATGATAAAGCAGTTAAAGCCTGTTCGCCACCAGATAATAATGTTATCGATTGCAATCTTTTTCCTGGAGGACTTACCAATAGTTCTAGACCAGCTTCTAATGGATCTTCGTCGTCAACAAGTTCTAGTTTTGCATTACCCCCATTAAATAATTTGGTATAAACTTCATTAAACTTTCTGTTAACTTTTTCAAAAGCTTCCAAAAGTCTTTCCCTTCCTTTTTGATTAAGCTCGTTAATACTTTCTTTTAATTTTGTTATAGCTGTTACCAAATCTTCTCTATCCTTTTCCATTTTTTTAATTTCTTCCTCATACTTGTTTGTTTCTTCATCCGCTCGAAGATTAACTGAGCCTAATTTTTCTCTATCTCTTTTTTTTTCATCTAATTTTTCTTCTTGTTCTACAGCATTTGGTAGCTCTTCAGCATCTTTTAAATCCGAAAATTGAAGAATGTTGTTCTCTTTTAGATTTAATTCAACATCTACTCTGTCTAAAAGATCATCTTTTCTTTTTTTTAAACCGTCAATTGTTGCTCCCGAGCTCGCTTTTCTTTCTCTAATTAGCATCATTTTTTCTTGCACTTCATTTAGTTTTGACCTTAATGAATTAATATTATTTTCTAGCTCTTCAATTAAAATTTGATTTTCTTCATTTTCTTTTTCAGCAGACCTTAAACTTTCAGAAATTTGTCCTTTTCTTTCTGCTTGAGACTGAGGTTGCTTCTCAAGATCATTAAGTTGATTTAATAAATTATTTTTTCTTTGATTAAGCTGATTCATCATCTTTTCAGAATTTATCAATAGATTTTTCCAACTTTCAATTTCGTTATCAATAATAGATATTCTTTCTTTTCTTTTAATCGATTCATTTTTAATATTTTGATTTTTACTATAACTGTCTGCATATGCCTCAATGATAGCTTTAAAGTTTTCAAGCAAAGAAATAGCCTCCTCATTTTTTTTTGCATTTATTAGTTCTTTAATTTTATCTATTTCAGCCTTCAATGTATTTTTTGTAGTATCTAAATCTTCACTCGATTTTTTTTCAGTGTCATAGTATTTTGAGTCAATTTCAATCAAATCGTTTTTTTCCTCTTTTAATCTTTTTTCATTCGAAGTTGCGTCAATAACAATACTTTTTTCTCTATCAATATCTTCATCTATAGTTGTTAAAGATTTTTTAATATTTTTTATTTCTGTTTGTGTTCTTTCATTCTCTTCATCTATTCCTTTTAATTCAAGATTAAGTCTTTGCAATTTAGACAAATTTTCAATATTTTTTTCTCTTAACGGTGATACTTTATCAGTTTCATCTTTAATTGATTTTTCAAAATTGTTTATTTCATTATTATAAATATTTACTTCACCGCTTGCTTCATCATTAATTTCATTTTCTAATTTTATTTCATGGTCTATATCTTTAAGTCTTAAATAATAAAGACCAGCTTCTATTTTTTTTATCTCTTCTGAAATAATTTTATATTTTGTTGCTTCTTCAGCTTGTTTTTGAAGGCTTATTAATTGTCTCTCTTGTTGTTTTCTTAATTCATCAGCTCTTTTGAGATTATTTTCTGCTGCACCAAGTCTTAACTCTGCCTCATGTCTTCTTACGTGGAGACCAGCAATTCCTGCAGCTTCTTCTAGTATTGCTCTTCTATCCGTTGGTTTTGCAGTTACTAATGCACCAATCCTACCTTGGCTTATTATTGAGGGAGAATGCGCGCCCGTAGATAAGTCTGCGAAAAACATTTGAGCATCTTTAGCTCTTACTTCTTTTTCGTTGATATAGAATTTCGAACCTTTGTCTTTTTCAATTTTTCTTCTTATTTCAACTTCATCAAGATTTTTATATTGTATAGGTCCATCCTTATTCTCATTTTTAATGCCAACTGAAACTTCAGCAATATTTTTTGAAGGTTTGTTTGAGGTTCCGGAAAAAATTACATCTTCCATTCCAGATCCTCTCATACTTTTTGCTGAAGTCTCTCCCATTACCCATCTTAAAGATTCTACTATATTTGATTTTCCACAACCATTAGGACCCACTATACCTGTGAGACCATTCTCTATAAGAATAGTTGTTCTTTCAGCAAAAGATTTAAATCCATTTAATTGGATTTTTTTAAACTCCATTTCAGAACTATATCAGCTTTTCTATTATTTTTTTTAAATTTTTATATGTTAGTGGTTTATCGAACTTTTTTTCATTTATAATTATTGTAGGAGTTGCATTTACTTTATATTTTTTAACACCTTCGATTCGTTCCTCCAAAATATGATTTTCTAATTCTTCGCTATTTAGACATTTGTCGAAATCTATTGTTATATTTTCTTGATTAATTATTTTTCTCAAATTTAAATTAAATTCCTCTATATTTTCACCTATTGCCCACTCGGTCTGCTTTTCATATAACATATGTAAAATTTTAGAATTACCATCATTTTTACAGTGAGCAATTTTTGATGCATTTAAAGCAGCTAGATCTAAAGGAAAGCTTTTATATATAATTTTAACAAAACCATTATCAATATAATCTTTTTTTAAATTTGGATAAATTTCTTTATGGAAAGTAGCACAATGAGAACATGTCAAGGATTCAAAAACTATAATTTCTATTTTTGCACCCTCTTTTCCATCAGATATTTTTTTTATATTTGTTTCAGAAAAGGCTGGTATTAAAAGAAACCAATATATAGTCAATGCTAAAAATATTTTTTTCATTATTCTTTTTTTTTAAATGTCACAAGTTTAATTTTATTTATAAATTCATACCCGAGAAAAGTATTTATTCTATCTATTAAAAATTTTCTAGAGTACTCAACGTCCACTTCGTGACCTCTTTTGACCATTAAATTTAGACTTTTTATTGATGATTCTTTAGAATTTTTAAAAGATTTTGGATAGCATGCGTCAGAAAGATCTTTTCCTACAATTATTTTCCAGTTATCAACAATTTTTGAATAAATTTCAGCTTTTTTAAAAATAGTTTCTCTAATATTTTTTGGCAAGCTATCTTTAAAAGATCTTAGACCTTGAATTGATTTTTTTCTGTGTCTAGTATTGTTTTTTAAACGCATATGAAGAAACTAAACATATCAAAAAAAATTCTATTTTGGTACGATAATAATAAAAGATCACTCCCATGGAGAAAAATTACATCGCAAAAAAATAAAAATTATTACACACTAGTTAGCGAATTTATGCTTCAACAAACACAAGTTAATTCAGTAATCCCGTATTTCGAAAATTTCATAAAAGAAATTCCAAATCTTAAACGATTATCCTCAATCAGTGATCAAAAATTAATGAAACTTTGGGAGGGTCTTGGGTACTATTCAAGAGCAAGAAACCTAAAAAAAACTGCCAAAAAAATTCTATCTAATTTCAATGGAAATTTACCAAGTACCAAAGATGATCTTAAAAGCTTACCTGGAATTGGCGAGTATACTTCAAGCGCAATAATGGCTATAGCTTTCAACAAACCAATAATACCATTAGATGGAAATGTTGAGAGAGTATTGAAAAGAGTTCTTTATTTAAAAACAAAATATGAAATTTCAAAAGAAAATTTATTTAAAAAAAAATCTTTTTTTGGTACCTCCAAAAGGTCTAGCGATTATGCCCAAGCTATAATGGAGATTGGGGCTCTAATTTGCAAACCTATTTCTCCTTTATGTTATAAATGTCCTTTAAAAAAAAATTGCATATCATTAAAAAAAAATGATTTCTATATAAAATCCAAAAATAAATCTAATAAAATAAAATATTTTGAAGCAAAAATTTATAATAGTAAAAACAAATATTTATTAATTAAAAATAATAAATTTAACTTTCTAAAAAATTTACTCATTTTCCCAATGGATGAAGTGAAAAAAGAAAAATTTCAATCTTTTGTTGGACGACGATTAAATATTAAAATGTCAAATATGGACATGAAAATTTTTATTAATAAAAAAAATAAAACAAATAAAATAAAAAATGGTTTTATGTTAGATAAAAATAATATTCACAATAAAATTTTACCGTCTTTTACAAAAAAAATATTTGATACTATTTCAAAACACTAATGAAAAAAATTGCAATTATTGGATGTGGGATCTCTGGCTTGTATTTTGCAAATTTATTAAAAGACGAAAAATTATATGATTATACAATTTTTGAAAAAAAATCTAAAATTGATTTAGGTGATGGTTATGGAATCCAACTATCGGTTAATTCTATTAAACTTCTCAATAAAATAGGTTTTAGAAATATTCCTATCAATGAAATTTTTTTTCCAGACAAAGTTAATTTTTTTGATGCAAAAACTATAAAAAAAATATGTGAGATTGATATATCAAGTTTTAATAGCACAGATTGTAAATATACCTTGCTTAAAAGGTCATCTTTAATAAAATTTCTTATTAACAATATTCCACCACATAAAATAAAAAATAATTTGGAAGTAAAACAAATAAAATACGGAGATAAATTAAGACTTACTTTATCAGATGATTCCTCTGGAGAATTTGATTTTTTAATTGTTTCTGATGGAGTTTTTTCTAAAACAAAGACTACTATTTTAAATAAGGACTCAAATCTAAAATATTTCAACTCAGTGGCTTTAAGAGCTAATATTAAAAATTTAAATAATAGGAATATCTCAATATATATGGGATCAAATTTTCACTTTGTTATTTATCCAATAAATCATAATAATGAATTTAATTTTATATCAATTTTAAAAAGAAAACTTAATAAAGAGGAATTGTCAGATAAAGATTTTTTTAAAAATAATAAATTCTTAAAATCTTTAAGTGATGAAATATATGAAAAAAGCTCTCTTGATTTGAAGGGTAAATTAGAAAATATTAAATCATTTCCTGTTTTTGTTAGTAAAAGTTTTGAAATTTTAAAACATAAAAATATTTTTTTCGTTGGAGATGCATTATTCAGTTTTTCACCATCGTTTGCCCAAGGCGCTTCACAATCAATAGAGTCTAGCAAAGAAGCATTTGATATAATAAATAGTAATTCTTCTAGTTATTATGAAAAGAGAAAAAAGAGAATAAAAGAAGTAAATTTTAGATCAAAATTAAACTTTTTTGCTTTTCATTTATCAAATCCTATCGCTATTTTTATAAGAAATATTGTTTTAAAATTATTGGTAAAAAATAGAAAATTTTTGGAAAATTACCTAGGTAGAATTTATAAAAATTAATTATTAGGTCTTAATCTTTGTCTTAATTCATCTATTGATTTGAGAGAATTACCAGATTTATAATACCAGTAAGTCCAGCCATTACAGCTTTCCGCGCCTAATATTTTTGCTGCAATTTTATGAATAGAACCTTCGGTTTCTTGGTATTTAATACTTCCATCTACCATAATCTTTGCATTAATTTTTTTCTTTTTATCATATATTTCAGTACCTGGTCTTATGACGCCCATTTCAACTAACGAACCAAAAGGTACTCTAGGTTTAGATCTATTGTTTTTTAATGTATCTAAATAATTTTCTTCTATAGGTTTTGTATTTTTTACTCTTCTAATTGATGCTTCAAAGTAATTTTTATTTTTTTCAATTCCAAGAAAAATTCTACCGAGTTTTTTTGCAACTACAGCGGTAGTTCCCGAGCCTGAGAATGGATCTAAAATAAAATCATTTTTGTTTGACGATGCTAAAAGTATTCTATGAAGTAATGCTTCTGGTTTTTGGGTAGAATGAACTTTTTTACCTTTTTGTTTTAATCTTTCATTTCCGCTGCAAATAGGCAATTTCCAAGTTGATCTCATTTGAAGATCATCATTTAAGCATTTAAGTGATTGATAATTAAAAGTATATTTAGATTTTTCACTTTTTGATGCCCAAATTAATGTTTCATGAGCATTTGTAAATCTTGTTCCTCTAAAATTTGGCATTGGATTATTTTTGTCCCAAATAACGTCATTTAATATCCAAAAACCTAAATCTTGAATTATTGAACCAACCCTAAAGATATTATGATAGCTACCAATAACCCATATACTTCCATTTTTTTTTAAAACTCTTTTACATTCTTTAAGCCAAGTTAATGTAAATTCGTCATAGCTTTTAAAATTTTTAAATTTATCCCATTTATCATTTACTGCGTTAACTTTTGATCTGTCTGGTCTGGTCAGTTCATTTTTTAACTGAAGATTGTATGGAGGATCAGCAAATATTAAATCAAAACTTTCACTTGGGATTTTTTTTAACTCCTCAATGCTTTCTCCACAAATAATTTTATTTTTTAAGTTTAGGATGCTCATTTTTTAAAAAACAATTAGACTCTAGCTTAGAGTCCCCGTCAACCTGAGATTGAATTAATTTGAGTCCTATAGTTGTATATATTATTAGGGACTCAATATATTGTGTATCGGGCCAAATGTTTTTCTGTGATATTTCGTAAGCCCATATTTTTTAATAGCTTTTAGGTGTTCGTTAGTTCCGTAACCAGCATTTTTATGCCAACTGTATTTTTTATATTTTTTTGATAATTTTTTAATTAACCGATCCCTTGTTACTTTTGCTATTATTGAGGCTGCAGAAATCTCTGGTATTTTTTGATCTCCTTTAATTATACTTTTAATTTTATATTTATCCATACTTGGGGCCTTATTTCCATCTATTAAAATAAGTCCAGGTTTTTTTTTGAGTTTATTAATTGCTCTTTTCATTGCTAATAAACTAGCATTTAAAACGTTTAATTTTTCAATTTCAATTTTTGATGCATAACCTATTGCCCAAAAAGAATTTTTTTTAATATATTTTTCTAAAATCTCTCTTTTATTTTTTGAAAGTAATTTTGAATCCTTAATTATTTTTTTATTAATTTTATTATTAAATATTACAGCAGCCGCACAAACTGGACCAATCAAACTACCTCTACCTACTTCATCAACTCCCGCTACTATTTTTTTCATTAAAAATTTAAACCTATTTCATCGATTTTTGCTCTTATTTTTTTTAAATCAAGCCAAGAATATTTTTTCTGATCGGCTTGTCTTAATAAATATGCAGGATGAAAGGTTATCATTACAAGATATGTTTTGTTATTAATAATAATTTCTTTCCAATTTCCTCTTTCTTTTGAAATTTTTATTTTAGAACCAAATAAAGACTCCATAGCGGTGCTACCCATAAGAATTAATATTTTTGGATCTATGACTGCAATATGTTCTCTTAAAAAACTTGAATATCTTGTTATTTCAATTGGTTCAGGTTTTCTATTGTTGGGTGGTCTAAAATTTACTACGTTGGTTATATATATATCTTTTCTTTTTATATTAATGGCGTTTAGCATTTTATTTAATAGTATTCCGGCATCGCCTACAAAAGGTTTTCCCTGCTCGTCCTCTTTTTGACCCGGACCTTCTCCCACAATCATAATTGGACTTTCAATATTTCCATCCGCGAACACTATTTTTGATCCATTTTCTTTAAGTTTACAATCGTCTATAGATTGAATCTTTTCTTTAAGTTTTTTTAATTTTAAGGTCTTATCCTCGACCGTTGGTTCACTTTTTAATCTGTTGATTGGATTGTTGCTAAATATGCCATCTAAATCATAAGAATTTAAAATTTCAGTGTTGATTATGTCGTTTTGATTTAATATTTTTTTAGTCATAAAATATGCAAATGTTAAATAATATTTTAAAAATATTGGTTTTGCTCATAATTTTTAGCATAAATCCGTCATACTCTAAAATTGAAAATAATACTGATTTTAAGGTAAAAAACCTATCTAGCTATTTTTCAGCTTTAGTATCTTTCGAAAATCAGCAAAATCAAGAATCGCTTAAATTTTTTTTTTCATCTAGACCACTAATCCATTTTCATGAACCATATCTCAGAAGATATTTAAATTCACTTGTTCAAGATGGAAAAATAAAAAAAGCAGCCAACGAATTAAAAGCTATTTCTAATGAAAAGAGCAAAGATTTTTTTGAAGCATATTTATTACTTTATTTGGACTCTATTAAAAGACAAGATTACAACAAAGGTGAGGAATATTTAAAAAAATTAGAAGCATTTAAGGAAACCGGAGCTTTTGAAAGAGTAATAGTAATATCATTAAGAGACTTTTTTTATATGTACAAAAACAAAAAGATAAAAAATACAAATAAAGATCTTGGAGATTTAGGATTTATAAACTTTGTGTTCCAGAATTGTTATTTAAGAAACGTAAATACAGAAGAATATTTTTTAAATTTATTCAATAAGACTGAAATGGATTATTCTAGATATATATATTTTTATATTAATTATCTAATTTCAGAAAAAAAATATAAAGAGGCAAAAGAAATTACAGACTCCGCAGATGTTATTAATAGTAGTCTTTTAATTTTACAAACCAAAAGCTGGATAGATATGAAAAAATTTAAAAAAATTAACTCAATATTTTCTTGTGAAAATAAATCAGATATTCTAGCAGAATTTTTTTATTTGATATCTAGCCTTTATTCATCTGAAGAAGATTACATTAAATCAAATTTTTATTTAAAAATCTCTAATTTTTTAAATCCAAAGTTTAAATTTAACTCAACTTTACTTGTTGAAAATTTTTATATTAACGAAAAATATAGTCAGGCTAAAATCGCACTAGAAAATTTTAATAGAGGTGATGGCATTTATTACTGGTATAAAATTAAAAAAAATAGTCAAATTATTTTTAAGGAAGAGGGGCAGGAAGACTCCTCAAGTTATCTAGAAAAAAATTTTAAAAATATAAAAAATCCATCAGCAAAAGTACTTTTTGATATGGGAAATTTGTCAAAAAGTTTCAAAAAATATGATGAAGCTATTAAATATTATAATAAAATTTTACCCAAATTAAATAATGATACCTTAACTTATGCAGATGTTCTTTATAGAAGAGGCGGAGGATTTGAAAGATTAGGTAATTATGAAAAATCGGACAAGGATCTATTAAAATCTTTAGAGATAGATCCAGATGATGCTTACGTTTTAAATTATTTAGCTTACTCTTGGTTAGAAAGAAATTATAATATCGATGTTGCCATGGAAATGTTAGAAAGAGCATATAATAAAGAACCAGATGATGCTTTCATAATAGACTCAATCGGCTGGGCATATTATTTAACTGGAGATTTTATAAAGGCAGAGGCTCTTTTGAAAAGAGCCATACAAATTATGCCAGACGACCCAATTGTAAATGATCATTATGGAGATATTCTTTGGAAATTAAATAGAAAAACAGAAGCACAATATTATTGGAAAAGTGTTTTAAGCTTTGAAGATGCAGAGGAGGATTTAAAAAAAAAGGTTTTTATTAAAATTTTAAAAGGTTTAAATAGTGAGATTCTATAAAATTAAATCATTTGCAAAATTAAATATTTCCTTGAATGTAATAAAAAAAATACCAAAAAAAAAACATATAATTGAAAGTCTTATAACATTTGTAGATCTTCATGATTTAATTTACATTCGACAAATTAAATCTCCAAAACATAAAGTGAAATTTATTGGTAAGTTTTCAAAAAATATAAGAAATAATACCGTAGATAAATTACTCAATATTCTTGATAAAAAAAAATTTTTAAAAGAAAAAAAATTTGAAATAATAATATCAAAACACATACCTCAAAAATCAGGAATGGGAGGCGGTTCTATAAACGCCTCGAGAATATTAAATTTTTTTTTAAAAAAAAGACATTTAAATCTTAATAAAAAAATGGTTCATGATGTTTTAAAAAAAATCGGTTCCGATGCTCCTCTTGGAATAGATATAAAAAATACAATTTTAACAAAAAATAATAAATTAATTAGAATTAAGAAAAAACTCGGATTATTTGCTTTAATAACAAAACCTAAATTTGGATGTTCTACGAAGACTATTTATATGAAGTCGAAAAGCCGAAGCAGATCTAAATATACCATTAGAGGCACTGATTTATTTTCTAAAACAAATATAATTAAATCAAATAATGATTTAGAAGAAACTGCTTTTAAATTATATCCACAACTAAGATCTCTGAAATTTTTTTTAAATACCCTTCCTAAAGTAATGTTTGTAAGAATGTCTGGATCTGGATCGTCAATAGTTGCTTATTTTAGTACAAAAAAAAAAGCACTTTATGGGCTTAAGTTATTTAAAAGGAAATATAAAAGTTATTGGTGTAGTGTATCTAAAACTATTTAATTTTTTTTTTTTTATGTTATATGAATTTAACTTTGGGGCGTAGCCAAGTGGTAAGGCAGCGGTTTTTGGTACCGCCATTCCTAGGTTCGAATCCTAGCGCCCCAGCCAGATATGATAGAAACTTTTAAAAAAATCTTTTTCCGGTCAAATAATTTTGAAAAAATAAATATAAATTTCCAGGAACTTAAAAGGAATACAGGAATTGAAAAAATTTTTAAAGCTGTAGAAGGCCATTCTATTGAAAGTGAAATTAGATATGTCGGAGGATGTGTAAGGAAAGTTTTAAAAAATGAAAAAGTAAATGATATTGATTTAGCAACTAACTTAACACCAGATAAATTAATTGATGTTTTAAAAAAAAATAATATTAAATTTTATGAGACTGGTTTGAAGCATGGAACAGTTACAGCAATTTGTAATAATTTTAACTTCGAAATAACATCGTTAAGGAAAGATATAAAAACAGACGGCAGACATGCCGAGGTAATATTTACTAACAACTGGAAGGAGGATGCTTCTAGAAGGGATTTTTCCATCAATTCAATTTATTCAGATATTCAAGGAAATTTATTTGACCCTTTTAATGGAAAACGAGATCTAGAAATAGGGCAAATAAACTTCATCGGAGATCCTGAAAAAAGAATTAAGGAAGATTATCTTAGAATACTTCGTTATATCAGATTCTTTTTAAATTATAGTAAATATGATCATAATTTGAATATAATAAGAGTAATTAAAAAAAATCTTAACGGTATTTCAAAAATTTCTTCCGAAAGACTTTTGGATGAATTCAAAAAATTATTTAATTCAGAAAGTTTTTCAAATCTGTTCAAAGATGAATTCAGTTATGAAATTATAAGTTTAGTATTTCCCCAATTTAGAAACATTTCTATATTAAAAAATTTGAATCCATATGCAAAGGAAAATCTTAAAAATATTGATTTTATATTTTTTATATCTTTAATGATAGTTGATGGAACAGATAATGCAGATTATTTTATTTATAAATATAATATTTCAAAAAAAGATCAAAAAAGAATTTTATTCCTAAATAATTTTCTAAAGAACAAAATAAATAGTTCTTTTAATCCTAAAAATCTTTGGAAAATATTATATTATAATGGCAAAGATTCTTTGATAGACTTAATTAATTATAATATTTTTATTTCAAAAAAATTAGATAAAAAATTTTTAAAACTCTTTAATTTCTTTAAAGATAAAAATCCACCTTTACTACCTTTAAAAGCAAACACTTTAATTACCAAATATAATATTCCAGAAGGTGAGAAATTAGGTTTAACACTAAAACTTATTGAAAACAAATGGATTGAAAATAATTTTAAAATTTCTGAAAAAGAAGTTCAAAAACTAATTAATAACTAAATATACTTTACATCTTTAATTTCAAAATTTTTTATTCCAGCAGGAGTTTTTATCTCTACTAAATCGTTTTTATTTTTTCCAATTAATCCTTTTCCTACAGGTGATTGAAAATATATAAGTTTATCTTTTAGATCAGCTTCATCTTTACCAACAATTTTATATACGATTTTTTCACCAGTATCTAAATTTTCCAAATAAACAGTTGAGCCAAAAATTATCTTACCATCATAAGTTATTTTAGTAACATCAATCACGTTAGCTCTTGCAATTATATCATTAATTTGCTCTATTCTTCCTTCGTTATGAGACTGTTGTTCTTTAGCCGCATGATATTCTGCATTTTCTTTTAAATCTCCGTGAGATCTAGCTTCAGCTATTGCAGCGACTATTTCAGGTCTTTTTTTTTCTTTAAGAAAAGTTAATTCATTTTTCAATTTTTCTAAACCTTTAATTGTAATTGGTTCTTTCTCCATCTTAAATCCATTTTGCTATTGTTGGTAATGACATTAAAATTGCATCTACATTTCCACCTGTTTCTAATCCAAATTTTGTTCCTCGATCGTAAATTAAGTTAAATTCTACGTATCTACCTCTTTTGAGATATTGTTTCTCTTTTTGCTTTGTGTTCCATTTTTTTTTATATTTTTTTAATATAATTGTTTTAAAAATATTTACAAAAGCTATTCCGACGTCTCTTACAAAAGCAAAATCCTTTTCCCAGTTTTTTTTTTTATAATCAAAAAAAATTCCTCCAATGCCTCTTGTTTCATTTCTATGAGGTAAGTAGAAGTAATTATCACACCATTTTTTATACTTGTGATAGAAATCTTTATTATGGGAGTCGCAGGTTTTTTTAAGTTCTTTATGAAACCATCTTTCTTCGTTCGTATCTTTTATACAAGGCGTTGCATCTATTCCACCTCCGAACCAGCCAAAAGATGTATAAATAAATCTTGTATTAAAATGCATTGCAGGAATATTTGGATTTTTCATGTGCATTACTACTGAAATACCAGATGCCCAAAAATTTCCATTTTTTTTTGTGCCTGGTATTTTCTTTCTTATTTTTTTTGAAAACTTTCCATTAACTTGTGAAAAGTTTACACCAACTTTTTCAAAAATTTTCCCGTTACTTAAAATTCTGAATTCTCCACCACCCTCATTTTTTTTTTTATTTTTTATCCACTTTTTACTAACAAATTTTTTTGGTGAATTTTCTATTTTTTCAATCTCTAAACAAATTATATTTTGAAGAGTTTTAAACCATTTTTTTGCAATTTCTTTTTTTATTTTTTCATCCATAATTTATATAGTTGTTTTGTCTTAATACTTCTCCCAAAACTATTGCAACCGAAGAAGCAACATTTAAAGATCTTTTTTTTTTAATCATTGGTATCTTTAATTTATTTTTTAAAATTTTATGAACTTTATCAGGTACTCCTGCACTTTCTCTACCAAATAATATAGTATCATTTATTCTAAATTCGAAACTGCTATAGTTTTTTTTTCCTTTGGTAGTAATTAAAACAATTCTTTGATCATTCTTGTTTTTAAAAAACTCATCTGCACTTGAATAAAATTTGATTATCTTTTTATCCATGTAATCCATCGCAACCCTCTTAAATCTTCTGTCGTTTATCAAGTAACCACATGGTTCTATTATTTCTAATTCAGCCCCCAAACAAGCACAAGTTCTTATAATGGCTGCAGTATTTTGGGGTATATCAGGCTCATATAACGCTATTTTTGGCCTTAAATTAATGCTTTTGTGTGTCATTGTTTCAGTAGAAAAAAATATTTTTTATTATTATATGAAATCATATATTAGATAATTATAAACTAAATTTTATTAATGTCAGAAGAAAAAAAACCGGAAAAAAAAGTTCAAAGAAGAGATTTTATTTTTACAGCCTCTTATGCGCTTGGAGCAGTAGGAGTGGGCGCAGCAGTCTGGCCATTAATTGATCAAATGAATCCAGATAGATCAGTTAAGGCTTTAGCAAGTACAGAGGTAGATGTAAGTTCTTTAGAGCCAGGAAAGTCAATTACAGTGCTTTGGCGTGGTAAGCCGGTATTCATTAAAAGAAGAACTCAAGAAGAAATTCAGGAAGCAAGAAATGTTAATTTAGACGAACTTCCACATCCAGAAAAGGATGAAGATCGAACAAAAAATCCAGAGTGGTTGGTCATGTTAGGAATTTGCACACATCTAGGATGTGTGCCTTTAGGAGATAAGGGAGAATATAATGGTTGGTTTTGTCCATGTCATGGATCTCATTATGATACTTCAGGCAGAATCAGAAAAGGGCCCGCCCCAACTAATTTGGAAGTTCCAAAATACGAATTTGTAAATAGCAATACTATTAAGATCGGATAAAAAAAATGAGTGATCACAATTACGTTCCATCATCAAAACTAGGAAAATGGTTTAACGATAGATTGCCTCTTTTGACTCTAGCTGATCATTTAAAACAATATCCAACTCCAAAAAATTTGAACTATTGGTGGACGTTTGGGGGAATTTTAACTTTTTGTTTAATAACACAAATTATAACAGGAATTGTGTTAGGAATGCATTATGTAGCGCATGCTGACTTAGCTTTTGATAGTGTAGAACATATCATGAGAGATGTTAATTATGGTTGGTTAATAAGATATGTGCATGCAAATGGTGCATCAATGTTCTTTTTAGCTGTTTATATTCATATTTTTAGATCTTTGTACTACGGGTCATATAAAGCTCCTAGAGAAGTTATATGGATTATAGGTATGATAATTTATCTATTAATGATGATGACTGCATTTATGGGATATGTTTTGCCTTGGGGCCAGATGAGTTTTTGGGGCGCAACTGTAATAACAAATTTGTTTAGTGCTGTGCCTTTTTTTGGCGAAGGTATAACAAACTGGTTATGGGGAGGTTATTCTGTAGATAATCCAACTTTAACAAGATTTTTTAGTCTTCATTATCTTTTGCCATTCTTAATTTTGGGCCTTGTAATTTTGCATATTTGGGCGCTTCACGTTCCTGGAAACAATAACCCGATAGGAATTGATTTAAAAAAACCATCTAAAGATACAGTTCCATTCCATCCATATATTGTTATTAAAGATTTATTTGCTTTATTGTTATTTTTAATTGTATTTGCGTTTTTTGTTTTTTATTCACCTAATATTTTGGGACATTCAGATAATTATATTGAAGCCAATCCATTAGTTACGCCCGCTCATATTGTCCCTGAATGGTATTTATTACCTTTCTATGCAATATTAAGATCTGTGCCGGACAAGCTCTTAGGAGTTATTGCAATGTTTGCATCAATTTTTATTTTAGTGATTCTTCCTTGGTTAGATACTTCAAAGGTGCGATCTGCAATTTTTAGACCAATCTATAAACAACTTTATTGGATTTTAGTTTTAGATGTTTTGATTCTGGGATATATGGGAGCTATGCCAGCCGAAGGTATTTACTTATTAATTGCTAGAGTAGCTACTGTATACTATTTTGTTCACTTTTTAGTTATTCTTCCGTTATTGGGTAAAAGAGAAAAAACTTTATCAATTCCCGTAAGTATAACGGAACCAGTACTTGGAGGCTCTCCCAGTCCTGAAGCTGTTAGAGAAAGAAAAGAATTCAGTTAAATTATGAAGAAAGTAATTAAATTTTTTTACTTAATTTTAATATGTTCATTTTTTTTTAGCCACTCAGTCTTTGGAGAAGAAAAAACGAAACTTTTAACCACTGATTGGAGTTTCAAAGGATTTTTTGGTAAATTTGATAGAGGATCGTTGCAAAGAGGCTATCAAGTTTACACTGAAGTTTGTGCGTCTTGCCATTCAATGAAATATTTGTCATATAGAAATCTATCCGAAACTGGTGGACCTGAATTTTCGGAGGAACAGGCAAAAGCCATTGCTTCAAATTTCGAAGTGACTGATGGTCCTAATAGTGATGGAGAGATGTTTACCAGACCAGCAAAACTATCAGACAAGTTTGCAGATCCATATTCAAATATTGAAGAAGCAAAGCTATCTAACGGAGGTGCTTACCCTCCAGATATGTCTGTGCTCGTAAAAGCACGATCTGGAGGTGCTGACTATATTTATTCAGTTTTACTTGGTTATGAGGATCCTCCAGACAATATGATATTAGATGATGGAGTTTATTATAACAAATATATGTATGGCAATAAAATTAAAATGCCTAAACAACTTTATGAGGACTTAGTTACTTACTCTGATGGCACGCCAGCAACACCTGAACAAATGGCAAAAGACGTTGTCACTTTTATGGCTTGGTCAGCTGAACCTCATTTAGAGGCAAGACATAAAATTGGGTTCAGAGCTATTGTTTATCTTTTAATTATTACCGTTCTTGTTTATTTCAGTATGAAAAAAATTTGGTCACGTGTTGAATCTGAAATTTAAGACATCACCATCTTTAACTATATAATCTTTTCCCTCTAACCGCATTTTTCCATTTGATCTAGAATTAATCCATCCCTTATTTTCAATAAAATCTTTAAAGGAAACCGCCTCTGCTTTTATAAATCCTTTTTCAAAATCTGTATGAATTTCTCCAGCTGCTTTAGGCGCATAGCAATTTTTTTGAATCGTCCATGCTCTTGATTCCTCTGGTCCAGACGTAAAGTAAGTTTCTAATTCTAAAATTTTATATCCTTTTTGTATTAAAGTATTAAGCCCTGTTTCTTTTAACTTTATCATTTCCATATATTTATTTTTTTCCTCTTTAGGCAAATTATTTATTTGATTTTCAATATCTGCCGAAATTATTACTGTATTTTCATATCCAAATTTTTTTATAAAAATTTCTGTATATTTGTTCCCTTTTTCAATACTTTTTTCATCAACGTTACAGACAAAAATTTTTGGTTTAATTGTTAGGAGGCCGCTTAATTTCAAAGTTTTTTTACTAAATTTTGTTTTTATAATTTCAATATCTATGTTTTTGTTTATACAATCTAGGCCAGACTCTAAAAGATTTAACATTTCCTTATCTAGATTTTTTCTATTTTTTTTATCGATTCTTTTTTGTATAGACTCTAAATCTGCAAGTAGCATTTCAGTTTCTATTATTTCTAAATCTCTTATAGGATTTATATCCTTATTTACGTTTTGAATATCTTTTGAATCAAAACATCTTACTAAATGAATTATTGCATCGACCTCTCTTATATGCGATAAAAATTTATTTCCTAGACCTTCGCCTTTTGATGCTCCTTTTACTAAACCAGCTATATCTACAAAAGATATGGTTGTATTAATTTTTTTTTTCGATTGAGATATTTCAGCTAGTTGGTCTAGTCTGCTATCTGGCACTGGTACAACACCAATATTTGGATCAATTGTGCAGAATGGAAAATTCTCTGCTTGAGCCTTGCTTGAGTTTGTTAGAGCATTAAACAAAGTTGATTTACCAACATTTGGTAGCCCAACTATACCACACTTTAAGCTCATTATTTATTATTAACTGTGCTTGAAAAAAGATCCAATTTTTTATCGATTAAAATTTCCAAAGAACCTGTTATGTTTTCAGTAATTTTTTCTAATTCAACTTTTTCATCATCATCAAAATCTTTCAACACATGATCTACTACAGTTGATTTAGTTTTAGGTTTGCCAATACCAATTCTTACTCTTGAGTAATCTTTTCCTATAAATTTATCAATTGACTCAATTCCATTATGACCCGCACTTGATCCACCAAATTTTGCTTTTATTTTCCCAAAATTTATGTCCAAATCATCATGAAAAACAATTACATCTTCAGCATCTATTTTAAAATATTCTATAAGTTCACGAATACATATGCCTGAATTATTCATAAAAGTTAGAGGTTTGATAGCATAAACTTTTTTATTATTTATATTTCCTGTTGTTAAAAGACCTTTAAATTTTGGTTTTTGTTTAGAAAGAGAGAATTTTTGATTTATTGCATCAATAATTTTAAAGCCTATATTGTGCCTGTTATTTTCACTATCAGGACTCGGATTTCCTAGACCTACGAATAAAAGCATATTTAATTAATATTTAGCTGAAATTTCACTATTTTTTTTCTTTTGGAGTTTCTTTTTTATCAGTTTCTTTTTTATCAGTTTCTTTTTTATCAGTTTCTTTTTTATCTTTATCACCATCTGGAGATGATTTAACTTCTCCTTCTGATCCTTCTTGAGCTTCAGCTCCATCAGTACCTTCTGCGGCTTCTTCAGCAGGTTTTTCTGGCTCTTTAATAACCGTAGGCGCTGCCAAAGTAGCAATTACAAAATCACGGCCTTGAATTGTTGGCAAAACGTTTTCAGGCAATTTAACTGAAGATATTTTAAAACTATCTCCAATATCAACTCCATCCAAATCTATTACTAATTCTGTAGGAATATTTTCAGTTGGGCATTTTAATTCAACTTTTCTTCTAACTATATTTAAAACTCCACCTCTTTTAAGGCCTGGCGATTTTTCATTGTTAATAAATTTGACAGGTATGTCCAAAACAATTTTTGTGCCTTGAACAACTCTCAAAAAATCAACATGGATTGGATCATCTGAAATGATGTCATATATAATTTCCCTTGGTAAAACATTTTGATTTTTACCATCAAGTTTAAGTTCTAAAACGTTTGATAAAAAATTTTCTTTTTCTAACAAAGCTTTTACCTCTTTTGTAGAAACCGAAACTTTTTGATTTTCTTCTTTACCACCATATATTATGCAAGGAACATTACCTTTTTTTCTCAAAGCATTTACTTGGCCTTTTGTTTTAGTTTCTCTAAGAGTTGCTGCAATTGAATTCATAAAAACAAAGTTTTATAGCTCAATTAAAAAATAACACAAGAAAATTATTTGAACAGGTCTGAAACCGAGGTAGAGTTAGATATTCTTTTAATAGCTTCACCCATTAAATTTGCAATGCTCAATACTTCAATATTATTAATTTTATTGGTTTTTCCTAAATTATCGATCGTATCGGTAACTACTAATTTTTTTATAGAAGATTTTTTAATTTTTTGAATTGCCTCACCGGTTAAAACTCCATGGGTAATATATACAAAAACTTCTTTTGCACCTCTCTCTTTTAAAGCTTTTGCAGCATTAATAATTGTTCCACCAGAGTCAATTATGTCATCAACAATTATACAAGTTTTATCTTTAACGTTTCCTATAACATTCATTACCTGTGATTTGCCCGGCGAAGGTCTTCTTTTATCAACTATTGCCAAGCCAACATCTAGAAGTTTACCCAAAGCTCTTGCTCTTTCTGTGCCTCCTACGTCCGGAGCAACACAAATAATATTTTTACTTTTAATGTTTTTTTTCACATGTCTTGCAAATATTGGTGTTGCAAACAAGTTGTCAACTGGGATATCAAAAAAACCTTGGATTTGCCCAGCGTGAAGATCAACTGTTACAACTCTATCTGCACCAGCTTTAGTTATTAAATTAGATACCAGCTTTGCAGAAATTGAGGTTCTTGGAACAACTTTTCTATCCTGTCGAGCATATCCAAAATATGGAATTACAGCTGTAATATTTTTTGCTGAAGATCTTTTTAAAGCATCTATTGATAATAACAGTTCCATTAAATTATCATTTGCAGGGGAAGATATTGATTGAATTATAAAAATACTATTGCCTCTTATATTTTCGTTTATTTCAATATATATTTCACCATCAGCAAATTTTTTTATACTTGAATTAACTAGTTTTGATTTTAAATATTTTGAAATTTTTTTACTTAAGTTTTTATTACTATTTCCAGTTAGTAATTTCATCTTTAGTCCTAGTTAATCATAATTATTGAAATATTTCTACCATAATCATTTTCTTTCTTATGTATAGATCTTCTTGCACTAAAAAAGTTGTTTTTTGGAGTGTAGGTATCTTTTTCAATTTTATCAATTTTTTTTAAACCCAAGCTTTTCAATTGATAATAAACATACTTATTGAGGCTAAAATATGTTTTATTTTTAACTTTCTTAAAAAAAATTTCATTAATTTTGTTTTGTCTTAAAAATTTAGTTTTAAAATCACTTTTAATTTCATAATTTTTTTGAGATATACAAGGTCCGATTGCTGCAATTAAATTTTCTGATTCGCTTCCATTTTTAATTAGAAAATTTATTACTTTTTTTACAATTCCCCTATAAGCACCTCTCCATCCCGCGTGAAGAGCACATATTATCTTGAGTTTTTTATCGTAAATAAATATTGGAGCACAATCAGCTGTTAGTATTCCGATAATTACTTTTTTTTCTTTTGTTATTAATGCATCACCAATTTTTTTTCTATTATGATTAAGATTTTTTTTATCGAAAAAATGAAATTTATTACTATGGATTTGATTTAGTAAAATAATTTTTTTATATGAAGAAGTAATTTTTTTACAGGCAATTTTCAAATTTTGATTTATATTATTTTTACTATCTGACGAACCTTTTCCACAATTTAAACTTTTGTATATTCCTTTTGATTTACCTCCTAATCTATTAAAAAAACAGTGACTTATAGATTTGTATTTTGACAATTTACTAGAGTAATGCATTATTGAAATCCTAAAAAATCGTTTTTATGGCTTTTAAAACCGAATATTACTTTGAATAAAGTACCCATCAAATTTTTATCTAAAAGTCTCATTAATGTAATTGACATATAATCTTTTTGTTTAGCAGTCATGTTTTTTTCTAATATTCTTGCTCTTTCAATTATTCCCATTTTTTCTAAAAAAAACTTTTGTGACACAGCTCCTTTTACTTTTAAATTTTTTTTTTTGAAATATTCCTTTAAAAGCTTAAAATTAACTAAAGAAGTAATATCTGCTTTTCCAAGATTTTTAATTAGACTATCCATATTAATTTTCTTGTTATTCATAACACTTTGCAATGTACTTTTATTAACCATGTTTAAATAACCGTAATCAATGAGTAAAATTCCACCTGAAAGTTTATTAATTTTTTTAATAATATTGTCTAATTCGACAAATCCTAGTTTAGGATATTCTATAAATTTTAGACCTTTAAAAACTTTAAATTTTTTTATTTTTATAACATCATCAACAGATGCTTTTTTGTAGGTTTGATCTAGCTTCGATATAGAATTAATTATATAACATTTTTCATATAACGAATTTTTTTCGTATATAAATTGCTTAATTGGTATTGCATCAAAAAACTCATTACCAAAAAAAATAATTGGTCCTTTTTTGATTTTGCTAAAGTTCTGTATCCACTTTACATTTAAACCTTTTAATTTTTTTTGTTGTATATTTTTAAGTAAATCACTTTTTTCGTACAAATAAATATGTATGGATTTATTAAATTCAGGAAACTTTTTGAATGTATCAACTAAAACTTTTGTAAGACTTCCATCTCCAGGTCCAAGTTCTACAAAATTAAATTTTTTTGGCTTACCTAATTTTTCCCATGTTGAAACAATCCATATTCCAATTATCTCAGAAAATAAGTTTGAAATTGTTGGTGCAGTCACAAAATCTCCTTTTCTTCCAAAAGGGATTTTTTTTGTATAATAACCTACATTTGGCTCATAAAGAACTTTTTCAATAAATTCGTCGACAGGAATTAATTTATTAAATTTAAAATTAAAATTTCCAAGATTATTACTCATTTTTTTAAATAAAGTATCGAACCAATTAAAATCATAAAAGAACTTAAAAATATTCCAATTGATACTGAGCCAAACAAATATCCTATATGTGCATCAGGTTCTCTAAAAAATTCAGAAAATATTCTTAAAATTCCATAATAAATTAAAAACATATATGAACAGGTTCCGATCTTATAATTCTTTTTAAAATAAATCATATTCATCAAAATAAAAAGAATTATACCCTCTAATAATGCTTCATATAATTGTGAAGGATGTCTTGGAACATCATCTATCATAGGATAAATTATTCCCCAAGATGCATTTGTTGCTTTCCCTATAAGCTCTCCATTAATAAAATTAGCGATTCTACCAAAAAAAATTCCTATGGGAGAAGCTATTGCTATGAAATCTAGAAAGATCAAAATCTTTTGATTGTTTATTTTAGAAAAAATAAAGCTTGTAATTATAACTCCAATCAGAGCACCATGAAATGACATCCCTCCATTCCATATCATGA
Organism: uncultured Pelagibacteraceae bacterium; assembly: GCA_902560245.1. Lineage (GTDB taxonomy): Bacteria > Pseudomonadota > Alphaproteobacteria > Pelagibacterales > Pelagibacteraceae > Pelagibacter. The sequence continues at coordinate 47,791 of CACELK010000005.1, forward strand.
ATATTTCAATTATATTATTTTTATAGTAATCAAAGTTATAAAAAATAACATAACCTATTCTTCCACCCACAATAATTCCAATAATTAAATATGTTATATAATTATCGAATAGATAATTTATTTTAATGTCTTTAATAATTTTTTTGCAATAATACCAACCAAATATTAGTCCAAATATATATGCAAGAGAATACCATCTAATTTCTAAAGAAAAAAAATTGAATGCAACTGGGTCAAAATTGTTAATAAACATTTTAATTATATTAATTTAGATTATATTAGATTTAAAAGGAAATGTATGTCAAAATCAAAATTTGTAATCGATAAATTGGCTAAACTATTTGAACAAGGACTAGTTTCTTATAAAGATTTAAGTTCTGAGATCATCAATATTCTTAAATCAAAAAGGGATGAAATAATTTTTAGGATGAAAATAACAAGCAAAGAGGAAACAGAAGTACAAAACAAAAGGATTGAAATTTTAGAAAAAAAAATAGAAAAAGTAGAAAAATTAATTAAGAGAAAGCCTAAAAAGGTAAGAAAACTTTAACTCTTAAGCCTTTCAATGGGGACTTATCTAAAGTGATATTTCCGCCATGAGATCTTACAATATCAGAAGCAATTGACAAACCTAAGCCAACACTTGATTTTGAGTCACCACGACTTTTATTAATTTTGTAAAATGGTCTAAATACATTTTCATATTCTTTTTCATCTATTCCTGGTCCATCATCATCAATAGTAATAATATTATGGTTGCTACTTTTAAATAAATTTATCTGTAATTTATTTCCATATTTAATACTATTATCAATTAAATTATTTAAACATCTTGTTATTAAATTCTTTCTTCCATTCATAAATATATTATCTTTAATAGATGATGTAATATTTTTATTCTCATATTTTTTAACAACATTTAAGACAAGATTGCTTAAACTGAAATTTTCGCTGTGCTCTGTAGAGCGAAAACTTGCAAATTGTAAATACTCATTAAGCATTTTTTCCATTTCCTGTACATCATCTGATAACTTTTCGCTGATTTTATTATCTTTTATCAATGCAAGTTGTAATTTTATTCTTGTTAATGGTGTCCTTAGATCATGACTGATTCCAGATAACATTTCTGATCTTTGGTTTAGATGTCTCATAATTCTCTTTCTCATTTTATCAAACTCATATCCTGCTTGTCTGATTTCAAGCGCTCCAGAAGGTCTAAATTCGTCAATGTCTTCTCCTCTTCCAAATTTAGCAGATGCCTTTGCTAGATTAATGATCGGTCTTGTTTGATTTTTTAAAAATATTAGCGCAACAATAATTAATAAAAAAGCTGGAAGGGTTATCCATAATGCGAAAATTCTTGCTGAAGTGTTTGTTACCCTATCCTTAGGTATAATAAATTGAAAATATCCACCAGAGTAGCTAATTTTTAAATCTATAAATTTTCTGAGAGAAGTTGTATCAAACCAATAATTAGTGAAATTTGATTTAAGTTCTCTTCTTAAAGTTCTATCCATTGGGCTGAACCATCTTTCAGGACTATCTTTTTCATTTATTTTTTGGGGCAAGTATTCAACTTTTAAATTGTGCGCATCTGAAAATAGTTTTGTTAAAGAATCCTTGTCATATTTTTCATTATCATAAGCATCAATAAAAAATTTTATTTCACCAATAAGTGCCCTTGTCATTCCTTTATTAGTTTTAATCCATAGGCTATCGAAAAAAACAACCGAAATGGTTACTTGTAAAATTATAATTGGCAAAGCTACAATAAGCAAAGCTCTATAAAATAACCTCTTAGGTAACAAATTTTTTATAAATTTATTCAACCCATAAAACATAGCCCACTCCTCTTATTGTTTGAAGATATTTTGGATTTTTTGGATCAATTTCTATTTTTTTTCTTAATCTTGTAATTATTACGTCTATTGATCTTTCTTTTTCGATATTAATTAAATTTCCTATTATTTCTCTAGAAAAAGTTTCTCCTGGAGCATTTATCATTTTTTCAAGTATTGTTTTCTCAGTATTGTTAATTTTGTACTCTAAATTATTTTTTATTATTAGTAATTTATTAAGATCAATTTTTATATTATCAAATTCAATATAGCGTTTTTGATTTTTATTTTTAGTTTTATTTAAAATATTTTGAATTCTAAGAATTAGTTCTTTTGGTTCAAAAGGTTTGGGAAGATAATCATCCGCACCAATTTGTAAACCTTCAATTCTCTCTTTAGCTTCACCTTTTGCCGTTAATAAAATAATTGGTGTATCAATTTTTCCTTTATTTTCAATCGTAAAATCTAATCCACTTTTGCCAGGCATCATTACGTCTAAGACAATCAAATCGAACTTTATTAGTGATATTTTTTCATGTGCATCTTCAGCGCTATTTGCAGTTGTAATCAAGTAACCATTTTCATTTAAGAATTGTTTTACAAGATCTCTTATTCCCTCATCATCATCAACAACAAGTATATGTGATTTAAATTTGATCATTAATAATTTTTTTTAAAACGTTGTCAAAAAACATAACTTCTTCCGAATTAGAATTAAGGAAAGCATTATAAATTCTTTTTTTTTGAATTGAAAAAATTTCATTAAATATTTTTTTTCCCTTTTCATTTAAAAATACATGCTTAAGTCTACTGTCCTTTTTATCCTTTTCATAAAAGATTGCCTCTAGTTTTATCAAATCTTTTAAAATTCTATTTAAGCTCTGTTTAGTAACTTTTAATTTTTTTAAAAGCTCAGAAACAGTAATTCCTTCGTATGTCGAAATTAGGTGAATGACCTTATGATGAGCTATTCCAATTGAATGTTTTTCTAGGACCTTTTTAGCATCAGCAAAAGTCTCTCTATATCCAATGAATAGTTTTTCAACAAAACCTTTCAATTGTTCGTCTTTTAAATATAAAAGTTCTTTCATAATTGGTAAGTTATATTGACATATTATACATACAAAGATATTTTTTAAAAAATTAAAACCTTTAATGATACCATACGATAAAAGATCAGGTAAAATCTGGTACAACAACGAATTAGTTGATTGGAATGATGTTAAATTACACGTTTTAAGTCATGGGTTACATTATGCAAGCTGTGTTTTTGAGGGAGAAAGAGTTTATGATGGATCTATTTTTAAACTAGAAGAACATACTTCTAGATTTTTTCATTCTGCAAAAAGAATGGGCTTTGAAATACCATATTCAGAAACTGAAATTAATAATGCATGTAATAAAATTGTTTCAAAACAAAATGTTCAAAATGGTTATGTAAGACCTGTTGCTTGGAGAGGTAGTGAGATGATGGCGATTTCAGCGCAACAAACTAAAATTCATGTTGCTATAGCAACCTGGGAATGGGGATCATACTTTGATCCCAAACTAAAGGTTGAGGGTATAAAATTAAATATTTCAAAATGGCGAAGGCCTGCACCAGATACAATTCCCTGGGATACAAAAGCATCTGGTCTTTATATGATTTGTACTTTATCAAAACATGAAGCTGAACAAAATGGATATACAGATTCTTTAATGCTGGATTATCAAGGAAATGTCGCTGAAGCTACTGGAGCAAATATTTTTTTTAAAGATAATGAGGGAAATCTACACACACCAATACCCGATTCTTTTTTGGACGGCATTACAAGAAGAACTGTTATAGATATTGCAAAATCAAAAAAAATAAATGTCATAGAAAGAAAGATATCTCCAAATGAGTTATCAAAATTTGTAGGTTGTTTTCTAACTGGTACAGCTGCTGAAGTAACACCAGTTTCTTGTATAGATAAATTTAAGTTTAAAGTATGTAATACAATTTTAGATTTAAATGAGAGTTATCAAACTTTAGTAAGAAAAAAAAAAGCAGCTTAATTTTTGTTATCTTCAGAAATAGCGTGATCTATTCCTTTCCTGATATATTCATAACCGGTGAAAAGAGTTAAAAAGGCTGATAACCACAGAAGTATAATGCCTATAGTCTGTGCATCATAGTCTTGAAAGTTTATAATTTTTTTTCCAGTTTCTCCAGTAAGCAAAATTGATATAGAGAACATTTGTAAAAATGTTTTTAGTTTTGCTAAATTAGACACAGGAAGTTTAATTTGTCCTTTTGCTAAAAATTCTCTCAAACCTGAAATCAAAATTTCTCTTGTCAAAATTATTATAGCAGCAATAACTTCAAAGTTTTTAATAGTTCCATCCATTACCAATAATATTAAAGCTGCAGCTACGATTATTTTATCAGCAATTGGATCTAAAAGTTCACCAAGTTTAGACTCTTCCTTAAACATTCTTGCTAATAATCCATCTAGAAAATCTGTAAAAGAGGCTACTACGAATAAAATGAAAGGAATAATATCACCGTAGAAACCAGGTAGATAAAAAGAAAAAACAAAAATAGGTACTATTATTATTCTACCTATAGTTAGAATATTTGGTATTTTAATTTTCATAATTAATCGTGAAAGAAATTATATATCTTTTTTGCAACTTTTTCTTCTACACCATCGACAGACCTAATCTCATCAAGGCTTGCAGACTCTACGGCCCTAGCGGAGCCAAAATGGTTTAAAAGTGCTCTTTTTCTTATTGAGCCAATTCCTTCAATTTGATCAAGAAGAGACTTGCTTAAACTTTTTTTTCGTCTTGCCCTATGTGCGCTTATTGCAAATCTGTGTGCCTCATCTCTTATTCTCTGTAAAAAAAACAAAGTTGGTTCATTTTTTTCGAATTTAAACTCTTTTCCATTATGAAAAAAACTTTCGTTTCCACTATTTCTAAATTTCCCTTTTGCTATTGCAATAACAGGAATGTCGTATAGTCCTAATTCATTAAGCGTATCTCTTGCACTAGAATACTGACCTTTTCCACCGTCTATCAAAACTAAATCAGGAAATGATAAGTAATTATCTTTTTCGTGCATTGCTCTCTTAAACCTTCTATTCAAAACCTCTTTTATCATACCGTAATCATCTTGTTCATTTTTTCTAAATTTAATATTAAATTTTCTATATCTTTTTTTAATAAAACCTTCTTCTCCATAAGTAATTAATGCTCCAACACTATTTGTACCTTGCATGTGACTATTATCATACACTTCAATCAAGCTTATATTGGAAGGTAAGTTAAATTTTTGTGCAATTTCTTCGAAAAAGTTTTTATTATTTTGACTCTCATATATTTTACGATTTAAACTATCTTTGGCGTTTTTAATTGCTAGCTCTACAATTTTCAGTTTTGTTCCTTTTTTTGCAATAGAAATTGAAACATTTTTGTTCTCTTTTTTTGAAAAAGTTTTTTCTAATAAATCTTTTTCTTTGATTTGATGGCTTAAAATTAATGTTTGTGGGGCGTTTTTATTTTCATAAAATTGTGCAATAAATGAGTTAATGATATCTTCTAACTTGTCGTCTGGATCATGTTTAGGGAAAAAAGCCTGATTACCCCAATTTTGCTTTGATCTATAAAAAAAAACTTGTATACAAGTCTTTCCAGATTCTTTAAAACCAGCAATCACATCTGCCTCGACTAAATTTGCTTCATTAATTCTTTGCGAAGATTGAATTATATTTAAAGACTTTATTCTGTCTCTCAATATCGCTGCTTTTTCGAAATCTAAATCTTCACTTGCCTTTTCCATTTGATCAGAAAGATTTTTTTGAATTTTCCTCGATTTTCCTGAAACGAACTCGATAGCACTATCAACTGTTTTTGAATAATCTGTTTTCTCAATATATCCAACGCATGGTCCTGAACATCTTTTTATTTGATATAAAATACAAGGCCTTTCCCTTTTTTTAAAAACTGTGTCGTCACATACTCTTAATTGGAATATTTTTTGAATCATTTTAATTGTCCAGTTTGCTGATCCTGCAGATGCAAATGGTCCGAAATAAAAACCATCTTTATTTTTTTTTCCTCTATGCTTTGTAATTTGAGGCCACTTATCTTTATTTCCAATATAGATGAATGGAAATGATTTATCATCTCTTAGAAGAATATTAAATTTCGGTTTATATTTTTTAATTAAGTTAGCCTCAAGAAGCAGAGCTTCACTCTCATTTGATGTTGTAGTAATTTCAATTTTTCTAGTTTGAGACAACATTCTCTCAGTCCTAATTATATGATTCTTTTCTGACACATATGATTTCAATCTATTAGGAAGATTTTTTGCTTTTCCAACATATAGAATTTCGTTTTTCTCATTCAACATTCTATAAACTCCAGGAAGCTTTGGAATTACAGGTAATTCTTTTTTTATGGCATCTTTGCCAATCTCAATATTTTTCATGGCTTCTTTTTTTTGAAATTTGAATACCAACAGAAGAACAATCTTTCATTATTTCAAGCTTTTCAATTTGAAGCGAAATTTTATCAATCCTTTTGTCTTTAAATAATTCATCAAAAACATCCTCAGCAAGGGTTTCTAAAAAGTTATAATGTTTATTTTTAGTTAATTTTTTAATTAATCTGACAAGCTTATCGTAGTTAACTATCGACTTTAGGTCTTTGTCGTTAGTAGGTTTTTTATCTTTGTAGTTTGCTTCTAAGCTAAATTTAACTTTTTGAGGCTTTTGTTTTTCAAAATCATAATATCCGAGTTTAAGATTTAGTATCAGTTCTTTTATAAGAACTTTTTTCTCATAATTAAATAAAGATTTTTCTAATTTGATAATTTTTAGATTATTTTTTTTCATTCTTTTCCATTCATAATATCTGGTGTTTGCCAATTTAAACTTTGTCCACTATCTAAGGCTAATACCTGACCAGTAATAGACTTATTTTTTATAAAAAAGTCAACCGCATTACAAATCTGCTCAACACCTACCTGTCTTTTCAAGGGTGTAGCTAAATATTGTTTTCTAAAATGTTTCTCTGATTGTCTTTTATTCTTTAATGTTGGGCCTGGCGCTATACCATTGACTCTAATTTTTGGCGCTAAACTCATAGCGCTTGTTTTTGTTAAAGTATAAAGCCCAGTTTTACTCAAGGTATACGAAAAAAAAAAGGGCGTGAGTTTAAAAACTCTTTGGTCAATTATATTGATAATATTATTATTGCTCGCTCTAACATTCCTTGAAAATTCTTTTGAAAGAGTGGCGGGCGCTTTTAGATTTATTGATATATGTTTCTCCCAACTTTCAGAACTAAAATTTTCTATTTTATCATTCTCAAAGAGCGAAGCGTTATTAATCAAACAATCAAAATATTTTAATTTCGTTTTTGCAAATTTAATTATTTTTTTTACATCCTTATCTTTACTTAAATCAGCTTTTATCAAATAAATTTTTGTACCTCTAAGAGACAATTTTCTTTTTAGAGCTTCTGCATTAGATTTTGATTTATTATATTGAATTACTATTTCTTTATTAAAACCAGACAATTTTTCAACTATCGCAGCCCCAATTCTTGTGGCTCCACCAGTTATGATTATCTTTTGTGCTTCCATTTTTTGTCTCTTTTTTTTGTTACTTTTGTTCCTGGCATACCCATTGTAGAACGACCTTTCGGATAGAGTTTATTTTTTACATCGTACTGTCTTATTTTGGGATTTAAAGTAATTTCTAGCTCTGTAGTTTCAAGCTTTCTAATTTCATCTCTTATTTTTGCAGCCTCCTCGAACTCTAAGTTTGAGGCAGCATCTTTCATTTTTTTATTTAAGCCTTTGAGGTGTTTTTTTAGGTTTCCACCTATATTCGAGCCCTCACTGATTTTAACATAATCTTTTTCATATACACTTTCTAAAATATCACTTATTTCTTTTTTTATAGATTTTGCATCTATCTTATTTTTTTTATTATACTGTAATTGAATTTGTCTTCTTCTATCAGTTTCCTTAATTGCTTTCTTAATGCTTTTTGTTTCTTTATCTGCATAAAGAATTACTTTTCCCTCAACGTTTCTTGCAGCTCTGCCAATTGTTTGAATAAGAGATGTTTCTGATCTTAAAAATCCTTCTTTATCTGCATCAAGAATACCAACCATGGCACATTCAGGTATATCCAACCCTTCTCTTAAAAGATTAATTCCAACAAGTACATCGAATACTCCCATTCTCAAATCTCTCATGATTTCTATTCTCTCTAGTGTATCTATATCAGAATGTAGATATCTAACTTTTATTCCGTTTTCATGTAAATATTCTGTCAGATCTTCGGCCATTTTTTTTGTTAATGTTGTAACGAGAACTCTGTGATTTTTTTCTATTACATTTTTACATTCATGCATTAAATCATCCACTTGATTTTTTGCGGGTCTTATTTCAACCTCAGGATCAATTAGACCAGTAGGCCTAATTACTTGATCGATAAACTTTCCTTTAGTTTGTTCAAGTTCCCAAGGACCAGGTGTTGCAGAAACAAAAACTGTCTGTGTTCTCATTAGATCCCATTCTTCAAATTTAAGAGGCCTATTATCCATACAAGATGGTAGACGAAAACCATATTCAGCAAGAGTACTTTTTCTTGATCTATCTCCTTTGAACATACCATTGAGCTGTGGAACAGTTACATGGGATTCGTCAACAAATATTAGTGTGTTGTCTGGAAAATATTCAAAAAGAGTAGGCGGAGGTTCGCCTGGTTTTCTGCCAGATAGAAATCTAGAGTAATTTTCTATACCCGCACAAGTGCCTGTAGCTTCAATCATCTCTAGATCAAATTTAGTTCTTTCTTCTAATCTTTGAGCTTCTAATAATTTATTCTCATCCTTATGTTTTTTAAGAGTGATTTCTAATTCTTTTCTAATATTTATTATTGCTTGTTCTACTGTAGGCTTAGGGGTGATATAATGGCTATTGGCGTAAACTTTTATCAAATTTAATTCTCTAATTTGATCGCCAGTCAGTGGATCAAATTCCTCAATTTTTTCTAATTTATTTCCAAATAAACTTAACCTCCAAGCTCTATCCTCTAAATGAGAGGGAAAAATTTCAAGATATTCTCCTCTTGCTCTAAAAGTACCTCTAAAAAAATTTTGATCATTTCTTTTATACTGCAGAGCAACCAAAGATTTAATTATATATTCTCTATTATAATCATTATTTTTTTGAAGAGTTAATGTCATTTTACTGTAAGCCTCAACTGACCCTAGTCCATAAATACAAGAAACACTCGCAACGATTAAAACATCATCTCTTTCCAGAAGAGATCTTGTTGCCGAGTGTCTCATTCTATCAATTTGTTCGTTTATTGATGCTTCTTTCTCAATATAAGTATCAGATCGCGGCACGTAAGCTTCTGGTGTGTAGTAATCATAATAAGATACGAAATATTCTACAGCATTATCTGGAAAAAAAGACTTCATTTCGCCATAAAGCTGCGCAGCAAGAGTTTTATTGGGTGCTAAAATTAATGCCGGTCTATTTGTAGCCTCAATAACTTTTGCCATTGTAAAAGTTTTTCCTGAACCAGTTACTCCAAGTAAAACTTGATTAAATTGATCTTTATTAGCACCATTAACTAGTTTTTTAATTGCCTCAGGTTGATCTCCTGCTGGTTTAAAGTCGGATTTTATTTTAAACTTTTTACCACCTTCTAGTTTACCGCTAATTTCAGGTTTTTTTCCTTCTAAATCTGTAATTAAATCTTGATATGTATTTTGCATATATTAAACAAAGTAATAAAATAAAATTATATTTCAATGAGCATTATATCTGATAGCCTTAAAAGAATAAAACCCTCTCCAACCTTAGCTGTTACTCAAAAAGCAAGAGAACTCAAAGCTGCAGGTAAAGACGTGATAGGCCTTGGTGCTGGAGAACCAGATTTTGACACACCAGACAATATTAAAGAAGCTGCTATTGAGGCTATTAAAAAAGGTGATACCAAATATACAGCTGTAGACGGGACACCTACATTGAAAGAGGCCATAGTTAATAAGTTTAAAAGAGAAAATAATCTTAACTATAAATTAGATGAAATTACAGTTGGAGCTGGTGGAAAACATGTGATTTATAATTTGATGATGGCAACTCTTAATAAGGGTGATGAAGTAATAATACCAGCACCTTATTGGGTTTCATATCCAGACATTGTTTTATTAGCAGGAGGAACTCCAATAGTGATTGAATGTTCAGAGGAACAAGAATTCAAATTAACTGCTAAAGATCTTGAAAGCAAAATTAATAATAATACTAAGTGGATAATTTTGAACTCACCATCAAATCCTACTGGAGCATGCTATTCTGAACAAGAATTAAAAAATTTGTCTCAAGTTTTAAAAAGAAAACCACATGTAAATATTTTGAGTGATGATATTTATGAGCATGTTACTTATGATGGATTTAAATTTTTCACAATGGCACAAGTTCCTGAACTTAAAAGTAGAGTTGTGACTATGAATGGAGTAAGCAAATCATATGCTATGACGGGATGGAGAATAGGATATGCTGGAGGTCCTAAAGATATAATTAAAGCAATAGCAAAAATTCAATCTCAATCTACAACAAATCCTTCCTCAATAAGCCAAGCGGCAGCGGTAGAGGCACTAAATGGCAAACAAGATTTTATCTCAATAAGATCTAAAGCATTTCAAGAAAGAAGAGATTTTGTAGTAAACTCTTTAAACTCAATAAATGGAATTAATTGTTTAAAACCAGAAGGAGCTTTTTATGTATTTCCAAATTGCAAACAACTAATAGGAAAAAAAGATAAATCAGGTAAAAAAATTGAGAATGATACAGATTTTGTTCAATCACTCTTAGAAAATTATGGTATTGCAGTGGTCCAAGGTTCTGCATTTGGATTAGAAGGTTTTTTTAGAATTTCATATGCCACTTCAATGGAAAATTTGGAAAAAGCGATGAAAAAAATTCAAGAGTTTTGCAAAAGTTTAAACTAACCCTAATCTAACAACTGATTTAGCATTTTCACTTATACAATCTTTTGCGCCCTTAAATTTTAGTCCCAAAAGTTCCTCTGCATAAGTAGTATCAGTTTGCATTGTTATTCCAAGATCTGGGATCATTGTTTTAGCACTTGAATCGAAATAACTAATTAATTTTACCATAAAGTTTGGTAACTCTTTTTTTGGAACTTTCTTTTCATATTCAGGCATCGCTTCAGCCATTATTTGTGATAACTCAACCAGTTTTTTTACCTCTTTTCCAACAATTAATCTTCTTCCACCAACTTTTTTATTTCCAATACAGGCAACATGAGATTTTGCAACATCTTTGACGTCAGATATTAAAACTGCAAATTTGGGAGCTGCAGGAAATTTTCCTTTAAGAAATTGTCTTACATATTCAATTGATGTCCCGCCTTTTTTATCTAAAGCATTTCCAAACACTCCACCTGGATTAATTGTTGTTAATTTATTTTTTAATCCTTTACTTTCCATAAACTCCCACGCAGTTCTTTCAGCTTTAGTTTTTGATAGAAAGTAGTCACTTACACCTTCAATCCAATTTTCATCCGTCCAATCATTTTCTCCAAATGAATAAGGATTACTTCTATTAGGCTTCCGAAACATTGCAACAATTGAAGAGGTTACTATTATTTGCTCAACATTATTTTTTATACCTGAATTTAATACTCTTAAAGTTCCATCAACGGCAACTGGTAATAATTTTTCTCTATCATTCGAAACTTTCATAGGAAAAGGAGATGCAATATGCATAATGTATTTACATTCTTTTGCGGCCACATCCCACCCATGATCTTTTAAAAGATCTAATTCTAAAAATGATAATTTATCTATTGGAGCATATTTGCTTATGGTATCTTTAGTTTGTTCAATTAAATTCTTATTTCTGACTGTACCTAAAACTTCAAATCCCAAATTTAATAGTTCTATTGCTGTATGTTTAGCTATCCATCCACTTATTCCAGTTAATAAGACTTTATTTGTCATATCTATTAGTTGTGAGAAAGATGTTTTTCAGCCTCAAGTGCTGCCATACATCCCATTCCAGCGGCAGTTACAGCCTGTCTAAATATTTTATCTTTAACATCCCCAGCAGCAAATACTCCAGGAACATTAGTTTCAGTTGAATCTGGTTTAGTAACTAAATAACCCTCTTTATCCATTTTAAGCTGATCTTTAAATAGTTGAGTAGCAGGATCATGACCTATAGCAATAAAAAGACCATCAATTTTCATTTCCTCTGATTGATTTGTTTTTACATTCTTTACTTTCAAACCTGTTACATTTTTAGGATCTTTATTTCCCAAAACATCTTCAACGACAGTATCCCATACTATTTCAATTTTTTTATTTTCCATTAATTTTTTTTGTAACATTTTCTCAGCTCTTAATTTGTTTCTTCTGTGAATAAGTTTTACTTTAGATGCAAATTTTGTAAGAAACATCGCCTCCTCAACTGCTGCATTTCCTCCACCAACAACTGCAACGGTTTTGTCCTTAAAGAAAAATCCATCACATGTTGCGCATGCAGAAACCCCAAAGCCTCTAAATTTTTGTTCAGACTCGATATTTAACCATCTAGCTTGAGCTCCAGTAGAAATTATAATTGCATCAGCAGTATATTTTTGTCCACCATCTCCAATAGCTTCAAAAGGCTTTGATTTAAAATTTACTGATGAAATATGATCTTGTATCATTTCTGTACCTACTGCTTTTGCTTGTTCTTTCATTTGTTCCATCAGCCATGGACCCTGAATAACTTCAGCGAATCCAGGATAATTTTCAACATCTGTTGTAGTTGTTAATTGACCACCTGGTTCCATTCCAGTAACCATTATAGGTTTCAACATAGCTCTTGCCGCATAAACAGCAGCGGTATAGCCAGCAGGACCAGATCCAATTATTAACACTTTTGTGTGTTTAGTTGGATTTTGATTCATATGAAAGCTATATAGTAATTTATGTCTAAATTAAAAGGGTTATTATTAACAGAAGGAATGCACGGAATGCTTAGCCAGGTCGAGGGGCTAGCTAAAGGATTAAATCTAGAATTTATACACGAAAAAATTGAACTCAGAAACTTTTGGAAATTTTTTCCTCCGAAAATAACACCTGTCAAAAATTTTGTATTTAAAAATAAACTTAAATACGATTTTAACATATTGATATCCTGCGGTAGAAAAAGTGTGATTCCATCAATTTATCTTAAAAGATTATATAAAAAAAAAATAATCAATATTCATATTCAGAACCCAAAAGTTTCTCTGTCCAATTTTGATTATGTTGTTGTACCAGAGCATGATAAAATAGACGGAAAAAATGTTTTAACTACTAAAGGCGCGATCCACTATTTATCTAAGGAGGACTTAATTTTAAATAGAAATTATTTAGCATCTAAAATTTCACCAAATAAAAAGATTGTTTCCTTTATAATTGGAGGCCCAAATAAATATTATGATTTTAGTGATGATAAAATAATTTATTTATTTGATAAAATAAAAAAAAACTTCATAAGTAAAAATTACCAGGCAATAATAATTCCATCAATGAGAACACCAATAAATATAATTAATAAAGCAAAAAATTTTTTTGATGAGAGTCAAATTGTAATTCCCAATGTTGATAAAAAAGCTTATCTCTCCGCTTTGCAATTGTCTGACCATATAGTTGTTACGTGTGACTCTACATCAATGATTTCCGAGGCTGCACTGACTGGAAAACCAATATATGTGGCTCAAATAGCCACAAGTAAAAATGATTATAGATTTAGAGAATTTAATAAGCTATTTAAAGAATTAGGTATAATTAAAAATCTTGATAATACTATTGAAGAATGGAATTATAATAAATTAGATGAAACCAAAAGAATATCAACTTATCTAAAAGAAAAAATTAATAAACATGACTTTTCTTAATTCGATATTAAATAACTCTATAGAACATCACGAACCTTTTAAACATTGGGAGCTTAATTCACCTTTATCTGATGGCGCAATTGACGAAATAATAAAAGCCGACATTCCAAATGTTGAAGATCATAATTTAAAATATGATGGTACTCGAGCAATTGATGGAGGGGCTCCTGAATTTAGAGAGGGTATAGCCTCTGGTGGTAAAGCTATAAAATTTAGATGTTTTATTACTAGAGAAAATTCAAAAGACTTCCCAAATTTAGTAAAATTTATAAAGGAGCTACAATCAAAAGAGACTCATAATAAGATTTCAAAACTTATAAATAAAGATTTATCAAATTCTTATGTTAGGGTTGAGGTTATTTGCGATAGAAAAGGCTTTTGGCTTAAACCTCATTGTGATATTAAAGAAAAATTACTCTCCTGCCTCTTATTTATAAATAAATGTAATGAGTCAGAAAGTTTAGGAACAGATTTTTATAATTCCAACTTAGAAAAAGTTAAAACAATTCCATATAAAGATAACTATGGTTATTTTTTTTCAAGTGGCCCAGATACTTGGCATGGAATGGAAAAAAAAGAAATATTAAAAGAAAGAAGATGTCTACAAGTAAATTATGTCTCATTTCCTACAGATTGGAAAGTTGATTGATTAAATATCTTGTAATGAATTTGCAGTAATCTTTTTGGTTTTTAATGATCTTATACCCTCTAAACATGCTTGAGCTGTTGACATATTTGTACAATAAGGAACTTTGTTAATTAGTGTTGCTCTTCTTAAGGCTATGGCATCGTTAAGTCTATGTTCACTTCTTCCTCCACCTGTATTAATTACCAATGCAATTTTTTTTGAATTAAGCACATCAACAATATGAGGCGATCCTCCACTTACTTTATTTATTATTTTACATTGTAAGCCGTTTTTGCGAATGTAATTTGCAGTTCCTTCTGTAGCACACAATTTAAAATTTAGTTTTAATAACTGTTTGGCTAAACTAACGCCCTCTTCTTTGTGACTATCTTTTAAGGATATAAAGGCCAACCCTTTTGTTGGTAACGAGTTTGATGAAGCAATTTGACTTTTGGCATATGCTAAGCCAAAATCTTTATCAAATCCCATTACCTCTCCAGTTGATTTCATTTCAGGACCAAGCAACACGTCTACATTTGGGAATTTATTAAAAGGAAAAACAGCTTCTTTGACTGCAAACATATTATTATTTTTATTTTTTAAATTGAATTTTTTTAATTTTTCGCCAGCCATAACTCTAGAGGCAATTTTTGCCAAGGGCACTCCCTTAGCTTTCGAAACAAAAGGTACAGTCCTGCTTGCTCTTGGGTTTACCTCAATTATAAAAATTTCATCATCTTTAATAGCATATTGAATATTCATAAAACCTTTTACTTTTAAAGCCAGAGCAAGTTTTACAGTTTGTTTTTTAATTTCTTCTATAAGTTTTTTTTTAATAGCAACTGGTGGAAGACAACATGCAGAGTCGCCAGAATGAATTCCCGCTTCTTCTATATGTTGCATAATTCCTGCAACAAATACTTCCTTCCCGTCAGATATTGCGTCTACATCTACTTCCATTGCATTATTTATAAATTTATCAATTAATATAGGGTTATTTTCACCAGCTCTAAAGGCTTCCTCAATAAATTCTTTTAATTGATCCTTTTCGTAAACAATTTCCATTGCTCTGCCTCCTAAAACATAAGACGGTCTTACTATCAATGGCAAACCTATATTTAAAGCTATATCAATTGCTTCATTATATGTTTTGGCTATTCCACTTTGTGCTTGTTTTAGTTTTAATTTAATTAAAAGTTTTCTAAATCTATCTCTATCTTCAGCAAGATCTATGGAAGAATATTGAGTTCCAATTATAGGTAAAGAGTTTTCGTAAAGAAATTTTGCGAGTTTAATAGGGGTTTGCCCTCCGAATTGAGCAATTATACCCAACAAATTCCCCTTAGATTTTTCCTTTAAGATTATGTTATAAACATACTCTTCAATTAAAGGTTCAAAGTACAGCCTATCACTTGTATCATAATCTGTGGAGACTGTTTCAGGGTTACAATTAATCATTATAGTTTCATAACCTGCCTCTTTAAGTGCATAGCTAGCTTGACAACAACAATAATCGAATTCAATTCCTTGGCCAATTCTATTTGGACCGCCTCCTAAAATTATAATTTTTTTTCTCGATGTCGGTTCTGCTTCACATTCAGTCTTTAAAGAAAAATTTCTTTGATAAGTTGAGTACATATAAGGTGTAAAAGATTTAAATTCTGCCGCACAGGTATCTACTTTTTTAAAAACAGGAAATACTTTAAGCGCATGTCTCCTTAATCTAACAAATTTTTCAGATAAATTTGATAATTCAGCAAGTTTTTTATCGGAAAATCCAATTGATTTTATTCTATTAAATTCTGCAAAATTTTTTGGTATTCCATTAGTTATAATCTTCTTTTCTTCTTGAACTATTTCCTTAATTTGCTCTAGAAACCATGGATCAATTCCAGATAATTTTTGAATTTTTTTTAAATTTATTTTTCTTCTTATTGCTTCCGCAACTAATAAAATTTTATTTGGAATATTTATTTTGAGTTTTTTTTTTATTTCAGTTGTTTTATAATTAAATATACGGTCAAGACCAGATAGCCCGATTTCTAATGAAGAAAGAGCTTTTTGTAATGATTCTTTAAAGTTTCTACCAATTGCCATTGCTTCCCCAACTGATTTCATTGAAGTGCCTAATATAGCAGGTGATTGAGAAAATTTTTCAAAAGTGAACCTAGGAACTTTTGTTACAATATAATCTATTGTCGGCTCAAATGAAGCTGGAGTATTTTTAGTAATTTCATTTTTTAATTCATCAAGAGTATATCCAACTGCTAATTTTGCTGCAACTTTAGCTATTGGAAAACCTGTAGCCTTAGATGCTAAAGCTGATGAACGTGAAACTCTCGGGTTCATCTCTATTACTACCATTCTCCCATTTTTTGGGTTTATTGCAAATTGTACGTTTGAACCTCCTGTTTCGACTCCTATTTTTCTTAAACAAGCAATAGATGCATTTCTCATAATCTGATATTCTTTGTCAGTAAGAGTTAGTGCTGGCGCTATTGTAATCGAGTCTCCCGTATGAATTCCCATTGGATCTATATTTTCAATTGAGCAAATTATTATACAATTATCTTTTTTATCTCTTACAACTTCCATTTCAAATTCCTTCCAACCTTCTAAACATTCCTCAATAAGCACCTGTTGAACAGGTGATTCTTGCAATCCATTTTTTACAATCTTAAAAAAATCATTTTTATTTTTTGCTATGCCTCCCCCTAGTCCACCTAGAGTAAATGCTGGTCGAATTATCGCAGGAAGTCCAATTTTTTTAAGAGCTTTCTTTGCATCTTTATTTTGATTTACAATTGTTGACTTTGGAAGGTCTAAACCAATTTCAATCATATTTTTTCTAAATTTTTTTCTATCTTCTGCGTTTGAAATTGCTTTTGATTTAGCTCCAATAAGCTCAATTTTGTATTTTTTTAAAATACCTTTTTTTTCTGCTTCCATTGCTAAATTTAATGCTGTTTGACCTCCCATTGTTGGCAATATTGCATCAGGTTTTTCCTTCTGTATTATTTTTTCTAGGAGTTCTAATGTAATTGGTTCTATATATGTTTTGTCTGCAACATTAGGATCAGTCATAATTGTTGCTGGGTTTGAATTAATTAAAATAACCTTGTAACCTTCATCTTTTAAAGCCTTACACGCCTGAGTTCCTGAGTAATCAAACTCACAAGCTTGGCCAATAACTATAGGTCCAGCTCCGACAACTAAAATTTTTTTAAGATCGTTTCTTTTGGGCATATTGTTTCATATAATTTACAAATTTTTGAAATAAATAAACACTATCTTGTGGCCCTGGATTAGACTCAGGGTGGTATTGAACAGAAAATACTGGTTTATTTTTCAACTGAATTCCCTCTATAGAATTATCAAATAAAGATTTATGAGTAATTACAATTTTTTTTGGTAAGTTTTCTCTAATTATTTCAAACCCATGATTTTGACTAGTAATTTCAACTTTATTTTCTATTAAATTTTTCACAGGATGATTTGCTCCCCTATGACCTAATTTCATTTTTTTTGTACTTGCTCCAAGGGTTAAACCAAGTATTTGATGCCCAAGGCAAATTCCAAAAATCGGTAATTTTTTTTTTATGAGCTTATCTAAAATTTTAATTGCATATTTACCTGTTGCGGCAGGATCTCCTGGTCCGTTGGATAAAAATACACCATTTGGTTTTAGATCCAAAATATTTTCTGCATTTGTTTTACATGGAACTACCAAGACCTCACAATTAAAATCAGCAAAGTATCTTAAAATATTTTTTTTAATTCCATAATCTATTGCAACAACTCTCAAAAGTTTTTTTTTATTTTTTTTAAATCCATGCTCTTTTTTCCAGGTTTTAAGTCCGTTCCAAACAAACTTTTTTTTTGTTGAAACTTTTTCAGCTAAATCTAAATTTTTCAAACCACTCCATTTACTTGTGGCACCTATTAACTTTTTAATATTAAATTTTCCATTTTTTGAGTAAGATATAGTACCTTTAGGGGCCCCATAATCTCTAATAAAATTGGTTAAACTTCTTGTATCTAGCCCTGTTAGACCAACAATTTTATTTTTTTTTAACCAGAAATCCAAATTAGCTAAAGATCGGTAATTAGAAGGGTTTGTTATTTCTGAATTAATAATTACACCTTTTGTCCAAATTTTATCAGATTCGTGGTCTTCTTTATTTGTTCCTACATTTCCTATATGCGGAAAGGTAAAATTAATAATTTGTCCTGCATAAGAAGGGTCAGAAATTATTTCTTGATATCCAGTTAAAGATGTATTGAAACAAACTTCTCCAGTTGCAGTGCCCTGATACCCTATCCCAATTCCTCTAAAGATTTTTTTGTTTTCAAGAACTAAAATGCCTGTATCAATTCTTGAAAATTTTTTTGAGTTATTTTTTTTTGCTTTTTTCTTCAATTACAACTCATGAGTTAAAGGTTAATACAATAAAACCTTTATTATCGCAACAGGCGCAATGTGGAAAAATAGAAAAATTTTTCTTTTGAACAATTTTATGTTTTAAGTACATTAAAAAAATGTCTTTAAAAGATAAAATAAACTCTAGTTATCAAAATTCGTTAAAAAATAAAGATAAGATTGAGATATCAACCTACAGGTTAATTTTATCTGGCATAAAAGACTTAGATATAGCGAATCGATCAGGCCCTAACAAAAAAGAAACTGATGATGCAGACATAAAAAAACTATTAAAAAAAATGATAAAACAAAGGATTGAGTCGATAGAAATATATAAAAAAAATAATAGAAGTGACCTTCAAGAAATAGAGCAAAAGGAACAAAATATATTGTCTAGTTTTTTACCAAAACAGTTAAGTGAAGAGGAGACCAAAAAAATATGCTCAGATATTATCAATTCCCTTGGCGCAAAATCTATAAAAGATATGGGAAAAGCAATGGGTGAATTAAAAAAAAAATATTCTGATAATTTGGATTTTGCAAAAGCGGGCACAATATTAAAAGAATTATTGAACAAATAGTTATGAAATATCCAAAAGAGTATTTAGACGAAATTAAAACACGTTTAAAAGTATCCACAGTTGTTTCTAGAACAGTTAACTTAAAAAAAAGAGGTAAAGAATTTATAGGACTTTCCCCTTTTAAAACTGAAAAAACCCCTTCATTCACTGTGAATGATGAAAAAGAATTTTATCATTGTTTCGCAACTTCGGAACATGGCAATATTTTTGATTTTGTAATGAAAACACAAAATTTCAAATTTGGGGAAGCTGTCAAATTCTTGGCAAATCTTGCTGGAATGCGTCCATATACTTTTTCAAAAGAAGATCAAGATAGAGAAAAAAAATGGAATGAATATAGTTCAATATATGGTCAATATGTAGATTTTTATCATTCAGAAATTTTTAAAAATGAAGAGTCCATTTTAGCCAAAGAATATCTTAAGAAGCGAAAACTAGGAAAAGATGAAGTACAAAAGTTTAAAATAGGTTATGTGAAAAAATCGTCGAACTTTTATCATCAATTATTAACTCAATTTAGTGAAAAAACTATTGATGCCAGTGGATTATTTTATTTTGATGACAAAAAAAAAATATATGTAGAAAGATTTAGAGAAAGAATAATTTTTCCAATTAACAACATTTCAGGTCAACCAATTGGAATTGGTGGAAGGACAATTCAAAACAATAATTTTAAAGCTAAATATATTAATTCACCAGAGACAATGTTTTTTAAAAAAGGTTCCAATTTGTATAATTTGGATCTAGCAAGAAAATTATCAAACAAAATTGAATATGTATTCCTTGTAGAAGGATATATGGACGTTATTGGCTTAACAAAAAATAAAATTGAAAATGTCGTTGCCAACCTTGGAACATCTCTAACAGAAAAACAAATTTCAATTTTAAACCAATTTTTTGACGACATAATTATTTGTTTTGATGCAGATGAAAGCGGTTATAAAGCTGCTCTAAGAGCCGCAGAAAACTCTATTAAAGAATTAAAGCCTAACAAAAAAATTTCTTTTTTATTTTTACCCGAGAATGAAGATCCTGACAGCTTTGTTAACAAAAAAGGTAAAGATTTTTTTTTAAAGTTTACCGATGAAAATAAAGTTCCAATTCATAAGTTTATTTTTAATCATTATTTAAAAGAAACTAATGCTGATCCATCTTCAATGGCCATTTTTGAAAAAACATTGAGAAGTATAGCAAATTCAATCAAAGACAATTTCATTAAAAAATATACATTGGAGTACTTTTTAGAGAATGTCTCATCCTTAACTCCACATACCAATAGAATAAAAAACAAATTTTATCCTAAAAAGGCAAAATCTCTAAAAACTACTCAAAAATATTTCATTGAAAGTAAATCTTTAAGTCAAATTGAATTAAAAGAGTTTTCTTTATTGTATATCATTTTAAACAACCTACAAACTTTGAAAAGCAATATTGATTTAATTGAAAATATTAAATTTTTTACAAATGAAAATAAACTTGTTTACGAAAAAGTAATGGAAGACCTAAGAACTAAGGATATTTTGAAATTAGATGATTTGTTAATAGATGAACAACTTATAAGTAAAATTAATAAGTTTTCACCAATAAAACATATTTTGAATAATAATAAAAATGATGAGAATAAAGTTTTAGAGCTTGTAGAGGAGATTAAAAGGGATTTAAAAAATTATGAATTGGAATATAGAATTGAAGAGTTAGAAGCGAGATTCTCAAAAGATCTAAGCGAAAGCACCTTTAATAAAATTAGAGAGTTAAAAAAATTACAAAATACCAATTAAATCATATAAATTAAACGTGGATTTTTTTTAAATTGTCATTATATAAGACTCCCTAACTTTAAATTACTGTGGAAAGAATAATTACAAAATCATTTGCAAGGCTAATGGGCAGAGGAGTCCATAGGGGATTTATAACTTACGAAGAACTTAACAAATCTTTAGGCAAAAGAAATCTATCTAGTGAAAATCTCGAAAAAGCATTTCTTCATATGCTAGATGAAAAAATATGCTTAGTTGAAAAAAAATCAGATTTTAAAGTTTTAAGAAAAAAAGAAGGCTCATCTAAAGATGAAGGCAAAGCTATTGAGAAGAGTGATGATCCTATAAGAATGTATTTAAGAGAGATGGGCGGCGTAGAATTGTTGTCTAGAGAAGGTGAAATCGCAATCGCAAAAAGGATAGAGGCAGGAAAAGATGTAATGCTAAATGCATTGACGCAGAGTCCTATTACTGCTCAACAGTTTTATGAATGGAACGAAAAGTTACAAAACGATGAGATTTTGGTGAGAGAGATAATAGATATAGACACCAATTACATGGAAGATGAGACAAACAATTCGTCTCCAAAACAAAAAAATTCTGATGAAATTAAAGATAAAGATAAAGATCAAAATCAAAAAGGTGAAGAAAATAATACCGAGGAAACTGAAGATGAATTTAATCCAACTCTAGCGGCTATGGAAAGTGAAATTAAACCAAAAGTTTTGAAAACAGTTTTAGATTTAACAAAAGAATATACAAAATTAATTAAATATCAAAAAGAAAAGCTTGAATGTGTTTTAAATTCTAAAAATTTCTCTCCTTCGAAAGAAAAAAATTACCAAAAAATAGTTATAGACATTTTAGAAAATATTAAATCTCTTCAACTATCACCTTCAATTTTAGAGGAATTAGTCCAAAAACATTATGTTGAAAATAAAAAAATTATCTCTTTAGAGGGAAATCTTTTAAGATTAGCAATGGAAAATAATATTCAAAGAAACGAATTTATTAAATTTTATGTTGGCAACGAAATTAATCCAAATTTAAAATCTTTTCTAGATACAAATCAAACATGGAAAAACTTTTTTCAAAAGAATAAAAATGAATTTAAGAATATTAGAGATAGACTAGTTGAGATAAGTAATAAGTTGGGAATTTCTGTAACTGATTTTAAAAAAATGGTAAGCAGAATTCAAAAAGGAGAGAAAGAGTCAAGAATTGCTAAAAAAGAAATGGTTGAGGCTAACTTAAGACTAGTTATTTCTATCGCAAAAAAATATACAAATAGAGGCTTGCAATTTTTAGATCTTATACAAGAGGGCAATATAGGATTAATGAAGGCAGTAGATAAGTTTGAGTATAGAAGAGGTTACAAGTTTTCTACGTACGCAACCTGGTGGATAAGACAAGCTATAACAAGATCTATAGCTGACCAAGCAAGAACAATTAGAATTCCGGTACACATGATAGAAACAATTAACAAAATAGTAAGAACTCAGAGGTTGATTCTAAGTGAATTTGGAAGAGAAGCTACTCCAGAGGAATTAGCCAAAAAATTAAGAATGCCGTTGGAAAAAGTTAGAAAAGTTTTAAAAATTTCAAAAGAACCAGTTTCTTTAGAAAAACCAGTTGGAGATGAAGAAGATAGTAGTTTGGGAGATTTTATTGAAGATACAAAAGCTTTAGCCCCACTTGAACAAGCTATCAAATCAAATTTAAGTGAAGCTACAACAAAAATACTATCTACTTTAACCCCAAGAGAAGAAAGAGTTTTAAGAATGAGATTTGGCGTAGGTATGAATACAGACCACACATTAGAGGAAGTTGGATTACAGTTTTCGGTAACAAGAGAGAGAATTAGACAAATAGAGGCAAAAGCTCTTAGAAAATTAAAACACCCAAGTAGATCAAAACAATTGAAAAGTTTCTTGGAAAGTTAATTGGGCCGTTAGCTCAATAGTAGAGTACTGCATTGACATTGCAGGGGTAGTTGGAGCGTAACCAACACGGCCCACCACGATCAACTAACTTTAATTGATAAGTATGAAAAAATGTTATAATTAAATAACTATTATTTGGGCCTGTAGCTCAGTTGGTTAGAGCAGTACACTCATAATGTATTGGTCCCAGGTTCGAGTCCTGGCGGGCCCACCAAATCTAGCAAAATTAACGTTTAGAAATTAAAGTTCCTTAAAATTTTGTAAAAAACCCTCTAAAAATTTTTTCATTGTGTACGAAATTGAGTCCAATCTTTTTTAAAAATGTACTGGTCACTTTAGATTAAATCTAATAAAATTGGGCCGTGTATATCTTTCTTTTTTGGCCATTTAAAGTTTTTGGGTTTATTATAAGTTTATTTGCATTAGCAAAATTAGGTCAAACTTTTTTTCCTAATTTATTGTCGAGCACTCTCGGTTCAATATTTGCAGTATTTGCAATACCTTTAGTAGCATTATTTTGGATAGATTTTCATAAGTTCTATTTTAAGTTTATTAGTCCAGAGAGTGAGAATAAAAAAATTAGAAAAGGTAAAAAAAGAAAAAAAAATATTCATCAAGAAAATATATTCACTAATTTATTAAGAGGATTTTTTCAGATAATCGAATTTTTTTTAGGATTGATTAACCCCTGGTTATTGGCGATAATAATTATGATAATTTTAGCAGGATTGGCTAGTTAATGGAAACTTGGCAGATAATATTAGCAATAATTATAGTTGGTTTATCAATCATAATGCCAATTTATTATTCATTTAAAAAGAAGAAATTAGCTCAGCAATTAAAAGAGGGTAGAGAAGTTACTGAGAGAGAAAAGATCAGGGTTTATGTTGATAATATAAACGAGAAGTTTAGAGATAAACATAAATGAAGAAGATACCCTTTTATTTAATAATTTTTTTACTTACAACTGGATTTTTTAAATCTGCTTTAGAAAAGTGTGCCGACGAAAAAACCAGATCTTTTGATGAATACAACCGAAATGCAGAATATAGAAAAGAACTCAAATCAGAAAAAGAACTTAAGGAATTAGAGAAAATTGGTAAAGAAAAAAGATTAGCTTGTGAGATTTCTGAAAAAAATAACAAAAAAAGTGCGTTAACTTATGAGTGTTTAAACTACAATGAGTTTTTATTTGATTCAAAATACACAAGGTACAATCAAATTAAAATTAGAGATATTCCAGATTCTGAAAATATAAGAAAATATAAAGCTTTTATAAGACAATCATTAAAATCAAAAATAAGAGTTACAGGCTATGAAAACGTGTATTCAAAGTGTATCAAAGAACAAAAAGATAATCCTAAATTGTTTGAAGCTAAATATTAGTTTTGTACACTTTTATTTTCTTAATTTAATTTTTTCATTGTATCCCAAATTGTGTACTAGCTGACACCAAAGTAAAATAAACCAATTGTTATAATGTTAATTTAGGTTCTTTCAGGACTCTCATAATGTATTGGTCCCAGGTTCGAGTCCTGGCGGGCCCACCAAATCTACTATTTTTTAACAAAATCTTTAAGACTGATAAACAAAGCTTCAATGTCACCATCATTACTTTGGATAATAGAATTAAATTCTTCTTTTTGAGTTCTTGCTAAACTCAAGCCTTCAATTATCAAATCCCTTATTAAAGGTTTATCAGGATTTTTTGTGTAAATTCTCCAGTCTATTTTAACCTCAGGTCTTTCATCTGTAGCAATCAATATACTTGATACAATTGTATATTTTTCATTTTTTTTCTCTTGAGAAATTACATCAATTTGAGGATTTGAATACTCAGCCAATCTACTAGAAAAACTTTTTAAAAAGTATTCTTCAAAAAGTTTAGAATATTCTTTTTTTTGTTCATCGCTTAGGTTTTTTCTATGTTTTCCGAGAGTATAAAAACCTATCCCATTAATATCAACTGTTTCCATTGCAACAATTTTTAGTTTTTCCATTTTTTTTTCTCTGGATATTTCATCACCAAGTATATCAGAAGCTCTATTTACTGTTGATTGAACAAAAATATTTGGTTCTAATGATAATGAATTTTCTATAAAACAAAAAAATATAGTTATTAGAAAAAATTTTTTTTTTAAATTCATTTTTTTTAAAAGTTAATCTGAACTTACTTCATCCCAGTCACTATCGTCCTGAGTTTCAGTAATTTTTTGCGAATTTAAGATTTTTTTCTGGCGGTCTTGAAGATATAAACTTTTTATTGATGCGTAAAAATCCATTGAATTTTCTTCTAAATTGTCTAGCGCATCTAAATTTTTTGCTCTAAAATCCACACCTGAACCTATTTTACTAAAATAATAATCAGAGTTCTTAAAATATTGTGTATCATTTCTTATCGTTACATTATACCAAGGATCGCCCCCAACTAAACTTATAATAGTTCCAAACGTGTCCCGTGCAGTCGATGGACCTAAAATTGGCAAAACTAAATAGCATCCTGGACCAGCGCCCATTGCTCCTAACGTTTGTCCATAATCTTCCTTTTCTAATCTTTTAAAACCCATACCTTTCGCTACATCGAAAATCCCTAAAATCCCAATTGTTGAGTTAATTCCTAATCTTGCAATATTGTTCCCAGCTTTGCCAAAGTCACCTTGTAGAGCATTGTTTGGTATAGTTACTAAGTTTGATAAATTATTCAGAAAATTACCTGTTACAGCCCTTAAACCGTTTGGTAGTTTTCTATAACCTATAGCAATTGGTCTTATAATTGCTTTATCTAAGCCATTATTAAATTTAAAAACCGCTCTATTAAAACCTTCTGAGCAATCTTTAATATTTGAAGGACTTTTGGTTTCCGCGCTAGCAGGGAATAAAAGACAAAGTATAAAAAAACATGTTAAAAAAATTTTTTTCATTTAAAATAATTTGTTAGCTATAATATTATATGATTTCGAGCAAACTAGTAATAAAAAAATTAATAATATGCTTTTAAAAACTAACATAAATTACTCGCCAAATTTTGATAGTAAAAAAAGATCCAAAAAAAAAATAAAATTCTTAGTTTTTCACTATACGGGCATGAGAAGCGAAAAAGGAGCAATTTCAAGACTAACAAATATACAATCTGAAGTTGCAAGTCATTATTTTATTAAGAGAAGTGGGGAAATAATTAATTTGGTTCCAGATTTATATATCGCTTGGCATGCTGGTTTTTCTGCTTGGAAAAAATATAGTTTATTAAACCAAAATTCTATTGGTATAGAAATTAGCAATCCAGGTCATCAATTTGGATATAAAAAATTTACAAAAAATCAAATTAGATCTTTAATAAGATTAAGCAAGTATTTAATCAAAAAGTATAACGTCAATCAAAATAATATTTTAGGTCACTCAGATATTGCACCTCTTAGAAAAAAAGATCCTGGAGAAAAATTTCCTTGGGAGCATTTAGCAAAAAAAAATATTGGAAAATGGCATAGGATAAATAAAAAAAAATTAAAAAAATTAAGAAATAAAGAATGTGAGAAAAAAAATATAAAGTTTTTTGATTATTTATTTAGAATTGGATATTCTAAAAAATATAAAG
This sequence comes from uncultured Pelagibacteraceae bacterium, assembly GCA_902560245.1. Classification (GTDB taxonomy): domain Bacteria; phylum Pseudomonadota; class Alphaproteobacteria; order Pelagibacterales; family Pelagibacteraceae; genus Pelagibacter. Next base: position 74,498 of record CACELK010000005.1, read on the forward strand.
AGTTAAATCCTAAAAAACTCATAAAAGCTTTCCAGAGGAGATATAGGCCCCAACTTATTAATGGCAGAATTGATGAAGAATGCTTATTAATAGCTAAAAACTTGGTATAAAACATATTTATTATTTTCTTGAAAATTTATTATTAAAGCATATTTTGAGTCTGCCAGATAAATGACTTATCGCTTTATTAATTTAAAGAGGAAAGTCCGGGCTCTACAAAGACACGGTGCCAGATAACACCTGGCAGGGGAAACCCTAGGGATAGTGCCACAGAAAATAAACCGCCTCATCAAGGCAAGGGTGAAAAGGTGTGGTAAGAGCACACCGGCTAAATTGGTAACAATTAGCGCATGGAAAACCCCACCGAGAGCAAGACTGAGTAGAGATGACATTGTTGAAAAACTAAAAGCTGTCTTTGGCTAGTCATCTGGGTTAGTTGCTTGAGCCTAAGAGCGATTTTAGGCCTAGATAAATGATGAGTTTAAACGACAGAACCCGGCTTATAGTTTATCTGGCATTCTTAAAAATCTAATAATCCAATACTGAAAATACTTAAAAATTATTGAATAACTTGGCTTAAATTAGTTATTGACGTGTAGGTTGAAAACCCATAATATCCCATATATTCCCAAATAAGGGAAAAGGGAAATTATGAAATATGTTTTTATCTACTTACGAAAACAAACTGGACAAAAAAGGACGGGTTTCTGTGCCTGCTAGTTTTAGATCATATCTTTCAAATTTAGGCTACAATGGAGTAGTTTGTTACCCATCATTTAACAATCAATCAATAGAAGCTTGGCCACAAGACAGAATAGAAAAAATTTCAAACGCAATTGATGCTTTAAATCCTTTTGAAGAGAAGAAAGATTATTTTGCAACATCAATTTTGTCTGAAAGTATTAATTTACAGTTTGATAGCGAAGGAAGAATTTCTTTAACATCAAAACTTTTAAAACATGCTAAAATTAAAAATAGCATGTTATTTGTTGGCCAAGGAAAGACATTTCAAATTTGGGAGCCAACTGCATTTGAAAAATTTAAGGTTAATGCAAGAAAAAAATCTAATATAAATCGAGCAAGCCTTAAATGGGAAGAGATGGGTAAGAAATAATGAGAAAGATGGAACAAATAGTTTTGATGCAAAAGATAGAAAATCTACAAAACAATTGTTTAACAGCCATAGAAAAATCTATCGAAAGTACTTGGGCATATAATTTTTGGACCAATACTTTTGATAAGTTAGAAAAAAATTACAAATTAATAAAAAATGGAGAGAAGATAAATGACAATAAATTTTAAAACACCAGATATAAGAGAATTAAAACCAAGAATACTAGTTCTAGGGGTAGGCGGAGCTGGAGGTAATGCAATTAATGGAATGATAGACAACGGTCTTCAAGGAGTAGAATTCATTGCTGTAAATACTGACGCTCAAGACCTTAAACATAGCAAAGCTAAACAGAAAATCCAAATAGGTTTAAATTTAACAAAAGGATTAGGCGCTGGATCTAAGCTAGATATTGGTCAGGCTGCTGCAGACGAGTCTTTAAATGATATAGTAAATGTTCTTCAGGGTGCAAACATGGTTTTTATAACTGCAGGGATGGGCGGTGGCACAGGAACTGGATCTGCACATGTAATTGCAAGGGCCGCAAAAGAACTCAATATTTTAACAGTCGGAGTCGTCACTCTGCCTTTTTTATACGAAGGTCCCTCAAGGATGAGAAGAGCACAACAAGGCTTAGAAGAACTTAGAAAACATGTTGATACAATTATTGTGATACCAAATCAAAATTTATTTAAAGTAGCAAGTGAACAAACAACCTTTGAAGAGTCTTTTGAACTTTCAAATCATGTTTTACTTCATGGTGTACAGAGTATAACAGATTTAATGGTAAGACCTGGTCTTATAAACTTAGATTTTGCTGATGTTGAACATGTTATGAGTTCAATGGGCAAAGCGATGATGGGAACAGGTGAAGCAGAAGGCGAAGGGAGAGCAGCAAAAGCAGCAGAGATGGCGATTACAAATCAGCTCATAGATGATTATACTTTAAAAGGAGCTAAAGGTTTATTAGTAAATATTACTGGCGGCAAAGACCTTAAACTTTTCGAAGTTGATGAAGCAGTTAATAAGGTTAGAGCCGAAGTCGACCCGGAGGCAGAATTAATTATCGGTGCAATTACAGATCCAGCTCTTGAAGGAATAATGAGAGTTTCTATAGTGGCAACAGCTCTAGATGGACAACAGCCAGAGTCTAAATCAGTTATTAATATGGTTCATAGAATACAAAATAGAAATCCTGGTTACTCAGACTTTACAAATATTAACACTTCAAATAGCTTAAATTTTTCCCAAAACATATCAACTTCAATGACAAGTGGAGCTAATGCTTTAAAACTTGAAAATGAAGTTTTAACAAATGAAGAAGCCTCAACATCTGGTTTGGTTGATGCTCATGTTTTGCAGTCAGAGGATACTTCTATTAATACTAATTCTGAAAATAATAATGAGAACACTATTTCTACTGAAACTGGCAACATAGATGAAAATAGTAAAACAGAACCTTCAAATGGTCTAGAAAATTTTGGAATAGAAGATGAAACACCTGATCTTTTTAATTCTAATGAAGAAAATTCAGTTAAAGAAATAACCTCAGAAGAAAACGACGAAGAAGATGAGGATGATTTTGAAATACCCGCTTTTTTACGGAGACAAAAAAATTAATGGTCTTCGAAAAAACAAATGTGTGCCACTATAATACCGGAAAAGCATATGCATTACCCGGTGTTGCTAAATGAAATTATTAGCATTATTTCCCCTCTATATGGTGGCACATACCTTGATTGTACTTTTGGGCAAGGTGGATACTCATCAAAAATATTAGAATTTCCTAAAACAAAAATAATTGCTTTAGATAGAGACGAGGATACTTCAACAAAGGCTTCAGAAATAAAAAAAAAATTTGAAGATAGATTTTACTTCAAAAATTTAAAATTTAGTCAATTAAATAACTTAAAACTGAAGAATCAAAATGTAAAATTCGCAGTTTTTAACTGCATATCTTAGTTTGGCAGATCTTGAGGGTAAATTTTCATTCATTTCTTTTAATGATGGTGTAATGGGTTTTTTAAAAATTTGTTTTAATAGTTTTTTTTTTGCTATACTTTCTGGTACATATCTGGAAACTCCTTTTTCCTCAGAAAGACTTCTAAAAAAGTATTTTACTATTCTATCCTCAATAGAGTGAAAAGTGACAACAATTATAATTCCACCTTCTTCTAAAACTTTTGTTGCATTAATTAGTCCATAAATTAATTCACTAATCTCTTTGTTAACAAAAATTCTAAGCGCTTGAAATATTTTGGTAGCTGGGTGAATTTTATAATTTCT
>CACELK010000006.1 GCA_902560245.1 uncultured Pelagibacteraceae bacterium
AATATAATGATGATTTTAGTAAAAAGATTTTAAAGATTAGAGACAAAATTAACAATACTAAAGATCTAAACTTATACTCTAAGGAACTTAATAATATCGAAAAAGAAATCACCTTATTTCATGCGAAAGTAACGAATGAAGTAATAAAAGAGGTAAATTCAAATATTGATATTATTGGCTTTCATGGACAAACAATTTTTCATAGCGCTAAAGACATGGTTTCTAAACAATTAGGAGATGGAAAATTATTATCTCAAGAAACTAAAAAAAAAGTTGTTTATGATTTCAGACAAAATGACTTAAAAAATGGAGGAGAGGGCGCTCCTTTGGCTCCAATATTTCATAAGTTAATTTCAGAAAAAATTAAAGTTGAGCCACCGCTTTGTGTAATTAATCTTGGTGGAATAGCTAATATTACCTCGATAGAGTCTGGTGATATTTCAGATTTAGGAAGTCAAGATATAGGGCCTGGAAATTGCTTAATTGATGAATGGATTAAAAAAAATACTAATAAGAAGTATGACAAAGATGGTTTAATTGCCAAATCAGGTAAAAAAGATATTTTAATTTTGAATCAAGCTCTGGATAATCATGACAATTTAAAAAAAAAGAATATTTTATCTTATGATACAAAAGATTTTGATTTAAGTTTTGTAAAAGGACTTTCTTTAGAAGATGGAGCAGCGACTTTAACAGAATTTACTGGAAAATTATTAGCAGAAGCTACTTTAAATTATATAAGCAAATTAAAAATAAAACCAAAAAAAATTTTAGTTTGTGGTGGAGGGAGAAAAAATTCAATTTTAATAAATTGTTTAAAGGATAATATGAACATTGGAAATCTAGTGGAAAATATTGACAATTTTGGTGTCGATGGAGATTTCGTTGAGTCTCAGGCATTTGCTTACTTAGCTATAAGATCTTTTCTTAATCTTCCGATTTCTTTTCCAAAAACTACTGGTTGTAAACATCCCTCTACTGGAGGAAAGTTAGTAAATAATTTTTAAAAAAAAACGCATCGATTTTTATGTCGATGCGTTTTTTTAATAAATATTTATCCCTTAACTACTTCTCTTGTATTAGCGTTAAAAGACTCTTTAAATGGTATATCAACCACCACTGCATCGACAGGAGTCCCGGGTTTATCTGAATATTTTTCAGGTAAATGAACTTTATACTTAGTTCCAACTTTTCCTTTAGGAAAACCATTAGCGTTTAATGTTCCATCAAACGGAACGTAGCCCATAGCAATATTTTGTTTTTTTTCTGGGTGATACCAAGGAGATGTTATGAACCCTACTGGATCTCCTCCATCTGCATTTGAGATTAACCAGAAATCTGGAGCATATTCCTCGATAGGTTTTCCACCTAATTCAAGACCAACTAATTGAAGTTTATATGGTTTTTTTCCAGCTTTAATATCAGCTCCCATTTTTTCAAGAACTGCTTTACCAACATAGTCAGTTTTTTTATTCCATTCACCTTTACCAGATAAAGAAACTTGATAACCTAAATTACATTGATAAGGATTGTGCTGCATATCCATATCTTGTCCCCAAGAAAGGATTCCAGCTTGAATTCTTCTGTGATGAGCAGGAGCTATAACCATTAGATTATGTTTCTTACCAGCTTCAAGAACTGCATTCCACATATCATCTGCATATAAAGTGGCATTTCTTAAATATATTTCGTATCCCGCTTCTCCTGAGAAACCAGATTGTGAAATAACACAACTTCTTCCTGCAACCTTAACTTCTGCCAAGCCATAAAAAGGCATGTTATCTAAATCAACTTGATCACCAAGCAAATCTTTCATCAGCGCTTTTGATTTAGGCCCTTGAATTTGTACTGGGCATGCATCAATTTCCTCAATAGTACAATTAAATCTACCATCAGCATTAACACCCTGAAGGTACATACCAATATCAGAGTCTGATAGCGAAAACCAAAACTCATCTTTTGAAATTCTTAGAAGAATTGGATCGTTTAAAACTCCACCATAAGCATTACATAAGATCACATATCTAGCTCTCATTGGTGAAATTTTTGTTGCATCTCTTGTAATCACATAATCAGTAAACTTTTCTGCATCTGGACCTTTCACTCTAATTTGTCTTTCAACAGCTACATTCCACATTGTTACATGATTTACAATTGCATCATACTCAACCATTGCCCCACCATCTTCAGGTTTGACGTATCCTCTTGGGTGATAAATTCGGTTATAAACTGTTGCTCTCCAACAACCAGCTTGCATTGATAAATGCCAATAAGGCGATTTTCTTACTCTTGTTGAAATTAACATTTCAACTTTTGTAGGCCCGCTTTGTCTTAAATTATATGGAACCTCTCGATCAGACTGATCTACAGAAGTTACATGTTTAAGCTTTGTATAGTCAAACTCTTTAGACATATTTGTTCTCCATCAACCACTTGTTAGTTTCCTTCAATCCGCCGAATGTATAAATGTGAAAAAAATCAGTGTGCGATTTAACTTTCCCTATTAAATCATTTGGGTCTCTAGGTTTCATTAAATCTAGTGCCTTACTAAAATTAGATTTAAGAAAATTTAAGGAATTTTTTGCACCTACGATATTAGCAAATTTAATTAAGCTAGTTATTTTAAGTGGGCCAGTAATTCCAACATGCACTGGTACGGTTTGTTTAGAAATAAAGTCTATAATTGGCTGAGGATTTAATAACCATTGAGTTACTATATAGTCAGCGTAAGGCTTTTTATCTTTCATAGCTTTTTCTAAATCAGAATCGGATATATCAGGACTCCCCTCCGGATGTCCAGCGATTCCTATTGTCATCTGCTCAAAATAGCCGGTCTCTAAAAGCTGAATCGAACTATCAAATTTTCCTATTGGATCTCTACTACCTCCTATAACCAATACTTGCTTCACGCCACCATCTTTACATCTTGAAATATACTCTTTTAGTTGATCGTCATTCTCTATGGATCTAGCAGGAAAATGTGGAATAGGATTAAAGCCCTTTTTAACAAGCTTTATAGCTTGATCAGCAGTATCTTTAAAATCACCTCCAGGGAGCATTGTTATATAAACATCCTTTAAACCTGGTAGGGTCTCTAGATCGGCTTTAGGTCCAATTTCCAAAGAAAACTTCATAACAGGATATTTATTTATTTTAAAATACCTGTCTATAAAAATCGGGTTTATGCGATAAGAAGACTATCTTTTTATTCCTCTGTGCTTTTGTATTCTTCGACCATATTCTTGTGTAATTCTATCAAAGATTATAGCAAGCGCTACAATGGCTAAACCGTTAAACAGTCCTAAAGCTAAATATTGGTTGGATATAGCTCTTAAAATAGGAACCCCCAAACCTTTAACTCCAATCATTGATGCTATAACTACCATGGCTAGTGCCATCATTATTGTTTGGTTAACACCCGCAAATACTGTCGGAAGCGCAAGGGGAATTTGTACAGTCCTTAATTTTTGAAGTTTTGTTGCTCCAAAAGCTTCACTTGCTTCTATTGTTTCTTTATCTACTTCTCTTATACCTAAATTAGTTAATCTTATAACTGGTGGTATTGCGTAAATACAAACAGCAATTAAACCAGGGATTTTTCCAATACCAAGCAACATTAAAATAGGTATCAAATATACAAAGCTAGGAATAGTTTGCATCATATCTAAAACAGGCAGCATTGATTTTTCAACTCTATCTGATCTAGCCATCAGAACTCCAATTGGTATTCCAACTGCTATACACATAATTGTACAAACCGTTATGATTGCTACCGTTGCCATGCAATCCTTCCACATACCAAAATATCCTATTAAGGTAAAAGCAATTACACTTCCAACCACGAGCTTCCAACTTCTTGAACCCAACCAGGCTAAAGCACCAAGCACTATTAATATTATTGGCCAAGGCGTAGCTAATAATAATTTTTCAAGTTTAATTAAAAAAAATAGCAGGGGGTCAAAAAAAGCTTCTATACCGTCTCCGTAAGCTCTAGAAAATTCTCTAAAAGTTTGATCAATTCCCTTTCTTAATTCCATAAGGGACTTACGATCCATTACAGGAAATTTGGTTAAAAATTCCATTTAGTTTTTTTTATAATTAACGAGCCTTAGTTTAATAGGCTCGTTAATTAAAATTATAATTTAAAGTCCAGCTTTAATTTTTTTCTTAGCAGCTGCTGATACCCATTTACCCCAAACATCTTCATGTTTAGATAAAAATTCTATAGCTGCATCTGAACCTTTAGCTTGGTTTTCAGCCATGTACACAAGCATTCCATTCATTACTTCACCAGGGTAAGTTCTCTTTTTAACATATTTAAGAGCGTCTTTTCCTCCAGTTTTAGCAAAGTTTGCTGTAACGATAGAGTTAACTTCAGATTTTGTCCAAGCTGTTGGCTTTGGATCTGCACAATCCTGTTCAGCTTTTGTTATACAGTTATCCCAATTATCTCTGCTGTGGAATTTCACACCAAAGTCTACAGGAATTAAACCATATTTTCCAACCATTGAAGTTGGGTTCCAATAATAACCAAACCAAGGACTTCCAGAGTCAGCTGCTTTAGATATTGTACCATCTAAACCTGCTGCAGAACCTGGATCAATTAATACCCATCCTTTTTTTTCCATTTCAAATGCTCTGAAAAGGTTTGCATTAGCTAATTGACATCCCCATCCTGCTGGACAACCAACAAAAGCTCCTTTTGAAGGATCTTCTTTTGAAGGAAACCATTCAGGGTGCTCTAAAATTTCCATAGCTGTCATACCTTTGATCTGCGGAATTTTTTCAACAGTTCCAGGAGTAATCCACCAGCCTTCACCAAGACCAGTAATAGGAGCCTTGTTAGCTATGATTAATCTTTTTTCTGAAACAGCTTTTTTAAGAGGCGTGTAAACGGCATTTGCCCACTGTTCAGGATTCATATCTGGCTCACCTTTTTCATCCATAGATGTAAAAGTAGGCATTGTTGCTCCTGGTATTAATTCCACCTCACAGCCATATCCTTTTTCAAGGATTATCTTGTCTACGTTCGCCATCAACTCGGCAGATGCCCAGTTTTGCTCAGCGATAACTAATTTTCCACATCCAGCATTAGCCACTCCATTAAAAGAAGTGAAACCTAGCAATACTAAAGCAGAAAATATAATGTTTTTGATTTTCATATTTTTCCTTTAATTAATTAAAGCAATTATCAAACCACACACATTAAAAAAAAGCAAACTTGTTTCAACTAATAGTTGTAGATTAATTATTTTGCAATGGTTTTTATTAAGGAGTAAGCTTTTAAATCGATGTCAAAATATGCAAGAAAACAAAAAAAAAAATTTTTTGTAATTGGATATTCACGTTTTGACCAATTGTTTTTAAACAGATTTTTTTATCATTATCACTCAAATTTTTACCAGAGTATTTAAATTTTTTCAAAAATATTTAATCTTAAAAATTTAAAAAAAGGAAAAATTTATGACAAAAGATTTAATAACTAGATTAAACAAAGGACCTGTTCTTTTTGCAGAGGGATATTTATTTGCTATGGAAAGAAGAGGATATTTGCAAGCTGGCGCATTTGTGCCTGAGGTTGTGTTGGATCATCCAGAAGTAGTATCTCAGCTTCACAGAGAATTTATAAGAGCAGGATCTGACATAGTGCAGGCATTTACTTATTATGGGCACAGAGAAAAGTTAAGAATAATAGGCAAAGAACATTTGCTAGAACCACTCCAAAAAAATGCACTTAAAATTGCCAATGACTCTAAAAAAGAGTTTAAAGATTTAGATTTATTAGTTTGTGGCGATATAGCTAACACTAATGTCTACGATCCAAATGATAAGAAAAGCAATATTGAATGTCAAAAAATGTTTGAAGAACAGGTTTCTTGGGCAAAAGAGGCTGGTGTTGACTTTATTGTCGCCGAAACAATTACTTGGGTAGAGGAGATGAAGATAGCGCTTAAAGCTATTAAAGATGCGGGATTAATTGCTGTATGCAACTACGCATTCAGAAGAGATGGAAAAACTAGAGATGGTTACTCCCCTGGAGACGCATGTAAAATTCTTGAGGACCATGGTGCAGACGTTGTAGGTTTAAATTGTTTTAGAGGTCCAAAAATGACAATGAAATTATTACCTGAAATCAGGAAAGCAGTTTCATGTCATGTAGCAGCTTTACCAGTACCATATAGAACCACTGAAAAAAATCCGGGGTTTTTAAATCAGGTTGATGAAGGATGTGACTGTATACCCGGAGGTAACGCATTTCCTGTGGCACTAGATAATTTGTATTGCAACAGATTTGAAATGGGTGAGTTTGCAAAGCAATGTGAGCAACAAAAAATAAACCTTATTGGAATTTGCTGTGGAGCTGAACCACATCATGTAAGGGAAATGGCAGTTGCCTTGGGAAGAAAACCCATTGCATATAAGTATTATCCTGACATGTCTAAACATTATGCTCATGGTACAGACCCAACATTGAAAAAGCATAATACTGACGCTGCAAAAACCTTATAGGAAAAGTATATGGAAAAAAATGCCAAGGTAGTAATTATTGGCGGGGGAGTTGTTGGTTGTTCAATATTATATCATCTTTCAAAATTTGGATTAAAAGATTGTATATTATTAGAGAGAAACGAACTTACATCAGGATCATCTTGGCATGCTGCCGGAAATGTTCATGTAATTTCATCGGATCCTAATATTTCAAGAATGATGGCCTATACAATTGGCCTTTATAAAGAAATAGAGAAAGAGTCAGGACATTCATGTGGATTTAAACCTAGCGGTGGATTTTATTTAGCCTCAAACGATGTCTGGGCAGAATATCTTAAAAGAGAAAGATCAAAAGCGAGATATATGGGTTTAGACCAAGAATTTATATCGCTTGATGAAGTTAAAAAGAAAAATCCACTTATTGATCCTTCTAGATATCTACTAGCTTTATGGGATCCAATAGATGGTGAAGTCGACCCTTCAGGCGTAACTTACGCTTTTGCGAAGGCAGCAAAAGTTCATGGAGGAAAATATTATACACATACTGTTGTTAAGGATACCAAACAAAAGAAAGATGGATCTTGGGATGTAATAACTGACAAAGGTAATATTAATGCTGAAATTGTTATTAATGCTGGAGGTCTCTGGGCTCGAGAAGTTGGAAAACTTGCAGGAATAGATTTACCTGTTCAACCAATGGAACATCATTATTTAATTACAGAGGCAATTCCAGAAATAGAAGCAATGGGAGATCAAAGATTACCAATAGGAACAGATTTTGAAGGAAATATTTACTTTAGGCAAGAAGGAAAGGGAATGTTGCTTGGAACATACGAACAAAAATCAACACCATGGAAAGTAGAAGGGACTCCAATGAATTTTGGACACGAGCTTCTTGAGCCAAAACTTGACAACATTCAAGATAGATTAGCTATAGGTTTTGAAAGAATGCCTGCTTTAGAAAAAGCTGGAATTAAAAATATTGTTAACGGACCATTTACTTTTGGACCAGACGGAAGTCCTCTTATTGGACCAGTACCTGGAATGAAAAACTATTGGGTTGCTGTTGGAGTAATGGCTGGATTTTGCCAAGGAGGTGGTGTTGGAAAATGTATTGCAGAATGGATTATTGATGGTGAACCTTCAATAGATGTTTGGGCAATGGATGTTGCAAGATTTGGAGATTATGCTTCTCCACAATACGGAACAATAAAGTCATCTGAAAACTATGAGAGAAGATTTATAATGACATTTCCTAATGAAACCTTACCCAAAGGTAGAAAACAAAAAACCACTGCTCTTTATGATCGATTTATAAATCAAGGAGCTGTTATGGGTGATAGTTTTGGTTTGGAAAATGTTTTATGGTTTGCAAAAAATAAAGAAGACGCACACGAAGAACCAACTATAAAAAGATCTAGATCACACAACTATGTTTCAAAAGAAGTTATAAATGTAAGAGAAAATGTAGGCGTTACTGAGGTTGCAAACTTTTCAAAGCATGAGTTTAAAGGACCTGATGCTAGAAAATTTTTAGATTATGTTATGGCTGGAAGAATTCCTAAACCAGGAAGAATCTCTCTAAATCCAATGTTAACCAAAAAAGGAAAACTTTATGGAGATCTAACAGTTGCATGTATCGACGAAAATGAATTCATGATTTTTGGATCAGGTGCTGCACAAGAAATGCATAGAAGATGGTTTGAAAGTCATATAGGTAAATTTAATTTAAGTTATAAAAATCGATCTGATGACTTCCATGGACTAAGTATTTCAGGTCCCAAATCTCGAGAATTACTTCAAAAGATTGTGAGAGAGGATGTATCAAATAGTAAATTAAAATTTAGAGACTCAAGAAGAATGTATGTGGCTGGAGTACCAGCTGTATTAAACAGGTTATCATTTACAGGTGAACTTGGATACGAAATTTATGTTGCACCACATTATCAAATTAAATTGTATGAAGAGTTAATGGAAGCAGGAAAGGAATTTAATATTAAACCATTTGGATCAAGGGCTTTAATGTCAATGAGATTAGAAAAAAATTGGGGAGCTTGGACCTTGGATTATAGACCTGATTTTACTCCGAAAGAGACAGGTTTAGATGCATTTATTAATTGGGATAAAGATTTTATTGGCAAAAACTCTGCTCAAAAAGATGAAAGTAAGAACAAAATCATACCATTAATAGTGGAAACTAATGAAATTGATGTAACTTATAATGAAGCTGTCATGAAGGGTGAAAAAAGCATCGGCTATATTACTTCTGGAGGATTTGCACATTTTGTAAATAAGAGTGTCGCTTTCTCTTATTTAGACACAAAAGAATTAAATTCTGGAAAAGGTATTCAAGTTGAAATTAATGGTGATATGTTCAATTGCTCAATTATAAAAGAACCACTTTATGATCCAAGTGGACAAAAAATGAGAAGTTAAAAATGAACCGCAGGTTGAGAAAATCAAAATTAATGCAATCCAAAATTGTGAATTTAATAATTCACGTGGAACAAAATGAGAAACTAAAATGTCGCAAAAAGATGTAGGGAACAAAGTACCAATTTATAAATTAAAAAAAACTGATGAGGTCATGAAGTATTATGATGAGTGGGGTGAGGGTAATAAATATGACAAAGACATGGTCGATTGGAATTATACCGGTCCCAAAGAAACATCTGAAGTTTTTATTAAATACGAAAATAATAAAGATGCTAAAATATATGATGCAGGTTGCGGCACAGGTTTAGTTGGTGTTGAATTAAAGAAATATGGTTTTTCAAATTTTTATGGAGCAGACCTTTCTCAAAAACTTTTGGATTTAGTTCCAAAAGGTCTTTATAAAAAGTTAGAAAAGGTAGATTTAAACAAATCAATAGAAGCAGAAGATAATGTCTACGATGCAGTTATGTGCGTTGGAACTTTTACATTTGGACATGTGAAGCCCCCTGCTTTAGATGAATTTATAAGAATCACAAAAAACAAAGGTTTAATTTGTTTTACTATTAACGAAGGTATCCACGAGGAATATGGCTTTGATAAGAAAATAGAAGAGTTAAAAAATCAAAATAAATGGAAAGAAATAGAATTTTTCAAGTCTGACTATATTGCAAGTAAAGATGTAAATGCTTGGCTTGGTTTGTACGAAGTGGTAAAATAAAGCATGTCTGAAATTTATAATATCATAGATAAAAAAAAGCTAGATATTGTCAGTAAGCCTATTCATGAAGCTCATGGTTTACCTAACGAGTGCTATACAAGTAAAGAATATACATTAATTGAGAGAAAAAAATTATTTGAGGATAAATGGATAGTAATTGGTGTTGCAAGTGCTTTGCAGGAAATTGGTGATGCAAAGCCAATCGACCTGTTAGGAATTCCTATTTTAATTATAAGAACAAAAACTAATCAAATCAAAGTTTTTCATAACATTTGTAGCCACAGAGGTTTAAAGCTGGTGAGCAAACCAGGTAAAATTAAAAATGTTATAAGATGCCCTTATCATTCTTGGTCATATAATTTAGAGGGCGAACTAATGGCCACACCTCATATTGGAGGCATGAATATTCACGAAACTCCAAAATTTGAAAAATCAAAAAGTAATTTAAAAGAAATAAGATCTTATATTTGGTTAGATCTTATTATGATAAATATTAATAATAACGAAATCTCCTTTGAAGAATATATAAAACCTTTAAGCGATAGATGGGAAGAATTTTGGCCAGTAAAAGATAGAGATCTAATTAATCATTCTAATGACTATGGATATTTTAAATTAAATGCAAAATGTAATTGGAAATTTGCAATTGAAAATTATTGTGAAAGTTATCATTTGCCTTGGGTGCACCCTGGATTAAACTCATACTCAAAAATTGAAGATCATTATCATATTCAAGGTTTACCAAATCGTTTTGCAGGTCAAGGTACCGTTGTTTATAATCCAAGATTTGATGGAAATGAAAAGTTTCCCTGCTTTCCAAACTGGCCAAAAGATAAAGAAAATATAGCAGAATATGTAGCTTTGTTTCCTAATGTAATGCTGGGTATACATAAAGACCATTACTATGCTTATTGGCTTGAACCAATAAACCACGAGTATACTTTAGAACACATGGAAATATATTATGTTGGAGAAGAAGCTGCCAACTCAAATAAATTTAAGTCTTTAAGAGAACAAAATCACAAGCAATGGGAAGATATTCAAAAAGAGGACGTTGATATAATTCAAGGAATGCAGATAGGAAGAAATTCTCCAGTTTATAATGGTGGAAATTTTTCACCAGTTATGGATAATCCAACGCACCATTTTCATAAATGGGTTGCACAAAATTTAATTTAAATGAGATTTAAAAGAAAAATATCTCCAGATACAAAATTTTCTCCTAAATTTATAACTAAAAAAAGAATAAGAGAAGATGAAATTAATTTTGATAAATTAAGGTCTTACAGGCTCGATAGAGTAAAAAAAGAATTAGTAAAAAACAATTTAGAAGCTTGCATTTTATTTGATCCTGTAAACGTTAGATATGCTTTAGACACTGTGAACATGAGCGTTTACAATATGCATAATTTAACGAGATATTGTTTTGTACCAGTTGATGGACCAACAATTTTATATGAATATTTTAATTGCGAGATTTTATCTAAGCATTTGAATTTGATTAACGAAATTAGGCCGGCAATTACTTGGGATTATTTTAGTAACGGAGATCAAGCAAGTTCTCAACTTAAAAGGTGGGTAAATGAAATAAAAGATCTATCAAGCAATTATTTTAAAAGTAAAAAAGTAGCGATTGATGTTATTAATGGACCAGCAGTAACTGCTTTAAATAAAGCTGGCATTGAAGTCGTTGATGCAAAATTAATTTTAGAACAGGCAAGAGTCATTAAATCACCAGAAGAATTAAAATGTATGAAGGCAGCTATAGAGGTTGCGGAAATTGGTGTTGCAAAAATGCGAGAAGAACTTAAAGCAGGCATGACTGAGGACGAACTTTGGTCAATACTTCACAAAACAAATATTGAGCATGGAGGAGAATGGATTGAATGTAGAATACTTTCATCAGGCGAAAGAACTAATCCATGGATGCAAGAAAGCAGCAATAAAGTAATGCAAACAGGAGAAATAGTTGCTTTTGATACAGATATGGTTGGCCCTTATGGATATTGTGCTGATATTTCTAGAGCTTATGTAGTAGGTCACAAATTTAATGATGAACAAAAAAAATTATATTCAATGGCCATGGATCAAATAGATCATAATGCAAGATTAATCAAACCTGGTCTGTCTTTTAAAGAGTTTATTGCTAAGTCGTGGATATTACCTAAAGATTATTATGGTAATCGTTACTCATGCATGGTTCATGGAATTGGACTTTGCGATGAATGGCCCCAAATAAAATATCCAACTGATGGCGGTGAAAGAGGTGGCTCTTTCCAAAAAAATATGACAATCACTGTTGAAAGTTATATTGGTAAAGTTGGAGGCAAAGAGGGAGTTAAATTAGAACAACAGTATCTTGTGGGACAAAATGGACTAGAGCTTATGTCTCATCACCCTTTAGAAAAAATATAATGAAAATTATTTTAATAATGGGCCTGCCAGGTGCAGGAAAAACAACTCTTGCTGAAGCATTAGCACCAATGATCAATGCTAAAAGACTTAATGCAGATGAAGTTAGGAAAGCTGCAAATGATTGGGATTTTTCTGTAGAAGGAAGAACAAGACAAGCAAAGAGAATGGCAGACTTTGCTTTAAAATTAAAAAGTGAAGGTAATTATGTAGTTGCTGATTTTATATGCCCAACTCCTGAAGCAAGAAAATTATTTCCAGCAGATTATGTAATTTGGGTAGATACAATAAAAGCTGGTAGATTTGAAGATACCAATCAAATGTTTATTAAGCCTGAAAAATATAACTTTCATGTCACTTCTCAAGACGCACAACTTTGGGCACCAAAGATATTTGAAGATCTAAAAAAATAAGATATTAAATATTTTTTTTATGAACTTTTTAAAAAAAATAATCCTTATTTTATTATTTTTATTTCCAATTTCTAATTCTTTAAAAGCAATGGTCACTGAAGTACAAAATGTTGAGGTTGCATCTGGTGGCTCCAATACAGCAGTTGGTTTACACTTTAACACTGATGGATCTAAAATGTTTGTTCTTTATCAGGGACCTTTAGATGGAAATTATAATTTTGTTGAGGAGTATACACTTTCAACACCTTTTGATATCTCAACAAAAACTTATGCTGGGGATAGCGAGAGATGTGAATTAGATCATACTGATGAGGATGTTAACGCACACAGTAGACATTTTGATTTAGAGTTTAGCAAAGACGGAATGATAATGTTCACAACTGGTTCAGCACTTGCAGATAATTCTGAAGATGCACAAAGAATTTACAGATTTGATTTAAATGCACCTTTTGATATTTCAACATGCACATTTAAACATAAATTAGATATTATGACTGAAGATTTACAAGACGATAGTTTAGCCGGAGACAGATCAGGAGCTAATAATAAAAACCGTGTACAAGGAGTAGAATTTAGTGAGGATGGAACAAAAATGTTTGCTCAGATGCATGGCAATGCACTTAGACTTTTGGAATATACACTCTCATCACCATTTGATTTAACAAGTACTGTAACTTTAGTTTTAACAGCAGGAATTAATTTAGACGGTCAACTTAACAATCCTATGTCAATTAGATTTAGTAATGATGGAAAAAGAATTTTCCATGTATCTCATAATAGTCCAAGTGTTACTCAAATTTCTCTCACAACAGCTTATGATACATCCTCATTTACAATAGATGGTAGTGTGAGTTTAAATAGCATTACATCAATAACACTAAATCAAGCACGAGGTATTGCATTTAGTAGAAATGGTGAAAAATTATATATAGCTGACGACTCATCAACAAATAATGGAGGTGGTAATGGTTTAGAAAATGTTTTTGAATTTGATTTAGTTTGTCCTTTTAATATCATATCAGGCAAATGTCCTTCAATTACAGAAAATACTGATAGAACTGGTATAGCAGAGGCTCAAGTAGAATTAGCAAAAAGAACAATTAAACTTTCAACAAACTCAGCTTTAAATAGGTTGAAGTGGATTAGAAGAAACAAAGATAAACAAAATTTATCAAACCAAAATATCAAACTAAACTTCTCAAATAGCTTGCTATCATCTTTAAAAGCAGTGCCAATTTCATCTTTTAAAAAAATATCAAACACTAAAAATAAAAAAGACTCAAATAAAAAATATTTTTATTGGAGCGAAGGTAGTATTAATCTTGGAAGAGTAGGAGACACTAATATTTCATCAACGAAAAAGGTTAATACAAACGCTTTAACTTTTGGTCTTGATAAATTTACTGACGATTATAGTCTTGAAGGATTTGCTTTTCGGTTCGGTAGTGATGATGTTGATATTGGTAGTGATGGAAGCAATTTAGATTCTAATACCTATAACATTACTTATTATAGTACATCACCTATTAAAGATGATACAAAATACCTAGATAAGATTTTTGGAATAGGAAAAATAAGATCAGATATTCTTTATGCTGCTGATGGAAAAAATTTAACTGCAGACAGGACAGGAAATCAAATATATGGCACATTTAAAATAAAAGATGAGCACAAAAGGAATAAATTAACTTTTATACCTTCATTACAATTTGATTTTGGGCATACAATACTTAACGGATATACAGAAACAGGGACAGGAGCTATTGAAGTTGAAGATCAACATGTAAGAACAAAAAATTTAAGAGCTACGATGGCAGTGGTTGAAGATTTATCAATTGATAAATACACATTAAAAAGACACGGAAAATTAGAGTATTTAGCTGAATTAGATCGATCATCAAATTTTAAATATACTTATGTTGGGGATGGTAGCGTTAAGTTTAATGAGACATTGCACACTGGTGCTTTACATAATCTTAACGGCGAGATTGGTATAGATATAATTTTTCCAGAGCACTACAGTGTTTTTATTATTTACGAAAGAAACCATGCTTTCAGTACAGGATATACAGACAACTTATATATAGCTTTAGGTTACCTGCCTCATGAGCATACTGAGTATGCATTTTCATTAAATGGATCAGATAATTTGATGTCTAAATTTGAAATTAAAAAAAGTATTAATGGATACGATTTAACTTTCAATATAAATGATGATTTGACTAATTTAGGCGATAATAAAGAGACAAGTATAAATCTAAATAAAGTCTTTTAATTTTTTATTATAAAGATTAAACTTAACTTAAGGAGTATCTATGAGTTATAAGTGGGATAGCAAGAAACCAACTGCACAAATGCTTGGTAGATGGCAACCATTTCATGATGGCCACTATGCTTTATTTAAAGAAATAATAAAAAAAACTGGACAGGTTTGTATTCAAATTAGAGATGTTCAAGGAGTAGACGATAATCCATTTGATTTTGAAACAGTAAAAAAAAAAATTGAAGAAAGATTAAATCCAGAATTTGAGGGAAGATTTAAAGTTATGTTAGTTCCAAACATAACAAATATTTGTTATGGAAGAGGTGTTGGATATAAAATTGAAGAAATAGTAATGCCAGAAGAAATACAAAAAATATCGGCAACAAAAATCAGAGCCAAAATGCGAGAGGATGGAGAATTAAAGTGAATGAAAGACTTAAATCGATAATAGATTTAAAAAGATACCCAATATACGATTTAAATTCTCCAATAATTAAAAATTTAATTAAAAGATGTAAAGAAGAGCTCGATCAATTTAGTTGCTCCACAATTCCAAATTTTATTTTACCTGAGTCATTAAAGGTAATGAATTCTGAATTAGAAAAACAATTAGATGAGGTTTATATGTCCAAAGAAAGCATTAATCCTTATTTATACGCTAACGATGATCCAAAACTTCCAAAAGATCATCCAAAAAGAACTTTTATGAATAGATATAATGGATATTTAAATTCTGACTGCTTTCCAAAAAATTCTGAAATGAAATATCTTTACGAAACTGATGAATTATTAAAATTTGTCTCAGCATGCTTAGGTGTTCATCCTATCTATAGATGGGCTGATCCTTTAGCATGTCACGCTTATAATGTTATGGAGCCAGAAGGAATTCTACCTTGGCATTTTGACAGTTGTGAATTCACTTTAAGTTTAATGATACAAAAACCAGAGAAGGGCGGAATATTTGAATATTGTCCAAATATAAGAGAGCCTGGTAACGAAAATTTTGATGAAGTAAAAAAAGTTTTAAATGGAGATAGAAAAAGAGTTAAACAATTAAAGTTAGAGCCAGGTGATTTACAAATATTTAAGGGAAGATTTACTCTTCATAGAGTAACAAAAGTAGAAGGAAAAAAATCAAGATACATGTGTATCCCTGCTTATGTTCTAGATCCATGGAGAGTCAATACTCCAGAGCATTCAAAAGCAATTTATGGAAAAGTTTTGCCTATTCATTTAGAGAGAAATGTAGCTAGAACAGATGGTTTAGCAGATTAAATGATAAAAAAAATTGCTGTTATTGGAACTGGAGTTATAGGCTCAGGATGGATAATTAGATTTTTAGCTCATGATAAAAAAGTTGTAGCCTTTGATAAAGATATAAAGTTAAAAAAAAATATCATTTTAGAGATAAAAAGAACATGGCCTTACGTTAAAACACTTTTTAACAAAAAAAAACTTAACCTTAAAAACTTCATATATGTAACTTCTTTAAAAGAAGCGTTAAAAGATGCAGATTTTATTCAAGAATGTGCACCAGAAAATTATAAATTAAAAACCAAATTGATGGAAATTATAGGAAAATACTCAAAACCTAATGCAATTATTTCCTCAAGTTCTTCGGGTTTGCTTCCATCAAGAATATATTCAAAATGTAAAAATCCTTCGCGAGCTATTATAGCTCATCCGTTTAATCCTGTTTACATGATACCGGGAGTGGAGTTAGTACCAGGAAAGAAAACAAAAAAAAATATTTTAAATAAAGCCAATAAATTTTATAAATCTATCTCAATGAATCCAATCATGGTTAAAAAAGAATTGCCAGGATATCTATCAGACAGACTCCAAGAAGCTCTTTGGAGAGAAGCGTTACATATAGTAAACGAGGGTTATGCAACTACAAAAGATTTAGATAGAGCAATTGAGGATGGTCCCGGTTTAAGATGGTCATTAATGGGGACTTTCTTAACATTCCATTTAGCAGGTGGCAAGGCTGGTATGAAGCATATGTTGGAACAATTTGGACCAGCATTAAAATTGCCTTGGACAAAATTAAAAGCTCCAAAACTTTCAAAAAAACTTTCTTCTAGAGTTATTATTGGCACTAGAAATCAAGCAAAAGGTAAATCAGTAGAAAAATTATCAAAAATAAGAGATGAATATTTAGTTAAACTTCAGAAGTTAAGAAAAAAATATGAAGACAAGATAAGAAAATGATAGTAATAAAATATAATGAATGTTTTGATCAAGAATTTAGGTAACGGAATAAAAAACGTAACAATAAACGATCCAAAAACTTATAATTCATTGTCTTTTGCAACTCTAAAATCTCTTTTAAATACATTTAAAAAACTTGATAAAGATAATAAAACCAAAGTAATAATCTTAGAGGGAGCCGGAAAAGGCTTTAGTGCTGGTCATAACTTGAAAGAAGTAAGATCTTTAAAAGTAAGATCAAAATATTTAAAACTATTTAACCTTTGCTCAAAAGTGATGATACAAATAGTTGAAGGAAGAAAACCAGTTATTGCAAAAGTACATGGAGCTGCTTATGCCGCTGGATGTCAATTAGTAGCTAGTTGTGATTTAGCGTATAGTACTAACGATACAATGTTTGCAACACCAGGTGTTAATATAGGATTGTTTTGCAGCACGCCCATGGTCGCAGTCAGTAGAAAAATACATAGAAAAAGAATGATGAAAATGCTTTTAACAGGGGAGCCTATAAAAGCTAACTTTGCAAAAGAAATAGGTTTAATTAATAATTGTTATTCAAAATCAAAATTAAATAGTGAAGTTTTAAAGGTAGCGAAAACAATTGCCTCTAAATCAAATTTAACTATAAAAATTGGAAAACAAGCATTTTATAAACAACTAGAAATGCCATTAAGAAAAGCATATTTATATACAAGTAAGATGATGACTTTAAATATGATGGCGAGAGATGCTCATGAGGGAATATCAGCCTTTTTAGAAAAAAGAAAACCAAAATGGAAAAATAAATGAGCAATAATGAAATTAAAAAAATTTTAGAAAATTCAAAAACTATAGCAATGGTCGGAGTTAGTTCTGAGAAAAAAGGAGAGGATCCAAAAAATTTAAAAAGAAAACCTGCCAATGTTGTTATGAAATATATGCAAGATTTTGGTTACAAAGTAATACCAGTCAATCCATTTGCAGCAGGGGAGATCATAAATGGAGAAGTTGTAATTAAGGATTTAGAAGAAATTAAAGTTCCAATCGATATAGTAGACGTATTCCGTCCATCAAAAGAAGCACCAGGTATTGCAATAAAAGCTGCAAAGATTGGTTCTAAGGTTTTATGGTTGCAGTACGGCCTTCACAGTGATGAAGCTGAAAAAATATCTGAAAATTCTAAAATGCAATATATATCAGATAAATGTATAAAACAGGAATACCAAAAAATTTTTGAAAAATCTAATCCGGTTTTCCCTGTTTTAAGAAATTAATGAAAAAAATTTTTATTGTTTATGGTCACTATAATGACCAATCCTTTAATGCTGCTATTAAAGATACCTTTATTAAAACTGCTGAAGAAAAAGGACATAAGATTGATTTTTTGGATCTATATAAAGAAAACTTTAACCCTGTATTTTCTGGAGAAAAACCCGATAAAGAAGTTTTAGATCACAGAAAAAGAATAGAAGAGTCAAATGTAATTGTTTTAATCGCTCCTATCTGGAATTTTAGAATGCCAGCAATTGTCGAAGGATGGATTGACAAAGTTCTTGCTCCACCTTGGGCGTTTAGGTTTAAAAAAATATTTGGAAATTATGGATATCCAATTGGTAACTTAATTGGAAAAAAAGCAATAGTTTTTTGTACCTATGGATCTCCACAATTTGCAATTAGAACATTCTTTTTAAACATGCCTACAAAAAGATTAAGAAGGGGCGTTTTTAATATATGTGGAATAACAGATGTAGTTTATAAAAGATTTTTTGCAGTTCCATTTGTTAGCCAAAAAAGAAGAGAAAAGTTTTTAGAAGTTGTTAAAAAAACAGCTCTAAATATATGAAAAAATTTTTATTTATTATATTATTTTTTTTCAGTTTGAATAATTTTGCACAGTCAATTGATCTACCAAAATATTATCAATTTCCAGAAAACTACTTAAAAGGAAAATATCACGAAACTACAAAAAACTTTTTCATAGTTGCTACAGAAAAACTTAAAGATAAAAGATTTAAAAAAACAGTTATTATAATGCTTGACCATGATGAGCAAGGGGCCCTAGGAATAGTTATCAATAAACCACTAGGTGAAGTAACAATTGGTTCTTTAATAAAAGGTTTTGACAAACAAACTTTAAAAAAAGATTTATTAAATTATAAGGTACCAATTTATTGGGGCGGACCCTTGGATAACAATAAAATCTTAATTGTCCACTCAAACGATTATCAAAATAAAAAAACAAAAAATTATGATAAAATTTCTATTTCAAACAATTATAAGACTTTAATAGATATTGCTAAAAAAAAGGGCCCAAGCAAAAGTTTAGTAATTATTGGTATATCCGCTTGGACAGAGGGACAGTTAGAAGGTGAAATTGATAAAGGACACTGGAATTTATCTGAAATAACACAGGACATTTTGTTTCAAGAAAAAAATGAGAAAAAACATATAATGGCTACTGAAAGTAGCTTTATGAGATTATGATAAAAAAAACACTTACACTTATTTTAATTTTACCTTTTTTTATTTTTACAAGTTTAAGAGCCGAATTAATAAAACCTAATAGTAATATTGAACCTTATAAAGTAGTTAAAATTCAATTGACTAGCTTAATGAAAAATAATTACCCTAATAAAGATGCTGGCATTAAACAGACTTGGGAATTTGCACATCCTAACAATCAAAGGGTTACAGGTCCATTAGATAGGTTTAAAATTATGCTTAAAGGCGACTCATATAAAATGCTTCTAAATCATTTAGACCATAAGATAGTTGCTGTTAAGATAACTAATGGAGTTGCTGATTATGAAGTTACGGTATTAGATATTGAAAAAAAGTACTATAAATTCAATTGGAGGGTAGAAAAATATATATTAGATGGTGAACTTAAAGATTGTTGGCTAACAACAATGGTTTCGCAACCAATACCCTTAGGCTCATCTATTTAATAAGGACAAAATTAATGTTTAATTATTTATAAAATCTAGTAGGAATCTTCTTCATGAAATCTAAAGCAAAAGTTGTCGTTGTTGGCGGTGGAGTAGTTGGGGTAAGTATGCTTTACCACCTGGCTAAAAAGGGCTGGTCAGATGTTGTTCTAGTTGAAAGAAAAGAATTAACTTCAGGCTCAACTTGGCATGCAGCTGGACTACTTCCATTATTTAATATGAGTTATTCTGTAGGACAACTCCATCAATATGCAGTAAACTTTTATAAAACTCTAGAGGAAGAGACTGGAAAAAACGTTGGTTTTAGCGTTGTATCAAATATTAGATTAGCAAGTACAAAAGATAGAATGGATGAGTATCATCAGTATGCTGGTGTTGCTCAAACTATAGGTGTCAAATATAAATTTTTGACTCCAGATCAAGTAAAGGAGATTTGGCCTTTATGTAACACTTCAGATTTAATTGGTGCTATTCAACATCCCGAGGATGGTTATATTCAGCCAGCAGATTTAACACAAGCACTTGCAACAGGCGCTAGAAACAGAGGTGCAGAAATTTATAGAAACACAACGGTAGTTGGAATTAAACAAACAAAAAATGGCTGGGTAGTCGAAACTGATAAAGGAACAATAGAATGTGAACACGTTGTTTCTTGTTCAGGTAACTTTGCAAGACAAACAGGAAAAATGGTTGGACTTGAAATACCAGTTATACCAGTTGAGCATCAATACATTGTAACCGAGCCTCATCCTGAAATTCAAAAAAGAAAAAAAGAAGGTCTTCCAGAAATGGGAGTGTTAAGAGATAGTGATAGTCGTTGGTACATGAGAGAGGAAGCTGGAGGTTTAATTCTTGGACCTTATGAAGATGGTGCGCCTTGTTGTTATGTAGATGGACCTTCAAAAGATTCAGAATATGAATTATTCCAAGAAGATTTAGAAAGGCTTGCGCCCCATATTGAAGGTGCAATACATCGTGTTCCTGCTTTTGGAGAAGTTGGGGTAAAAAAAGTTTACAATGGAGCTATTTGTTATACTCCAGATGGTAATCCTATTGTTGGCCCTGCTTGGGGTTTAAAAAACTTTTGGATAAATGAAGGTCACAGTTTTGGAATTACTGCCGCTGGAGGAGCTGGATGGCAGTTAGCAGAATGGATTATAGATGGAGAACCAACTGTAGATATGCTTGGTGTAGAACCAAGAAGATATGGAGACTATTGTTCTAAATCATATTTAAAAGAAAAAAATGAAGAGGCTTACAGAAATGTTTTTATTATTCACTATCCTGATGAAGAAAGAGAGGCCGCAAGACCATTAAGACAGGCTCCTTGTTATGATAGACTTAAAAAATTAGGAGCAGTGTTTGGACAAAAGTTTGGTTGGGAAAGAGCCAATTTTTTTGCGACAGATGGTATGGAGCAAAAAGATGACTGGTCTTTTAGAAGATCTAAGTGGTTTGAAGCAGTTAAAAAAGAATGTAAAAATGTTAAAGAAAATGTTGGTGTTTTAGATATGACTGCATTTGCAAAATGCAGAATTAAAGGACCAAAAGCTGAAGAATTTTTGGACTATCTAGTTGCAAACAAAATTCCAAAAAAAATTGGTAGAGTTAATTTATGTCATGCTCTTAATACAAAAGGGGGTGTCCACTCTGAATTTACCATTATGAAAGAAGCAGAAGATAGTTTTTATTTAGTTTCTGCTGGAGCTTTTCAAAGATTGGATCATGATTGGATAAAAAAATGGATACCAAAAGATGGTTCGGTACAATTTGAAAATATAACTAATTCAGTTGGCGTATTAGTTGTGGCTGGCCCGAAAGCAAGAGAGTTAATGCAAAAAGTTTCTAAAGATGATTTTTCTAATGAAAATTTTAAATGGTTA
Source organism: uncultured Pelagibacteraceae bacterium (assembly GCA_902560245.1). Taxonomy (GTDB): domain Bacteria; phylum Pseudomonadota; class Alphaproteobacteria; order Pelagibacterales; family Pelagibacteraceae; genus Pelagibacter. The sequence continues at coordinate 21,756 of CACELK010000006.1, forward strand.
AGTTCTAAAAAGGTTGATATTGGCTATGCACCATGTACTGCTATAAGAGTTAACTTTGTAGGAGAACTTGGATGGGAACTTCATCATCCTCTTGAATATCAAAATCATATATTTGATAAGTTAATGGAACACGGAAAAGAGCTTGGCTTAAAACCATTCGGCATAAGAGCGATGAACAGTTTAAGAGTTGAAAAATCTTACAAGCTTGTTGGTACAGAATTATCTATTGAATATTCACCTTATGAGTCTGGACTAGATAGATTTATACACCCTAATAAAGGAAATTTTATAGGCTTAGAGGCACTAAATAAATGGAGAGAAAAAGGCTTTAAAAATAAATTGGTTACAATGGAGGTGCACAATGTAACTGATGCCGATGTATTAGGAAATAATCCTATTTATGAAAATGGAAAAGTTGTTGGAAGAGCAACAGGGGGAGATTTCGGTTTCAGATTAAATAAATCTATTGCACTTGGAATGGTTAAGCCCGAGATTGCGACAACTGGTCAGAAATTAAAAATTGATATTTTAGGTAAAATGCATGACGCTACAATTTTGGACGAAAGTCCTTACGATTCAGAAAATAAATTGTTAAGAGCATAATGAAAATATTAGTCGCAGTCAAAAGAGTTATAGATTACAACGTTCAGATAAGAGTTAAAGAGGACGGCACAGGTGTAGTTACTGACAATGTCAAGATGTCTACAAATCCTCCAGATGATAATGCAGTTGAAGAAGCTGTTAAAATTAAAGAGGCTGGCAAGGCTAAAGAGATTGTTGCAGTTACGGTAGGTGAAGATAAAGCTCAAGAAACAGTAAGAAAAGCACTAGCAGTGGGAGCTGACAGAGGCATTCATGTAAAAGTTGAGGGAACAATTGAACCTTTAGCAGTCTCAAAAGTTTTACAAAAAATTGTTGATAAAGAAAAACCAGATTTAGTTTTTATGGGCAAACAAGCAATTGATGACGATTGTAATCAAACAGGACAAATGCTAGCAGCATTACTAAACTGGCCTCAAGCAACTTTTGCTTCTAAAATTGAAGTGAAAGATAAAAGCTTAGAAGTAACAAGAGAAGTAGATGAAGGTCTAGAAACTATTGAAGTAAATATTCCAGCAATAGTTACTTGTGATTTAAGATTAAATGAACCTAGATATGCTTCTCTACCAAATATAATGAAAGCAAAAAAAAAGCCCATTGAACAAATTAATGCATCTGATCTAGGCGTGGATACTGGACAAAGAATTCAACAAATTAAAGTTGAGGAACCTCCAAAAAGAAAAGCAGGAATTAAAGTTGCTAATGTAGAGGAATTAGTTCAAAAATTAAAAAATGAGGCTAAAGTAATATAATGTCAGTATTGTTAATAGCAGAACATAATAACAAGGAAGTAAAACCTTTTACTTTAAATGCGATCACTGCAGGATCTCAAATTGATCAAGATCTACACGTTCTAGTTATAGGAAATAAAGCAGATGAGGTTTCTAAATCAATCGCGCAAGTACCCAATGTTAAAAAAGTTATACAAATAGATCATGAAATCTATGAAAATTATTTACCTGAAAATTTTTCACCAGTAATAATTAAACAAGCTGAAAATTATTCTCATATTGTTTGTTCTGCTAATACATTTGGTAAAAACTTAATGCCAAGAGTGGCAGCATTATTGGATACTTCCCAAGTAAGCGATATTATTAAAGTAATTTCACCAGATACTTTTTTACGACCAATTTACGCTGGCAATGCATTTGCAACTGTTAAAAGCACAGATAAAAAAAAATGTGTTACAATTAGACCAACCTCATTTGATCCAGCAGCTACCTCTGGAGGGTCAGCTGAAATTATAAAAGCAGAAGCAAGTGATGCCACAACACTCACTAAATTTATAAAGAGAGAAGAAGTTAAATCTGATAGACCAGAACTAGGTACTGCAAGAGTAGTAATCTCTGGAGGAAGAGGAATGCAAAGTGGTGATAATTTTAAATTAATCACTGCTATTGCAGATAAATTAAATGCAGCAATTGGAGCCTCTAGAGCAGCAGTTGATGCCGGATATATTACCAATGACCATCAGGTTGGACAAACAGGAAAAGTAGTTGTTCCGGATTTATATATTGCAGTAGGTATATCTGGGGCGATTCAACACTTAGCAGGCATGAAAGAGAGTAAAGTTATTGTCGCAATCAATAAAGACGGAGAAGCTCCAATATTTAGTGTTGCAGATTATGGTTTAGAAGCAGATCTTTTTGAGGCTCTTCCACAGTTTCTTGAAGAGTTGAACAAATTAAACACTATACAAAAATAACAAATACTGTAAAAAAATAACATTATGTCCAATCGGGAAGTAATGGAATATGATGTTGTAATTGTGGGTGGTGGACCATCTGGATTATCGACTGCTATAAAACTGAAACAATTAAAATCAGATTTAAATGTATGTTTATTAGAAAAAGCATCTGAAATTGGTGCACACATTTTGTCAGGTAACGTTTTTGAAACTAGAGCATTAGATGAGTTATTGCCAAATTGGAAAGAATTAAATAGCCCAATTAAAACAAAAGTTTCAAAGGAAAAATTTTTATTTTTAGGAAAAAAAAATTCATTGAGCTGGCCAACATGGCTTTTACCTAAGGTTCAACATAATAAAAATAATTATATTATAAGTCTTGCAAATCTATGTAGATGGTTAGCTGAGCAAGCAGAGTCTTTAGGCGTAGAAATTTTTCCAGGTTTTCCTGCAAGTGAAGTTTTATACAATGACGATGGATCGGTAAAAGGAATTGCTACCCAAGATATGGGTTTGGATAAAGAAGGAAACAAAAAAGACAGTTTTGAGCCTGGAATGGAACTGCATGCAAAAGTTACTGTTTTTGCAGAAGGATGCAGAGGACACTTAGGAAAACAATTAATAAAAAAATTTGAATTAGATAAAGGAAAAAATCCTCAACAATATGGAATTGGATTTAAAGAAATTTGGGAGATAAATGAAAAAAATCATGAAGAGGGTCTGGTAATGCATACAGCTGGTTGGCCATTAGATAGCAAAACATATGGTGGAAGTTTTTTGTATCATGCAGAAAATAAACAAATTTTTTTAGGATATGTGATTGGTTTAGATTATCAAAATCCTCACCTTTCTCCTTTTGATGAGTTCCAAAGATTTAAAACACATCCAGCTATAAAAAAAATAATTGAAGGTGGAAAAAGAATTTCTTATGGAGCAAGAGCTTTAATTGAAGGTGGTTTACAAAGTTTACCAAAAATGTTTATGCCAGGTGCGCTGCTTGTTGGATGTGACGCTGGAACATTAAATATGCCAAAAATTAAAGGCTCACATACCGCAATGAAAAGTGGAATGATTGCTGCTGAAACTATATTTGAACATTTGGAACAACAGAAAGATTTATCTGTTTACGAAGAAAAATTTAATAAAAGCTGGGTATATAAAGAGCTTCATGCAGCAAGGAATGTAAAACCTAGTTTTAGCTGGGGATTAATTTTAGGAATTTTATTCACTGGGATAGACCAAATACTTTTTAGAGGAAAATTGCCTTTCACTTTAAAACATAAACATGCTGATCACGAAACTTTAAAACTTGCCAAAGATATGCCTAAAATAGAATATCCAAAACCTGACAATGTAATTACATTTGATAAAACAAGCTCAGTTTATTTAACCGGAACTAATCACGCTGATAACCAGCCAGTTCATTTAAAGTTAAAAAACCCAGATTTACCAATAAGTTTTACTCTTGATAAATTTGATGAACCTGCACAGAGATATTGTCCGGTTGGAGTTTATGAAGTTCAAACAGAAAATAATGTAAAAAAATTTGTTATAAACTCTCAAAACTGTATTCATTGTAAAACTTGTGATATTAAAGAACCATCTCAAAATATAAACTGGGTAACACCAGAAGGTGGGGGTGGACCTAAATATGGCAATATGTAAAAAAAATTTTTTTACATTTATTTTATTTTTAATTATTACGTCAATACTTACTTCCAATGTATTTGGCGGAGTTAATGATTTAAAAATATCAAAAAAAAATCTTATTATAATTAAGTATGACATTTTTTTTCTTAAATACCAGCATAGGGTTTTATCTAGGGATTTTAATTTTATGGTTAAATATCAGAACATCGAACATGATATTGAAATAGATGATTTAGGAAATATAAAAATAAATATTTTTGCTAAAATGGATGTTTTAAGATACACCAAAAAAAAAAAATATAAGCCAAAGCTAGCCGATTGCAACATAATAAGAAATAAGATATTGTTAAATAAATTGGGATATTCACTTTTTACGCTAAAGAAAAATTATTCTATTTCTGAAAATGAATTATTTAGCGCAGTTAAAGAAAAAATTTATAATTTTATAGAATTAAACGATAAGGATATTGATAATTTAATAGATAGCACTGTAATTAACATTACTATTATTCATCCAATAAAAAAATTTAATATAAATTGCTCAGGTAAAATTTCGGAATTAGAACTTTCATAATTAAGAAAGATCTACAGCAAACTTTTTTAATTTTTCAATTGGGATTATTTTTAGAGTGTTTTCATGTGTTCTTTTTAAATAAATAGAACATCCTTTTCCAGCTTCAATTGCTCTTGACACCCAGCTTGCGCAAATACACCACTTATCTCCATCTTTTAAACCAGGAAAGCCAAACTCAGGATGAGGAGTAATTAAATCATTGCCTGCCTCTTTACACCACTCTAAAAATTCTTTATTTACTTTTACACAAACTGTATGAAGACCATGGTCGTTTTCGTCTGTATTACAACAACCGTCTCTGTACCATCCCGTCAAAGGATCTAATGAGCATTCTTCAATATCTCCCCCCAAAACATTTTTTTGTTTAGAGTTTTTCATAGTTAGATTTTTGTTGGATTTGGTTCGTTTTTATAAACTTTTTCCGGATCAAATGATTTTTCTTTTTCTTCAAAATTCATTTCAATTTGTCTAGCATTTACAATTTTTCCAAGTGGTACCGATCTATAAAAACAAGATCTGTATCCTACATGACAACTTGAACCTTCACCAATATCGACTGTAATCCATATTGAATCTTGATCATCATCAATTCTTAATTCAACTACTTTTTGAACAAAACCACTTACGTTACCTTTATGCCAAATTTTCTTTCTAGATCTACTCCAGTAGTGAGCTTCTTTTGTTTCAATTGTTTTCTTTAAAGCTTCAACATTCATGTATCCATGCATTAACACTTCTTTAGTGCTGGAACAAACTGTCACAACTGGTATTAATCCATCATTATCAAATTTGGGTGATAATAGCTTTCCTTCCTCTATTTCTTTAATATTTTCTCTTTTTTTAAACATATAAGGTTATTATGTAACATATCCATGGATATATTAAATATTTTAAAAATTAGCATTTATCTGTATAAGAAGCTCGATGAAACTAGTTAAAGAAATAAATAAACCAATTAACGGTAGCGAGATATCAGACAAAGAAGCAGAAGAGGCATTTGTAAAGATACTAAAATATATTGGCGAAGATCCATCTAGAGAAGGTTTATTAGAAACTCCAAAAAGAGTTAGAAAAGCATTTAAAGAATATTTTAAAGGATACAGTGAAGATCCTTATAAATTTTTATCTAAAACTTTTGGAGATGTTGATGGATATAACGATATAGTTATTCAAAAAAATATTTCTGTTCAAAGTCATTGCGAACATCATATGGCGCCTATAATTGGCACTGCTCATGTAGCATACATACCCAATCAAAGGGTAGTAGGATTAAGTAAACTAGCTAGAGTTGTAGAGGCCTTTTCAAAAAGACTACAGACTCAAGAGAGACTAACAATGCAAATCGCCAAAACCGTAATGGAGGCTTTAGATGCAAAAGGTGTGGCTGTTACAATAGATTCTAACCACATGTGTATGACGATGCGAGGTGTTAAAAAAGAACAAGCAACAACAGTTACAAATTACTATTTAGGTAAATTCAAAGAAGATCTAAGTTATCAAAATAGATATTTAAGATTTATAAGTAAATAAATTCCTATATAATAAATCTTAAAAAATGTCAGATAAATTTAAAGCTATAGTCGTTAATCAAGAAGGAGAAAACTTTACAAGAGAAGTAAAGTCTTTAGATAAAAGTTTTTTAAAACATGGCGATGTATTGGTTAAAGTAGAATATTCAGGTTTAAATTATAAAGATGCACTTATTTTAAAGAATGGTGCAAAATTAGTAAAAGAATTTCCACATATACCTGGAATTGACTTTTCGGGAACTGTTGCTGAAAGTCAAAACGATAATTTTAAAGAAGGTGATCAAATAATTTTGACAGGAAGAAGAGTAGGTGAGATATTTTTTGGAGGATACTCTCAATATGCAAAAGTCAATGGAGACTTTCTGGTAAAAAAACCGGATAATATTTCTACAAGACAGGCAATGATTTTAGGCACTGCTGGAATTACAGCGCTTACTTGTGCTTTTACCACAAAACAGGCTAGAGAAGAATTATTGCTTGGTGAAAAAGTTCAAGATGTAATAGTGACTGGAGCGTCAGGTGGAGTAGGCAGTATTGCAGTAATGATATTAAATAAACTTGGTTGCAATGTAACAGCTGTGACTAGCAAAGAAAGTAATAATAAATTTTTAAAAGAAATAGGAGCAAAAAATATTACAAAAACAAGCGATTTAGATAAAGAAGCAAGACCTTTGGACAAAGGCATTTGGGATGGAGCAGTTGATACAGTAGGAGGAAATGTATTATCAAAAGTTTTATCACATATTAAACAAAATGGTATTGTTGCAGCTGTTGGTAACGCATCTAGTATTAAACTAAATACAACTGTTATGCCTTTTATAATTAGAGGGGTAAAATTATGGGGCATTGACTCTGTTCATACATCAACTAAAAGAAGGCAATTTCTCTGGGGTGAAGCTTCAAAATTAATAGATTTTGAATTGCTGGAAAAATCAATAAAAGAGATTAATTTAGAAGAACTTTTAAATATTTTTCCAAAAATGTTAGAGGGCAAAACTTCGGGTAGATATATTATTAATTTAAATAAATAATGGATTGGGATAAGCTTAAAATTTTTCACGCTGTTGCTGAGGCGGGAAGTTTTACAAGCGCGACAGTTATACTTAATTTGAGCCAATCGGCAATAAGCAGACAAATTCAATCTTTAGAGGAGGATTTAAAAGTAAAATTATTTGAGAGACATGCAAGAGGTTTAACTTTAACTGAAAATGGAGAATATGTTTATAAGACTGCACATGAAGTAATTTCAAAATTGAAGGAGGTAGAAACATCCTTGGGTGATCAAAAAAGCAAACCTTCTGGTAAACTTACAATAACTACTGTTCGAAGCTTTGGAACACACTGGTTAACACCTAGAATTCAAGAGTTTATGAAAATAAATCCAGAAATAGAAATTGAATTAATTTTTGATGACAAAGAGCTTGATTTAAGCACAAGACAAGCGGATATAGGTATTTTCATGCGAAGACCAAAGCAGCTTAACTATATACAAAGAAAATTAATGGATATTAACTACCACATCTATGGTTCAAGCAAATATCTTGAGGAAAATGGTATGCCGAAAACCATAAATGATTTAAACAGTCATAAATTTATATCTTTTGGTAAAGGTGCTCCATCCCCTGTTTATAATCCAGATTGGGCCTTAAAGATTGGTACTAAGGATAACAAAAAGAGAAAGTCTATCATGAAAGTAAATAGTGTTATGGGTCTTTTATTAGCCGTTGAAAGTGGAGTGGGATTAGCTGCTTTACCTGACTATTTAGTTTTTCAATCAAGAAACCTAATAAAGGTTGTCCCTAAAGCAGAGGGCCCTGTAACAGAAGCACATTTTGTGTACCCTCAATCAATGAAAAATGTAGCTAGAGTTCAAGCATTTAGGAACTTTTTGTATAGCAAGATATCTGAGTGGAAATTCTAGTACTGCGTCAATCTGTGCGATTGATAATCATTATCATTGAGAATAATTCTCATTCTCATTAAAAAATGTTCAATAAATATAGAGGATAATAATGAAAAAAATAGGAATAATAACAATATTAGTCTCCTTTTTTTCAGTTTTTGCAAACTATGTATTTGCTGATGGTCATAGCATGGAAGTTAATGTGTTTAATGCTAGACACTATAAAGCAGACGCAGAACTTTACGGTAAATTCACAAACAAAACTGGAATAAAAGTTAATCTAATAAACGGAAAATCAGGCGCTTTAGAGAAAAGAATTATCGAGGAGGGAGCTGATGCTACAGCAGATCTTTATATCACAGCTGATGCTGGAAGATGTGGTGCTATGGATGCAAAAGGTACTCTTCAAGGTGGCTTAACGTCAAAAGCTATCAAAGCAGCTGTTCCAAAAAACTTTAGAACAAGTAAGTGGGTTGGAATCGCAAAAAGAGCGAGAATAATTTATTATTCTCCCGAAAGAGTTACAGGTGCTGAATTATCTGGAATGACTTATGAAGGTTTAGCTGATCCTAAATGGAAAGGTAGACTTGTAATAAGAAAATCTAGCAACATTTATAATAAATCCCTTGTAGCATCTTTGATTAAAAACAATGGAAAAGCTGCAACAGCTGCATGGGCCGAAGGGGTTGTTGCTAATATGGCAAGAACACCTACAGGTAATGATAGAGCTCAAATAATGGCAGTAGCAGCTGGTGAAGCTGATATTGCAGTAGCTAACACATATTACTTGGCTCTTATGTTGTCTGGTAAAAAAGGTGCAGAACAACAAGAAGCTGCTAAAAAAGTAAAAGCTTTTTTCCCTAATCAAAATGATAGAGGAACACATATGAATGTTAGTTGTGCTGCTCTTGTTAAAGGTGCGCCCAATAAAGATAATGCTGTAAAACTTGTAGAGTTTTTATTAACTCCAGAGTCTCAAGAGCACTTTACAAATAATACTTTTGAGTTTCCAATGATTGATGGTGTTTCACCAAGTCCATTAGTCGTGAATAACTTAGGATTAGATTTCAAACAAGATATGAAAACTAAGTTAGCTTCATACGGAAAAAATCAAGCCGCTGCAGTAGAAGTTATGACAGCTGCTGGTTGGAAATAAGGAAGACTAGTGAAAAAGAATTTATTTGATGTCGGTCATAATAATTCTTCCGAAGTTGATTACGGGTCACTCAAGAAAGCATGTGACCCGTGCGCTTCGGAGTGTGAAAAAATCGATAAAAAAATAAATGGGAGAAAATTATCTGAATTAAAAGATGAAGAGGTTCCACACATCCTTTCCCCTTTTAATGTTAAAGAGTAGTTTTAACTCCGATATGGTGCTCATAATCTTCCCAATTAGATGATTTACCCCATCTAATATGTTATGAGCACTTATAAATGTTCTATAAAAATTTAAATATTTGGTTTTTTTTATCTTTATTAATTTCTTTTGTTGTACTAATCCCAATTCTTACTGTATTCTCAAGTTTTTTTGAAAATACCTCTAACTACTATGAAGTTTTAAAAAACACTTTCTTAAAAGAATACATTTTAAATTCAATTTTTCTATTAATATCAGTTTTAATATTAACATTTCTTCTAGGTACTGGATCAGCTTATTTAGTTTCTTTTTATAAATTTCCAGGTAGTGATTTTTTTAAGTGGGCATTAATATTATCTTTTGCAGTACCACCATATATTTATGCTTATTCACTTACAGCTTTTTTTGAAAACTATGGCACAGCTTTTACTGTATTGACTTTTATTTTCGGTGAAGCAAATTATAATAAAAATATTCCAAAATTTGATGGTATGACTGGAGCAATATTATCAATTTCTTTTTCACTGTACGCATATGTTTATATTTTAGCTAGAGCATCATTTTTGTATCAATCTCAAAATTTAATTGATTTGGGAAAAAATCTTGGTTTTTCGAAGCTAAAATCTTTTTATAGAGTAATATTGCCGGGTGCTCGACCTGCAATTGTAGCTGGCTTATCATTGGTAGCGATGGAAACTTTAGCAGAATTTGGTGCGGTTGATTTTTTTTCAATTAATACTTTAACAACTGGAATTTATAATTCATGGATAGCTTTTGACGATTTAGCTTTTGCTAATCAAATATCCTTTTTTTTACTATTATTTATATTTTTATTGTTTGTGTTAGAAAAATTATCGAGAAGAAAAGCGAAATATCACTTTAATACTAGAGAAGGATTAAAACAAAAAGAAAAAATTCAACTTTCTGGAAGCAAATCATTTTTCGCTTTTACAGTTTGTTTTTTAATATTTTTTTTAAGTTTTTTATTTCCTTTAAGTCAAATGTTGTACTGGACTATAAAATTTCCAGAAAATTTATTTGATCTACAAATAACTGATCTTTTATTAAATACTCTTTATCTTGTTATTTTATCCAGTTTAGCTTTAATTATATTTTCTCTGATTTCTAATTATGGAAATAGAGTTTCCAATAATAAAACTTTAAATATTTTATCAACTCTGTCAATTTCAGGATATGCAATTCCAGGAATTATTTTAGCTGTTGCATTTATAACATTTATTGCATGGTTTGATGAAAATATAATTAAATCATTCGGTTTTTTATCTATAAAAAAATTATTTATTGGTTCAGTTCTTGGATTAGTTTTAGTTTATTTTGTGAGATTTTATTCTTTGGCTTTTAATGGAATAAAATCAGGATATGAAAAAATTAATATTTCTGTAGATGAAAGTGCTTATTTACTTGGTTTCTCAAAAAGAAAGACTTTTATGAATATCCATATTCCTTTTTTAAGAAATTCACTTCTATTTGTAATCATTTTGATATCTTTAGAAATTATAAGAGAATTACCTATAACTCTTATTTTAAGACCTTTTAATTTTGAAACATTTGCAACGACTGCTTATATCTCAGCATCTGAAGATCTATTAGAAGCTGCAGCTGTTCCTTCGCTGTTTTTAATTTTAATTGCAAGTTTCTTTATTATAATAACATCTAAATATATTTTAAAAATTAACAATGAATAAAAATTTTTTTGAAGTTAAAAATGTAGACTTTAGTGTAAGTGGGAAAATAAAAGTTAGAAATGCTTCTTTCTCAATAAAAAATGAAGGTGATGTCGTATGTCTTTTAGGCCCATCTGGTATCGGAAAAACTACAATATTAAGATCTATAGCAGGTTTAGAAAAAATTCAAAATGGCACAATTGAATTAAATAATAAAACTTTATCTTCAAAAAATATAAATATTGATCCAGAAAATAGAAATATTTCTCTTGCATTTCAAGAGAATAGTTTATTTCCTCACTACACTATCGAGAAAAATATATTATTGGGTGCTGAGAGAAATAAAAACAATAAAGAAAAAAAAATTAATTTAAAGGAATTAGTTGATTTACTAGATATTTCTCACATTTTAAATAAATTTCCACATCAAGTAAGTGCTGGGGAAGCTCAACGTGCATCTTTAGCAAGATCTCTTGTGTCTGAACCAGATCTATTATTATTAGATGAACCATTATCAAATGTTGATCAGAGTTTTAAAGAGGAAATTCAGGTAAGACTAAAACAAATTATAAAAAATAGTAAAATTACAACAATAATAGTTACCCATGACTCTTATGAGGCATTTTACCTTGGAGATTATTGCGGAATAATTTTGAATAAAGAATTAAAACAATTTGATAAACCCTATAATGTTTATCATTTCCCCAATTCTGTTGAGGTTGTAAATTTTTTAAACAGGGGAATTTTAATTCCTGCAAAGATTACAAGCCCTAAAAGTCTCGAAAATTCAGATTTAGGAACAATTACAGGAAATTTTATTAAACCTTATCCAATTGGATCAGATGTAAAACTTTTAATACAACCAGAAGATTTAGAGCATGATGACAAAAGTAATTTAAAACTAGATGTTACAGATAAAAAATTTCGAGGTTCTAATTTTATTTATACTCTTAAAACTGACAATAATTTATTGATTCCAGTTTTTGTTCACTCGCATCATATTCATCAACACGAAATTAATGACAAATTTGGAATAAAAAAACCAATTCATATTGAACACTTGGTTTGTTTTTAGGTAAATTTAATTATTTTAAAAAAATATTACTTTCCAATGCTTATTAAAGTTAGGTCGTCGCCTAGGATTTGATTTTTACTTGTATTTATTACAGACTTTGTAATATCACTTAGTTGTTTAATAGTATCCTCGTTATAATTATTCTCAATAATTTTTATTGATCCATCAATACCTATTTCTTCTCCATCATTATTTATACTTTCAGATAAACCATCAGTGAAGGCATAAAATCTTGAACCGTTCAATTTAATTTTATTTATTTTATAAAAACTTTTATCTTTTTGTTTAATTACACCTAATGGAGGAGCAGAACTTTCAATTTTGTTATATTTTCCATTATTATTTCTTACCAAAGCTGGTTGATGTCCTGCATTAACCCATCTAATTTCATCAGATATTAAATTATATTCACCAATTATTGAAGTTACAAACATTCCTCCTGTTTTTGTATTATTTAAATCATTATTCATATGAAAAACCATTTCATCCGGATCTACTTTTGATTGTGACAAGACCTCAAATAGCGTAGATGCTTTAGCCATAACCATTCCTGCATGAATTCCTTTCCCAGCAACATCAGCAATGATAAAATAAATACTATTATTATGAGGGTAAAAGCTAAAAAAATCACCTGATACCTCTCTTGCTGAAATATTAATACCATGAACAGGATAATTTTTTAGATTTCTCTTTGGCAAAAAATTCTCTTGAACTTTTACAGCAAGTTTTACTTCTTTTGAGATTCTTTCTCGCCACTTATTTTTTTCTTCCTCACTTGTCTCTAATTTACTCATTAGTTTGTTGTAATACAGACCAATGACTCCTCCTGCAGTAAATGGATCTTGTGGACCTCTAATTTTAAGATCTCCCGACTCAGATTGTTTATCTAAAATTGAAATTAAATCATGCTCTATTGAAACTGCATTGTGTTCTGCAATATTAAGTCCAAGTTCTTCTTGAACCGGACTAACTCTTAATGGGTAAAATTTATTAAAAATACTTAAAAGTATAAATGAGGTTATAAATGTAAATGCTCCAATACTAAATATTCCAATTAGCTGAATTTTAATTTGTTCAATTCTATCAAGTCCAGTATCTAAAATATCTAGATCACTAAACAAACCAACTGCTAATGTTCCCCAAATACCAGCTGCCAAATGAACTGGCACAGCTCCAACAACATCATCAATTTCATATCTGTTTAAAATTTCATTTACAATAATTGCTACAATTGATCCTACAATTCCAACAAAAATAGATGAAACGGAGGTCATTGAATTACATCCAGCTGTAATTGCAACAAGCCCCGCTAAAGGTCCTAAAATAATATAAAAAGGATCAGGTTTTTTGAACCTTATGTATGAAAAACCTAAACCGGTTAACAAACCAAATGCTGCTGCTAAAAAAGTATTAATTAAAATCAGGGGCACTGTTTCATCCATAGCGCCATTACTTCCACCATTAAAACCAAACCAACCAAACCATAAAATCAATGTCCCTAAAACTGCCAAAGGAAAGCTAGAACCAGTAAATTTACCTTTATTTGCATCTGAGTATTTTCCTATCCTGGGTCCTAAAATCAAAACTGCTGCTAATGCAATCCATCCTCCGACTGAATGAACAATTGTACTTCCAGCAAAATCTACGAAACCCAAATCTGAAAGCCATCCAGTAGTTTTTATTGAACCTGTTACAGATAACAACTGGTCAACTGTATCATATTTTGAGAGATAACTTGAGGACCAAGCCCAATGACCGACTATTGGATAAATTATTCCAGTAGCTAATACTGTCATTATTAGATAACCATTAAATTTCATTCTTTCAGCAACAGCACCTGAAATTATTGTAGCAGCGGTTGCCACAAACATAGCTTGGAAGACAAAATAAGTCATGTATTCAGCTTTATCTGTTTTGAAGAAAAATAAATCGGTTCCAAAGAAACCATTATAAGAAGTTCCAAACATGATACCAAATCCAAAAATCCAAAAGATAACTACAGATACTCCAAAATCAGCAGCATTCTTTAATGCAACATTGATACTATTTTTGTGTCTTGATAAACCTGTTTCCATGCACATAAAACCAGCTTGCATAATGAAAACTAATATCGCACAATCTATAACCCATAAAGTGTCAATATTACTTGTAAGCACATCAATTATTTTTTGAGAAGACATAAAAATTATTTATTTTTCTTAATTAAAATTTTTCCATAATTACTATCATTATTTTTGTTTTTCAATTATAAATAAGTGAAAAGGGGTGTCTATTTAGACTGAGAATATACTCTATGAACCTGTCCGGTAATTCAGAAAGGGAAAAATGGAAGAAATAAAAATAATTAGTTCAGCATCCGCAATTATAATAACATTAATTTTGAGTTTAATATTTTTAATAATTGGTTTTTATTATTCTAAAAAAAATCTTGGATTAAATAGTTATTTAGTAGCTAATAGAAATATAAAAACTTTTTCATTAACGTGTAGTTTTGTATCATCAGCTTTAGGTGCATGGATTTTATTTGGACCAGCATCAGCGGCAACATGGGGAGGAATTGGAGCTGTTATAGGATATGCACTTGGAACCGCATTTCCATTATTTATTTTAATTTTTTTGGGAAATAAAATTAGACGGCTTCATTCAAAAGGCAAAACATTAATAGAAGTAATTAGATTGAGATTTGGAAATAAACTTTTTAAACTGATTTTATTTTTATCTATTTTTTATATGACAATTTTTTTAATAGCAGAAGTAACTGCTGTTTCAATTTTAATTAATTATGTTTCAGGAACAGATCTTTGGATAACATCATTAATTATAATTTTAAGTTCAGTGACTTATACCTTGTATGGTGGTTTAAGAGCCTCAATTTTTACAGATAACATTCAATTTATTTTTTTTAGTTTATTACTTTTAATTGGTTTTTCTTATCTTATCTCATTTAATTCAGCAGAATTTAATTTTAAATTTATAAGTAAAAATAAACCTAATTTGTTAGATCTAGATTATCTGCCAAATTTTACAGCAGGATTAACTTTTTTTATTGCTGTTTCAGCAACAAATTTGTTTCATCAAGGTAATTGGCAAAGAGTTTATGCTGCAAAAGATAATAGAATATTGAAAAATAGTTTGATTATTTCTTTTTTAATAATATTGCCTGTTGTGTTTATTATGGGATTTAGTGGATTGGTTGCGGTCTCAAAAAATATTAGTGTTAATCCAGATCTTGCATTCTTTTCACTTTTACTAATAGATCAAAAAATGTTTTTATCTATTCTCATACTAATTCTGGCGATCTCATTAACAATTAGCAGTATTGATACCTTAATAAATGCTATATCAAGTTTAATTATAGTCGATGGTAAAAAAACTATTAAATTAAACCTAGATTACTTAAAACTTTCAAAAAAAATAATAATTTTTTTAGCAATCATAACATTTTTTATTTCCTCTAAAGGATTAAGCATATTATATTTATTTTTGTTAGCAGATTTATTTTGTTGCTCAGCAGTCTTAACTGTTTTTTACAGCTTTTATAACCAAACTATTAAAGAGAAAAACGCATATATTTCAATTATAATTGGGCTAACAATTGGACTACTTTTATTCCCAAGTCCAGACTTTTCAAAGTCTATTTTAATAGGCATTTTGTTCCCAGCAGAACTCTTTCCACAATTTATAGTGAACTCTTTGTTATTTGCGTCATTTTTATCTGCTACATTTTTTCCATTACTTACTTGGAAAATAAAATAAAATGATTAGAATCCATAATGATGTTTGATTATATTTTACCATTTATAATTTTAATTCTTGTGGTTGTTTTTATTCACGAGTATGGACACTATTATTTTGCAAAAAAATATGAAGTTGGTGTTACTGATTTTTCAATAGGTTTTGGTAAAGAAATTTTTGGATGGAATGATAAGTCCGGCACTAGGTGGAAAATTTGCTGGATACCTCTAGGTGGTTACGTAAAATTTTTTGGAGATAGGAATGTATTTAGTCAAGCTGATCAAGAAAAAATTTTGAGGAAATACAGTGCTGAAGACCAAAAAAAATTATTTGTCCTTAAACCATTATATCAAAGAGCATTAATTGTAGCTGCAGGCCCGATAGCTAATTTTTTATTGGCTATATTTATTTTTTTTTCAATTTATACTTTCGTTGGAAAAGACTTTACTCCAGCGGTTATTAATGAGGTACAAAAGGAAAGCCCTGCAATGAGTGCAGGTTTAAAAAAAAATGATATAATTGTATCTATAGATGGGAATGATGTTAAGAGCATTATGGAAGTTTCGAAATTTATCACGATGTCAACTAATGAATATATTGATTTTGTAGTATCTAGATCTAATCAAGAATTATTAATTAAGGTAAAGCCTAATATGGTATTTACCGAAGATAATCTCGGCAACAAAGTAAATAAAAGAATGGTTGGAATACAGCTTGGAGCATATAATGATCAAATTAATCATGTTAAATTAGGACCTGCAAAATCTTTTTATTATGCAGTTAACGAGGTTTATTTTGTAAGCGTTTCTTCTCTGAAGTATATTGGCACTTTAATTAAAGGAAAAGGCGACACTTCTCAATTAGGCGGACCAATAAGAATTGCAAAAATAACTGGACAGGTTGCGGAGTTTGGAATTTTACCTTTCTTAAGTATAATGGCTTATATTTCTGTTAGTCTTGGATTGATTAACCTTTTTCCAATTCCACTTTTGGATGGAGGTCATCTAATGTTTTATGGATTTGAAAAAATCTTAGGGAGACCACTAAGTCAAAAAACGCAGGAAGGTTTTTTTCGAATCGGGATGTTTTTGCTTCTATCTTTGATGTTTTTCACAACTTTTAACGACTTAAAAGATCTTGGATTATTCTAATTTTTAAACTTATTAACATTAAAAAAAGCCATATAAATCAAGCATAATATTGAAAATAACAACATATAGTAGTTTTCCCCAGGATGGACACCAAAAAAAAGCTTGATTTATAAGGGATTATAACAAATAAGTTAAATAACCTTTAAAACCGGAGCTAAAAATGAATAAAAAACAATTAGTAGCTAAATTATCAGCTTCTTTAAATCAAAGTAAAGCTGATGCAGAGCGTACTTTTGATACTATTACCAACACTATATTGGATGCTCTAAAAGCAGACGATTCAGTGAAAATTGCAGGTTTTGGTACTTATAAAGTAGCTAAAAGAAAAGCTCGAATTGGAAGAAATCCTAGAACAGGTGAACAAATTCAAATCGCGGCTTCTCAAAAAGTTAAATTTTTACCTGCGAAAGCACTTAAAGAAGTATTTAACAAATAAGCAAAATAAACTAACAGCCTTAATGTATATTTACATTTTGGCTGTTAGTGTATGCGAGAACTGCATAACTCTTTTCTAGTATCAACATTAGTTTCTTAATTAATTTTAAATATAAGAATATTTTAACTTTAATGGGAGAATTTAATGAAAAAATATATAAAAAAATTAATTGCTCCAGTATTTATTAGTTCTATTTTTCTAATAAGTATGTCGAGCGCCGGTTATGCGGAAACAACTGTTCCTGCAGAAGTTGGTTTTATATTTAACACACTCCTTTTTTTAATATGTGGTTTTTTAGTCATGTTTATGGCTGCAGGATTTGCAATGTTAGAATCTGGAATGGTGACATCTAAAAGTGTATCAGTTATTTGTGCAAAGAATATAGGTTTATTTTCTATAGCAGGAATAATGTTTTGGATGTTTGGTTATAATGTTGCTTATGGTATACCAGAAGGAGGCTATATTGGTAAATTTATACCTTGGTCAGACTCAAGTTCTTTAACAAAGTCTTACTCTGATGGATCTGATTGGTATTTTCAAATGGTGTTTTGTGCAACAACCTGCTCAATAGTTTCAGGTACTTTAGCTGAAAGAATAAAATTATGGCCATTTTTCTTATTTGCAGCAATTTTGACTGGATTTTTATATCCATTTGTTATGGGCTGGCAGTGGGGTGGCGGTTGGCTTGCAGCTGCAGGATTTAGTGATTTTGCAGGATCAACTTTAGTACACTCTACAGGTGGAGCAGCAGCGCTTGCAGGCGCAATGCTTTTAGGGCCTAGATTAGGAAGATTTTCTAAAAAAGGTGAAGCAACTCCTGTAAAACCATTTGCGGCATCCTCTATACCTCTAGTTACAATTGGTGTGTTTATCCTATGGCTAGGTTGGTTTGGATTTAATGGTGGATCACAACTTGCAATGGGCACAGGTGATGATGCTATCGCTGTTTCAAAAATCTTTATCAATACAAATTTAGCAGCATGTGGCGGAGTAATAGCTGCAGCTATAATAACAAGGTTGGGCTTTGGAAAAACTGATGTTGTTCAAATGCTTAATGGTGCAATTGGTGGTCTTGTTGCAATTACAGCAGAACCATTGATGCCATCACCTTTAGCTGCTATTTTAATTGGAGCTGTAGGCGGAATTATAGTTGTTTATGGAACTAAATTTTTGTTTGCAATGAAAATTGATGATGTAGTTGGTGCAATTCCAGCTCACTTGTTTGCAGGAATTTGGGGAACCTTAGCTGTCCCGATTACAAATTCAGCCGCAAACTTTGGCACCCAACTCTTAGGTGTTATAGCAATTAACGGAACTGTCTTCGTAATTTCTTTAATTGTCTGGGCAATCATGAAAAATACTATGGGTATTAGATTGAGTAAAGAAGCCGAGACTAAAGGTACTGACGTAACAGAAACTGGAGTAATTGCTTACGCAATAAGAGATTAGTTGTTAGTTAGTTTAAATAACTAAAATAGAAACCCCCTTCCCCTCATATTTATTCTCAGTGAAGGGGGTTTCTAAATCATGCATTTTCATCCCAAAGTTTTTTGTAATCTATAAAAGGTGATAAACCATAACTTGAGTTAACATTTGTAAAATGGACAGATAAACTTTTCATTGGAGAAATACATAATTCTTTCATGTATATTTCGTTGATATATTTCTCAAATGGATCATTACGATCTAAGCAAGTTTGATAGAAATTGTCCCAATATTTATCTAAAAAATTTTTACTAGTCATAAATGTACATAAAGTCTCACTAATAGTACGCCAATGTCTTTTATTTCCTATCAAAACATTGGTTTTTTGGTTGTTCATATACAGGAAAGGATAATCACTCGGACACATAAATAAATCTTTTTTAATTTGAGATGATACTCTTTCGTAGGAAGCTATCATTTCCTCCATCATAGGTAAGAAATGTAAATAATCATCTTCAACGAAAAAAACTAAATCCTCAGCCTTTTCTTTTGCTGTCTCATAGCACAAAAGTAAACTTGCAAGATTTGAAAATGTTTGATCATTGTTTTGATTTTTAATTATCTTTTTATACTTAACATGATCTAAACGTATTATGTTAGTGTTGATTTTTTTACTTTCAATCAACTTTTTAATTTTATTTAAGTTTTCTTCTTTTGAATTATCGTCAACAATTGTTAAATCAATTTTTATCAAAGGATATTTTTCTTTACAAAAATCAATTGATTTTAAAAGTGAATTTAACGATCTAAGGGTATATTCAATTTTTGGCTTTTCGAACAATCTTTTTTTGTTTTGGTCCCACACATCTACATTGCTATTAGTTCTAAATAAAATTAAAATAGATTTAACTTTCCTGGTGATTTTAACTTCACCTAATGGAAGTACAATTGATTTTTGATTAATTAATGACAAATCCTCATTGAGCTCTTTATTAAGTGTAGGAGATACAAAATTATTTTGATCAATAACTTCGTATCCAATAATTTTAGATAGTCTAATAAATAATTTGTTTAAAATTCTTTTTTTCATCATTCGTTTATGATAATTTATTACAATATTATGAGCATTAAATCACCACAAACTCTTATTGCAGAATCGCTAAAGACAGTAAAAACCATTTCACCAGAAGAAGCGCTCGAAATGTCTAATGAAAACAAATGTAATTTGATTGATATTAGAGATGAACCTGAGCTTGAGAAACAAGGTAGAATTGAAAAAGCTTTTCATATATCCAGAGGCTTATTAGAATTTTCCATTCATCCAGATAGTCCCTTTGTGCTGAATAATAAGATTGATCTTGATAAAGAACTTGTTTTATTTTGTGCAGCAGGTGGAAGATCAGCCTTAGCAGCAAAAACACTTAATGAAATGGGTTTCAAAAAAGTTTCACATATCGATGGTGGTTTTGGTTCTATGAAGAAAAATGGTTTTAAAGTCAAAACCTAGTCATAAAGATTAATTCTTTTTGCGTAAAAAATTCTAATTACCCAATAAATAAAAATTCCAATTGGACCAATAAAATATGTTATAATTAATGGAAGAAATACCAACCCTTTCGGAATATTAAATTTTTGACAGTCATTAACAATCCAACTTCCGCAGAAAAGATTTATTGCTAAAAAATGTATCCAAAATAATATTAAGAAATATTTTTCTTCAAACAGACTCAATAAGTTTGCAAAACTTAAATATAAAGTAAAATTACTTAGAAAATCATAATTATCTAAGAAAAATTTATAGATTAGATATCCGTAAATTAGACTAAAGACTGTAATTGGAAATATTGATTGAGCAAAAATTTTACAGATTTTTGATTGAGGAAAAAAAATTAAAATTAACCAAAATGGCAAAACCCCAAAATTTAACCATAAATAGATTATTTCTATGGTAAAATATGTATAAATTTGTTCGATCATTAAAAAATGTATTATATTAAAACTTTCCATGATTCCTATAAAAAATAAAAAAAAAAATCTTGAGGCGACAGTTGAAGAGATGAGGAATTTCTCAGTTTCTTATCTAGAAAAGTATTCACCATCAAAACAGCAGCTTAAAACCTATTTATTAAAAAAGTATTTAAAATCCTCTAATACAAAAAATAAGAAACAAGATCTAATAGAATTAATCGATATAGTTTTGAAGGATTTAGAGGAAAGTAAATTTATAAGTGATAAATTCTATTCTGAGATGAAGGCTAAAAACTTAATACAGAGGGGAAGCTCTATTAATAAAATTAGAAATTACTTAATAGCAAAGGGAATTAATAATAAATATATTAAGGAAACAATAAACAATATTACCGATAACAATGAAAACCAAGATTTTTTTTCAGCCATAAAAATTTGTAAAAAAAAAAGGATAGGGCCTTCACGCCCAGATGATAATAGGCCTTTATTTTATAAAAAAGACATTTCTATATTAGCAAGAAATGGTTTTGATTTTGAAACTTCAAAAAAGGTCATGGATCTTGAAAAAGATGAATATTTAAAAATCATTAATCTTTTATGATTTTTTATTTTTGTTTTTTTCCTCAAGATAATAATTAATTTTATTTTTTATATAGTTTTTTACAAAAACAAATACAAGCAAACCAAAAATACTTACTGAAACAATTATTATTAAAATAATTCTTATTCTTTCATCCATAGTTTATAAATTTTTTCCTCTTTTTAAAATTAAACTTGAATTTTTAAAATCTTTTTTACCATAAAAAATTTCATTTCCACTAAAATCAGTAATTATTCCACCGGCGTTTTCAAGTATCGCATGTCCTGCAGCTATGTCCCACTCACATGCCCTTGGCTCTGCAACGTACAAATCATATTCACTTGTAGCAACTACACAAAATTTTAGCGAACTCTTCATTTTTGTAAATTCAGTTACCCCAAATTTTTTATGCAATTCAGCAATTTCAGGTTTCAAATTTTGAGAGTAGGATACAGCTCTAATTTGGTTCGCTTTTGTTTTTTTTTCACAAGTAAGTTTAATTTCTTTCTCATTAATGACCTCAAAACTATTCCCATATCCATAAGAATAAAATAATCTACTTTTTGCTGGAGCATAGATTATACCTAATACAGGTTTTTTATTTATTATTAAACCAGCATTGAGTGTAAATTCATCTTTATTATTGATGTAATCGTAAGTACCATCAATAGGATCAATTAACCAAAAGTTGTTCATATTTGTTTGAGACTTATTTGATGTACTTTCTTCTGAAATAATTGGTATTTCTGGAGTTATATTTTTAATTTTCTCTGTTAAAATATTATTTACCTCAATATCGCCATTTGTTACAGGCGTATTGTCTGATTTTGTCTCTTTTTTTAAACCTAATTCTCTAAGCTTAATTGATTTTTTACCAGCAAAAATAAATGTTTTAATTAGCTCATCTGATATTTTTTTTAAATTATGATTATCCATTTTATAATTTTTCTAATTGTATTACTTTTGCATTAATCACAATTTTTCCTATATTTTCAAAATTAACTGTTATTTTTCCATTTATTATCGATTGAACTTGCCCAATTCCCCACTCTTTATTGACAGGGTTGATAACTTTGTCTCCTGGTTCAAATTCTAAAATCATTTAATTTAATTTATAATAGAATTAAGTATAAATACCAACAATATGACAATAAAACTAAACTCTATAGGAATAAGCAAAGATCCAAAATCTACAAAAGTGGTAGTAGCTATGTCTGGAGGAGTAGATTCATCAACTGTTGCAGGAATGATGAAAAAAGATGGATATAATGTCGTTGGAGTTACGCTAAAATTATATGATGATAGCAAAGAGGTTGCTAAATCCAAACAATGCTGCTCAGGTCAAGATGTAATGGATGCAAAAAGAGTAGCTCATAAACTAGATATTGAACACAAAGTATTATTTTACCAAAGTAAATTTAAAGAGGGTGTTGTAGACAATTTTGTTGAAAGTTATCTCAAAGGCGAAACACCAATACCATGTGTTCAATGTAATAAAACTGTAAAATTTAATGATCTTTTTAACGAGTCTAAAAAATTAAAAGCAGATGCTCTCATTACTGGACACTATGTAAAAAGTATAACAAAAGACAATATTACAAATATGTATAGGGCAATTGATGAAAATAGGGATCAAAGTTATTTTTTGTTTAATACTACTAGAGAACAATTAAATTATTTACGATTTCCTCTAGGAGGTATTCTAAAATCTGAAACAAGAGAAATTGCAAAAAAACTAGAATTAAATGTTGCTGAAAAACCTGATAGTCAGGATATATGCTTTGTTCCAAATGGTGATTACGTGTCAGTTATTGAAAAATTTAGACCTGATGCTTTTAAAAAAGGAAATATTAAAGACATAGATGGAAATGTAATTGGTGTTCATGATGGTATAGTAAATTTTACTATTGGTCAAAGGAAGGGAATAAAGTTAGCTGCGAAAGAACCTTATTATGTTATTGAAATTAATGCTGATAAAAATGAAATTATTGTAGGTTCAAAGCAGCATCTTGTTAAGAAGGAAATTTTTTTGAAAGATCTAAATTTACTTGGTAATAAAAGAGAATTTCAAAGAGAAATTTTTGCAAAAGTAAGATCTACTGGAAAGTTACTAAAATCAAAAATAAATATTATAAATGACAATGAGGCAATTTTAAATTTACAAGAAGAGGAATATGGTATCTCTCCAGGACAAGCGTGTGTTTTTTATTCCAAGGATCAAAACGGTTATAAAGTTCTTGGTGGAGGCTGGATAAAAAAGTAATTAAGCTTTTCTTTTTTTCCACATAAGGAAAGTTAAAAAATAGAAAAAAATGACACCTAGAAAATAATCCCATTCTAATGCATGTTTTAAATGAGTATTACCAGGCATACTTATTAGCGGAATACTAATAATTGCAACTATTATTAATAATGAAACTAAAATTAATTTTACTTTTAAAATTCCACTGTTTAGATAACTAAAAATTTTTCTTTTTAATGAATATATTGTTCTTACCAAATAAAATTGAGCTGCAATCTCAAAAATAATAAAAGATAACAATATTACTCTTCTGAAAAGTTTATAAAAGTCGTTATCAAATTTAACTCCTAAAAAAATTGAGTGAAGAATTAAAAATATTGCTGAACTGATACCAAAAAAAACAAATAATCTAATATTTTTATGATTTTTATTAATTGAGCTAATAATTTTTTTATTATAAATCCAATACTTAATTAACAAAAAAGCTGTAAATATCATTGCTGGTTTAAATACAAGGTAGGTAGGAAATACTCTTGCGGTCCTACTTATTGAGGCCCCACCATCAAAATAGGGAAATGTATTGTGAATTACATGTGCTGGATTTGGAAAAAGTCCATGAAATTGCGTAATTAATATTAAACAGGTATTAACTGCAACAAAGGGTATGATGAAAATCCATAAACCTATGGATTTAACTTTTTGAATACTATCCATTTATAAGGATTATTTTTTTTTATTTTTTTTTCTTGCTCTTCTTTTTTTTGAGCCCATCTTTCTTCGGCCTCTATGTTTCTTTGGATATCCCATATTTACCTCAGTTTTTTATAATTTTATTGACTTATCTGTTGGATATAGCATTCTCACAAATACTTATCAAATTTTTTATGTCAAAGTCATTTAAGACCTTTTTAAAACATACAGCCAAAGATTACTATAATCAGTCGGTTAATCCACCAGTCGTTAGAGCTTCCACAATCATATTTAAATCAATGAACGAGCTTAGAAAAACACAATCCAAAGGTAAAAAAAATCCAATTGGCGGTCATTTTGAGTATGGCAGACAGGGAACTTCTACAACATTTATTTTACAACAAATGTTAAAAAAAATGGAAGAATGCTATCATGTATTTCTAACCCCAACTGGCTTTGGTTCTGTTTTTTTATCAATATTCAGTATTGTTCGTCCAGGAGATGAAATTTTAGCCGCTGATCCAGTTTATTCGCCAACCCGACTTTTAACCCAAGATTTTTTAAAATCATTTAATATAAAAACAATTTTTTATAACCCTCGTGACCTAAGCACTTTAAAAAATAAAATTACAAAAAAAACAAAGTTAATCTATGTAGAAAATCCTGGCAGCAACTCTTTCGAATTTCAGGATTTATCTAAAATAATATCAATTGCAAAAAAAAATAAATTATTTTCAATAATTGATAATACATGGGGAACGCCATATTACTTAAAGCCAATTAAACTTGGATTTGATATGTCCGTAGTTTCAGCCACTAAATATTACTCTGGTCATTCTGATGTTATGGGTGGAAGTTTAGCTGTTAATAAAAGAGTTTTTAAGCAAGTTGAAAAAGCTAATAAGATAACTGGTTTAAGACTTGGTCCTGACGATTCATATCTAATTATTAGAGGTTTAAGAACTTTAGATGTACGGCTTGATCGACATCAAGAAAATGCAAGGAAGGTCGCATCTTTTTTATCTCGTCATAAAAAGGTTCAGCTTTTATACCCTTATAAAAAGGGATCATTTAATTACAAAATGTGGAAGAAGTATTACTCAGGAGCCTCTGGGTTAATGGGCCTTAAAATAAAAGCAAAAAACAAAAATTCAATCAATAAATTTGTAAATTCTTTAAAATTATTCGGATACGGTTATAGCTGGGGTGGTTTTGAAAGTCTTGCGCTTCATCAAGAATTTAGAGAATTAGGAAATAGAAATTTTTTAAAATTATCAAAAGATGAGCATTTAGTAAGACTTCATATAGGCCTAGAAGATCCAAATGATTTAATTCAAGATTTAAAAAGATCTTTAAAGTTTATAAAATGATTGATAAAAATTTTTTTCCTAACAAAACTGCCCTAGTTACTCTAATTGCAGCTTGTTTAGTTGTAATAATTTCTTTAGGCATCAGACAAACCTTTGGACTTTTCTTTTTTGATTTTGAAGTAGACTTAGGTTGCACTCAAACAGAGTTTGGTTTTGCAATGGGTCTACAGTTGTTATTCTGGGGTTTGCTTGGTCCAGTATTTGGGGTGATTACAGATAAATATGGAGGTAAAATTGCTGTTTTTATAGGTTTTTCTTTTTATTTATTAGGAATTTATTTTTTAAATTATGGTCCAAATACAGGATTTTGGTTTACTTTTGACCTTGGAGTTCTTGTTGGTATTGGACTAGCGGCTACAGCAATAAGTATTCCAATATCAATAGTTGCAAAACATTTTCCTTTAAATACTAGAACAATTGCACTAGGAATTGTTACTGCGGCAGGTTCTTTTGGATATTTTGTTTCACCAATTTATACTAGATTTGCTCTAATCGAGTTTGGGTGGAATACAACTTTATTAATTTTTGCAGTGATGATTATTTTTGGATTAATGATCTCATTTTTTTTGACAACACCTATAGAGGAAACTAAGGATGAAGATAAAAATGGTCAGACAGCAATAGAGGCTATAAAAGAAGCATTTTCAAATAAAAGTTTTAGATATCTTACCTTAGGTTTTTTTGTATGTGGTTGGCATATTGCATTAGTTGCAACTCATATACCGATGCACATTAGAGATAGCGGATTAGAGGATTGGACTGCAACCGCAATTTTAGCATTAATTGGATTGTTTAATGTTTTTGGAACATTAACAAGTGGTTACTTATCAACAAAAATAAGTAAGAAAAAGTTATTAAGCGCCATCTACTTGTTGAGAGGGGTATCTCTAATTTATTTTATTTTTATGCCACCTAGTGTAATTAACTCATTAATATTCGGAGCAACCTTCGGTTATTTATGGTTAGCTACGGTTCCACCTACAAATGGAATAGTAGGGCATATTTTCGGAACAAAATATATAAGTTTGCTATATGGTTTTGTTTTTTTAAATCATCAAATTGGATCTTTTTTTGGCGCGTATCTTGGAGGTTTATTCCATGATTTATATGGATCATTAGATTACGCCTGGTACATTTCTATAGCTTTATCTTTATTCGCAGGATTGATACATTTACCAATAAAAGAAAAAGCAATTGAAAGACAACAACTCAAACCTTCAGAAACTTAATCCTTATCTAGAAAAATTATATAATTCTAATAAGGCTCTTATAATTTATAAAGTAAATGATGGTTACAACCTATACACAGATTTTTCAAAAAAAATAGTATTATCACAAAAAAATATAAATAATTTTTTTAAGTTTTTTGAAAATAAAAAATATAAAAAAGAGACAGATCTTTTAATAGGATTTTTTGGTTATGAAATACTCTGTAATTTATTAAATGTAAAAATTAAAAATCAAAAGAAACTAAATTTTTATAAGGGAGTCTTTTATAAGCCAGAAACGGTAATCAAAATTAGGAAAGATATTAAGATTATTACTACTTTAAAAAAAAATTATTTTAATAAGCATTTTGACAAAACCCAAATTTTAAGCCCATTTAAAACAAATATTACTTATACTAAATACAAAAAAATATTTGATTTATTTTCAAAAAAAATAAAACAGGGTGAAACGTATCAAATAAAAATTTGTACGAAATATAAAAATCGATCAAATATAAATCCAGTAAATTTTTTTTGGAAACTAATGAAATCTAATTCTTCGCCCGAGTCTTTTATGATTAGAGATAAAAATTTTTCTATAGTAAGTTGTTCTCCAGAAACTTTAATTGATAAAAATAAAAATAAAATTGTAACTAAACCTATTGCTGGAACTCTTAGAAAAAACAAAACATTAAATAAGAGTAAGGCTTTAAAATTTTTTAAAAACAATGAAAAAGAAACTAAAGAACATAATATGATAGTTGATATGGAAAGAAATGATTTATCCAGAATATGTCAGGCAGGAAGTGTAAAAATTCTTAAAGAAAAATACGTAGAGGAATATAAACACTTATTCCACTACGTAACTGTTATTGGCGGTATATTAAAAAAAAAAATTAAAATTAAAGATATAATTAAGTCAATGATGCCAGGAGGTTCAGTTATTGGTTGTCCGAAAATTAGGACTTTAGAGCTTTTAAATAATCAAGAAAAAGAGGATAGAAATATTTTTACAGGAAGTTTTGGTTTCATAAAGTTTAATCAGGATATGAAGTTTAATATTATTATTAGATCAATTTTAAATTTTAAAAATTCCTCTGAAATTTCTGCTGCATCAGGTGTCGTTTTAGATAGCTCAGCAAAAAGAGAGTTTAATGAAAATTATATAAAAGCTAAATCATTATTGGAGTTATTCAAATGATATACATAATCGACCATCAAGATTCATTTACATGGAATGTGGTTCACCAATTTAATACTTTCGACGATGTTTATTGTTCAAACTATTTTGAATTAAATGAAAAAAAATTAAAAGATGCAAATGTAATTGTTTTCTCACCAGGCCCAGGATCACCTAAAGATTATCCCTTAACATCAAATATTTATAAAAGATTTAAAGGAAAAAAGAAAATAATTGGTATTTGTTTAGGCTATCAGCAAATACTTTATAATGAAAATGGAAAAATAATTCAGCAAAGAAAAATATTCCATGGCTACCAATCAAAAGTAAAAGTAACAAAGGATAGTATGATTTTTAAAAAAAATGAATATTTTAAAGTTGGAAGATATCATTCACTAAAATTGCACGAACCTTTTAAATCAAAAAATATAAAAATAACTATGAGATGTGCTAAATCAAATGTTGCAATGGCAATAGAAGATATTAAAAATAATGTTTATGGATTTCAGTTTCATCCTGAATCTTTTTTAACACAAAATGGCAAAATTATTATTAAAAAAATCTTATCAGCATAAAGATCTTAAAGAAATAAAATTTAATGATCTTTGGAATTCATATGGAGTATTTACCACCATGAGAGTAATTGGCAAACCTGCTAAAATTTTATTTTTAAAAGATCATTTAAATAATCTTTTTAAATCGATTAGAGATTATAAATTAAGAAAAAAAAATATTGAAAAAAATATAAAAAAAATAATTAAAATTAACATTAAAAAAGATAAAAAATATGATCATCTGTTTAGAGTTGCTGTAAATCATAAAATGATATCTGTCTCTCTAAGAAAAAGATTAAAAACTAAATCAAATTTTACATTAAAACTTATAAATTATAAAAGAATTGATCCTGAGTATAAAAATTTGAAATATAAAAAGATTTTGGAATATCTAAAAAATATGAACACAGTAAAATCAGATATAGCTTTACATAATGAGAAAAAAATTCTTGAGACTGGAACATCTAATCTTTTATTTGTTAAGAAAAATAAAATATACTCTCCAACTAATGATTTTTATAAAGGAACTACACTCAGATTTTTTTCAAGAAAACTAAAAAAAATAATCAAAAAATCTATACTTATCGATTCTTTAAATGATTATGATGAGATTATTGTCATTGGATCTGGAAAAGGTGTAGTTTCTGTAAGTCATATAAAAGAACCATATTGGAAAAGAAAAAGTTTAAAAAATTATAGAATTTTATCTAATATTTACCAAAAAGCTGTTACGAACTGTCCGCGATATAACGGTTGATCTATTATTCTATCTGTACTAAAAACTTTTAAAGGGAAGAAAAAATCATGTTTTTAATTAACAATCCATTTGCAATTTTATCAGAGACAGTTTCACCGATATTTATGCAATCGTTTGTAATATTAATGATAGCGCTAGTAGTTATTGGAACATTGGTAGATATAATACACAAGAAAAATGTGAAATATTTTTTTGAAAATGCAAAAAAAGCAAAACTCTCTGCAACAAAAAAATTAACTACCAGTGAAAGAATTGGTGTTATTTCAAAAACAATAATAAGTGACATAGCCACAACATCAGAGTTAGGTGCTGGCAAAAGAAGAGTCGCTCATGTGCTCGGCATGTACGGTACAATATTGTTTTGGGTTGGATCAGTCATAATGATTTTTTGTTACTCAAATCAATCATCTAATACACCCTCCTTTTGGCCAATAATTTGGCACGTGGGAGCAATAATGACAGTCGTTGGCGGTGGATGGTTTTGGTTTTTTTTAAGAGTAGATGTTTATTCTGAAGCACAGCCTTGGTATAGAATTATCAAAGCAGACTTATTTGTTTTGGCTCTTATAGCATCATCTTTATTTGGTTTAATTTGGTCTTATCTACAATCTATGAACTTAGGTGATAGATGGGATGATAAAGTATTTTTAGTTTTGTATATAGTAGCAAATTTAGTTTTGTTTGGTGGAGTATACTGGTCAAAATTTGCCCATATGTTCTATAAACCTGGTGCTGCAATACAAAAAAATCTTGCGGAAGCAGATGGTTCTAGAGACAATTTGCCACCTGAAGCAGATGCCCCAAAACAATTTGGATTAGGTATAACACGGGAGAATCCTAAACATTATTAAATGAACAAAAAAGGAAAAAAATAAATTATGTCAACTTTTGTATATATGACCAGATGTGATGGTTGCGGACATTGTGTAGATATTTGTCCTTCAGATATTATGCATATAGATGAAACTATAAGACGTGCAAAAAATATTGAACCAAATTTTTGTTGGGAATGTTATTCGTGTGTTAAGGCATGTCCAAATCATGCTATCGATGTAAGAGGTTATGCAGATTTTGCTCCAATGGGACATAGCGTAAGAGTAAGACGTGAGGAAGAAAAAGGAACAATTTCATGGAAAATAAAATTTAGAAATGGAACTGTGAAAGATTTTGTTTCACCAATAACTACCAAACCATGGGGAAAATTTATCCCTAAGCTTGCGGATGCTGACAGACCAAATCAAGGAGAAATTAATTCCCAAATACTTTACTCAGAGCCAGAGGGACTTAATACAAATAAAGAACTTCCAAAAGTTGAAAAAAGTTCTTTTAAAAAAGGTGTTTATTATTAATGGCTAAAAAAACAATCATTGAAGAATGCGATATTCTCGTAGTTGGTGGAGGTATGGCTGGGACTGGTGCAACATTTGAAGCAAGACACTGGGGAAGAGATTTAAAAATCGTTTGCGTAGAAAAAGCCAATATAGATAGAAGTGGAGCTGTAGCCCAAGGTTTATACGCAATCAATTGTTACATGGGAATGCAGTGGGGCGAAAACCAACCTGAGGATCATGTGAGATATGCAAGAAATGATTTAATGGGACTTGTAAGAGAAGATTTAGGTTACGATATGGCAAGACATGTAGACTCGACTGTTCATATGTTTGATGAATGGGGTTTGCCAATGATGAAAAATAAACAGACTGGCAGATACCAAAGGGAAGGTAAATGGCAAATCATGATACATGGAGAAAGCTACAAACCTATCGTTGCAGAGGCTGCAAAAAAATCTGCTGATAAAATTTATAACAGAATAATGATTACCCATTTATTAATGGATGAAACAAAAGAAAATAGAGTAGGTGGGGCTGTTGGATTTAATATGAGGACAGGAGATTATCATGTATTTAAGTCTAAAACTGTAATAGTTGCTGCAGGTGGAGCTTCACATATATTTAAACCAAGAGCTGTTGGAGAGGGAATGGGAAGAACTTGGTATGCACCTTGGAGCAATGGATCAGCTTACGCTTTACCAATAGCTGCTGGAGCTAAAATGACACAAATGGAAAATAGAATAGTTCTTTGTAGATTTAAAGATGGTTATGGACCGGTTGGTGCATATTTTTTACATTTAAAAACTTATACTCAAAATGCCAAAGGCGAAAATTACGAGAAGAAGTGGTATAATCAAACAAAAGAACTTGTTGGTGAATATATTGATCATCACCCAACGCCTACATGTTTAAGAAATCATGCGTTTATACAAGAGACTATGGCTGGCGGAGGACCAATTCACATGGTAACAAAAGAAGCCTTTCAAGATCCTCATTTAGAAACAGTTGGTTGGGAAAACTTTCTTGGAATGACTGTTGGACAAGCGGTAGTTTGGGCATCTCAAAATATAGATCCTAAATACACTAACCCAGAACTAACAACATCTGAACCTTATGTTATGGGATCACATGCTACCTGTTCTGGTGCTTGGGTAAGTGGACCTGAAGATATTTCACCTCCTGAATATTTCTGGGGTTATAATAGAATGACAACCGTTCAAGGATTATTCGGAGCTGGAGATACTGTAGGTGGAAGCGCTCATAAATTTTCATCTGGCTCATTTACCGAAGGTCGTTTAGCTGCTAAAGCTGCAGTAAAATACATAGAAGAGCAAAAGGCTAAAGACATAAAAGTAAGTGACAAACAATGTAATGAATTTAAAAATATAATATTTAAGCCATTAGAGAATTATACTGTTGGAAGAAATGAAATTACAGGAGGCACAGTTTCACCAAGTTATATATCTCCAATCCAAGGCCTACAACGGCTACAAAAAATAATGGATGAGTATGTTGGAGGTATTTCATACAATTATATGACCAACGAAAATACTTTGAAAAAAGGTCTAGAATTATTAAAATGGCTAGAAGAAGACTTGGAACATGTTGGTGCTGAAGACTATCATCAACTAATGAGAGCTTGGGAGCTAAAACACAGAACTATTACATCGCAATGTGTAACAGAACACACTTTATTTAGAGAAGAAACACGTTGGCCTGGGTATTATTATAGGGGGGACTTTATGAAACTTGATGATGAAAACTGGCATTGCTTAACTTTATCAAGAAGAGACCCTAAAACAGGCAAATTTACAATGGAGAAGGCACCCGTCTACCATATTATTGATGACGAAAAAGAGAAAAAAGAAGCTTCCTAATTTTTTTAATGAGTCTTCTTGATAAGCCAGACGAAGAAATTTTCAAAATTGCCGATCCTATTTGGCAAAATCTAATAAAATCCTCAAATATGAAAGATTACGGCGGTTTTACTAAAGATTTTTCATCGCAGATGCTATACGGGGCTAATGAGGTTGAATTAGGAAAACAATGGGCTAGCAATGAACTTATTTCCTCTTTATCAAATGAATACAAACCATTTGGGTGTTTAAGAAGAGGTCTTTATGTAACCGTTCTTTACAAACAAACTAGTACAAAGTTACCTGGAGACTTTTTAGGTCGCTTAGTACTTGGGGAAGAGGATGGTATGACGAAAGTATTCGGGGCAACTATTTTTTAAAAAATTTCCAAATTTTCTTGCAAAAGTAAAAGAACAGGTGTATTTGCCTTTTATGCTTAATAATTTTAATAAAAATATAAAAAAAATTATTAAGTTTATCCCAGAAAATATTTTAAATATTACTTCAAAAAGCGCGGTCTATTTTGGTCTGGCGGTATATTGGTGTGTGATAATTGCTGGTACACTATTCAATATTACATAATTTTTTCACCAATTAGTTGACTTTAATATTCCAGAGGAATAGTTAATGAATATGGAATTCTTTCTTCCAATTGCAGAAGTCTATGTAAGTTTACCTTTAATATTTACACTTAGTCTAGTTGTGGGAATCTTGTCGGGTCTTTTTGGAGTTGGTGGCGGCTTCTTAATGACTCCTTTTTTAATTTTTTTAGGAGTTCCTCCTACATATGCAGTACCAAATGAAGCAAACAATATATTAGGAACATCAATTTCAGGTTCAACTACTCATTACTTGAAAGGAACACTAGATTATAAAATGGGTTTGATGATTGTAGCAGGTGGAACAGTCGGCACACTTTTAGGAATTTTAACTTTCACTTATTTTCAGGATATTGGAAAGATAAATATAGTTATCTCTTTATCTTATATGTATATACTTGCGATTATTGGCACAATGATGCTGGTTCAAGGAGTAAGCGAAATAGATAGAGCAAGGAAAAAAATAGTTTTAAAACAAAAATTGCATTCTCATTATTGGATTCACGGATTACCATTTAGAATGAGATTTAAGAAATCAAGATTGTACGAAAGTATATTTACTCCTATAATTATTGGACTAATTGTTGGTTTTATTGCAGCTATAATGGGTGTAGGTGGAGCTTTTATTTTAGTACCGGCGATGATTTATATTATTGGAATGCCAACTAAATTAATTCCTGGTACATCTTTATTTGTAACTATTTTTGTAAGTGCAATAGTGACTATACTCCATGCTTTTAATTACGGTTCGATCGATTTAATTTTAGTAACTGTTTTAATATGTGGATCAATACTAGGTGTTCAAGTTGGTCAGAAAATTGGAGAAAAAGTTGATAGCTCACAATTCAAAACTATCTTAGCACTTCTTTTGTTGTTGGTTGGAATAGCAATAGCTTACGATAGTTTTTTTGCTGAAGAAATAATTAGATCAACAATAGATAATGGATCAAAAAATTTAGGCCCAGTATCTCAGTTTGTTAAAAAACTTTCTGATGAAGTTCCTGTGTTATATGGTTTAGCCTCTCTAGTGCTTGCTTTAGTTTTAGGGGTTGGTGCAGCTATTATAAGAAGACAATTTTCAATACTAAGAAAAAAATTTACGGAAAAGTCTAAATAAAAATTTTAAGCACTTCTAAATAACTTAGTCATTACAAATTCTTTGTGACCTAGAACCTCTGCACATGTTAGGCGTCCACTAGCTGCTCTAATTGTTGTTTTAATTAGTTCGTCTCCAGCTTGATCCATATTCATTTCTCTTTTAAGTATTTTTGAAACGTCTAAATCAATATGTTCTTTCATATTTACAGCTGTACTTGGATTACCTGTTAGTTTTACTACAGGCTCTATTGCATTACCTATAATATTTCCTTGTCCTGTTGGGAACAAATGAATATTGAATCCAGCTGCTGCTTGTAAAGTTAAACATTCTCCTGCAGCAGATGAAGTGTCCATAAAATATAAACCAGGTCCTTTTTTTGGTTCTTCAGCAGGTGTTAATACATCAATAAATTTTCTTGATCCAATTTTTTGAAAGTTTCCGAAGGCTTTTTCTTCAATAGTTGTTAAACCTCCTGCAATATTTCCAGCGGTTGGCTGACTTTCTGATAAATCATTAGTAGCTTCCTCTAAAATGAAATCATTATAATCACTCCATGTTTTCATGAATTTATCTGAAGCCTCAGATGTTGCACCTCTAGTAGCACAAACTTTTTCAGCTCCAGTAAGTTCAGATGTTTCACCAAAACATAAATGAACCCCTAGTGGTTCTAATTTATCCATTAAATTTCCTACAGCAGGATTTGCTGCCATTCCAGACGTGGTATCTGACTCTCCACATTTTACCGATATCCATAAATCACTTAAAGGACACTCTTCTCTTTGTTTTTCCGACGCCCATTGAGAAAATTCTTGTGCTTTTTGAGAAGCTTTCATTATTGTTTTAATATCGCCAGAACCTTCAATACTAAAACCCTCAACAGGCTTACCTGTTTTGGCTATAGCATCAACAATTCTTTTAGTCCATTTGGGTTCAATACCAATCACAATACAAGCTGCTACATTTGGATTTTTACCAGTGCCAATCATTGTATCGAAGAATAATTCCAAGTCAGCACCAAACTGTAGTCTTCCATAAGCATGAGGAATTGCAAAAGTACCTTTTATGTTATTTGCAACAGCTTCAGCACACGCATTTGAGATATCATCAACTGGCAGAATAACTACATGATTTCTAGTTCCAACTCTTCCGTTTTCTCTTTTATACCCTAAAAAACTTTTTGGAATTTCCATTTTATTTTTTTTTAAACCATTTTTTTGTTTTAACATTATGAACATGAACATGTTCACCTTTATTTATCGGTTTCACAACCTTACCGATATCGTGACCATACTTTAATATTGTATCGCCCTCTTTAAAGTCTATCATTGCAATTTTATGTCCTAGAGGTATCTCGCTTTTGGATTTTATTGTCACAGATCCATCATTTTCCATTATCCAGCAATTACAGTCTTGATTTGGTGTGATTTTATCAATAACCACAACCCCTACATTATCTTTTTCGTCATGTATTATTATTTCTGTCTTTGCCATAAGGTAATTTCTTTGTTTGAAATTTCAATGATCTTATATATTAATCATAATCATTTAGAAATAAAAAATATTATTAAGGATTAAAAAATGACCAAAATGACCACTGAAGAAGCTTTTATAAAAGTTCTTCAAATGCATGGAATTGAACATGCTTTTGGAATTATAGGCTCTGCATTCATGCCAATCTCCGATTTATTTCCTAAGGCTGGAATTACCTTTTGGGATGTAGCTCACGAGACCAATGGTGGTTTAATAGCTGATGGTTATACTAGAGCCACTGGAAAAATGTCAATGGTGATTGCTCAAAATGGTCCCGGAATTACAGGACTAGTCACGCCGATTAAAACTGCTTACTGGAATCATACTCCTTTACTTTTAGTAACTCCTCAAGCAGCAAATAAAACTATGGGGCAGGGAGGTTTTCAAGAAGTTGAGCAGATGAATTTATTTAAAGATATGGTGTGTTATCAAGAGGAAGTTAGAGATCCTTCAAGAATGGCTGAAGTATTAAACAGAGTAATTGAAAAAGCTATAAGAGGTTCTGCACCAGCACAAATTAATGTTCCTAGAGATTACTGGACACAAGTCGTTGATATTGATTTACCTCCGATTGTTAGATTTGAAAGACAGGGAGGTGGTAAAGAAGCTATAGAAAAAGCTGCAAAGCTATTATCAGACTCAAAATTTCCAGTTATATTATCAGGCGCAGGTGTTGTTATAGGAGATGCTATAGAAGATTGTAAAAAACTTGCTGAAAAATTAGATGCACCTGTTTGCAGTGGCTATCAACATAATGATAGTTTTCCTGGAAGTCATCCTTTGGCTGTTGGACCTTTAGGATACAATGGTTCAAAGGCTGCAATGCAATTAATTTCAAAAGCTGATGTAGTTTTAGCATTAGGAACAAGACTTAATCCTTTTTCAACTTTACCGGGGTACGGAATAGATTACTGGCCAAAAAATGCAAAAATTATACAAGTTGATATGAATCCAGACAGAATTGGTTTAACAAAAAAAGTTACAGTTGGTATTTGTGGAGATGCAAAGCTTGTATCTCAACAATTATTGGAAAAATTATTATCTAATGCTGGCGATAATGGAAGAGAAGACAGAAAAAATTTAATTCATCAAACTAAATCAGCATGGCTTCAAACTCTAACAAGTCTAGATCATGAAGATGATGATCCTGGTACTGTTTGGAACAAAGAAGCTAGAGAAAGAGACAAAGATAGAATGTCACCAAGACAAGCTTGGAGAGCAATACAAGATGGAATGCCAGCTGATGTAATAATTTCAAGTGATATAGGTAACAACTGCGCTATAGGTAATGCTTACCCAACATTTGAAAAAGGTAGAAAATATTTAGCACCTGGTTTATTTGGACCATGCGGATATGGTTTTCCCTCAATCTTGGGAGCAAAAATTGGCTGTCCAAAAACTCCAGTAATTGGTTTTGCAGGAGATGGCGCGTTTGGAATCAGTATGAATGAAATGAGCTCATGTGCCAGAAAAGAATGGCCGGCGATAACAATGGTTATTTTTAGAAACTATCAATGGGGCGCTGAAAAAAGAAATTCGATACTTTGGTTTGATGATAATTTTGTAGGAACTGAATTAGACCCAGAATTAAGTTATGCTAAAGTGGCAAATGCTTGTGGTTTAAAAGGTATCACTGCTAAAACTATGGAAGAAACTACTAAAGCTATTAAACAATCATGCGAGGATCAAAAAAAGGGTATAACAACTTTTATAGAGATAATTTTAAACCAAGAACTTGGTGAGCCTTTTAGAAGAGACGCAATGAAAAAACCTGTTAAAGTTGCTGGTATTAAAAAAGAAGATATGAAACCTCAAAAATCACTGGTTTAAAATTTTGGAAGCTAACCAAATAAAAATTGGATCAAACCGAGGTTTTGGTATAGTTTTTTTTATAGTTTTTTTGTTAATTTCATTATTTCCAATTATTAAAGGAAACGATATTAGAATCTGGTCATTAATAGTTTCTTTAATATTTCTCTTATTAGGAGTTATAAACTCAACTATTCTAAGTCCTTTAAACAAGCTTTGGTTTAAATTTGGATTATTATTAGGAAGTTTTATCTCTCCAATTGTAATGGGCTTTGTATTTTTTTTAGTTGTTACTCCAATTGGCTTATTGATGAAGCTTTTAGGAAAAGATTTGCTTAATTTGAAGAAAAAAAATGTTGAGACTTATTGGATTGAAAAAACTGAACCAAAAAGTAAGATGAAGAATCAATTTTAATTATGGATTTTTTAAAAGAATTTTGGGAATTTCTTAAAGTAAGAAAAAAATTCTGGTTATTGCCAATTTTAATATTTTTACTTATTTTTGGCGGATTAATTATCCTTACCCAAGGTTCAGCTGTAGCTCCATTTATATATACAATATTTTAGTGAAATCTATTTTAGGCATATCTGCTTTCTATCACGATAGTGCTGCTACAATTTTAATTGATGGTAAAATTATTGCAGCGGCACAAGAAGAGCGCTTTACAAGAAAAAAACATGACTCAGGATATCCATTTAATGCTGTTGAGTTTGTTTTAAAATACTCAAAGCTAAAATTAAGTGAGGTAGACCAAATTATTTTTTTTGAAAAACCATTTTTAAAATTTGAAAGATTACTAGAGACCTATGTTGCTTTTGCTCCTAAAGGATTTAAGCAATTTTGTAAAGCAATGCCGATATGGTTAAAGGAAAAGTTATTTCAAAAAAAATTTCTTTATAACGAACTAAGAAGACATGATAAAAATTTTAAAGATCAAAATAAAATATTTTTTTCTGATCACCATTTAAGCCATGCAGCTAGCGCATTTTTTCCTTCGCCTTTTGAAGAAGCGGTTGTGTTGACTGCAGATGGAGTTGGCGAGTGGGCAACAACAACTGTAGCTGTAGGAAAAGGTAAAAGTCTTGAGATTAAAAAAGAAATACATTTTCCACATTCTTTAGGACTTCTATATTCCGCTTTTACGTATTACACAGGATTTAAAGTCAATAGTGGTGAGTATAAATTAATGGGTTTAGCACCTTATGGAAATCCTATCTACGAGAATAAAGTAAAAGAATTAATTGATATAAAAGAAGATGGTACTTTTAAACTTGACCAAAATTATTTTAATTATGCAACTGGCCTTACAATGACTAACGATAAATTTGATAAATTATTTGGTCAAAAACCAAGAAATTCTCAATCCGAACAAATAACCCAGTTTCATATGGACATAGCTGCATCAATACAAAAAGTTACAGAAGAAATTATGATTAAACTGGCAAGATCTATCCGCAGAGAGTACAACATAAACAATTTGTGTCTTGCTGGTGGCGTAGCATTAAATTGCGTAGCTAATGGCAAAATTCTCCAAGAAAAAATTTTTGATAATATTTGGATTCAACCAGCGGCAGGTGATGCAGGTGGCTCTTTAGGGGCAGCTTTAGCTTTGTGGCATATAGAATGTGGCAATGAAAGAATTGTTAATTCAAATGATAATATGTGTGGATCTTATTTGGGATCAGAGTTTACACAAGAAACAATTGAAAAAGAACTAAAATCTATTGGAGCAAAATATGATATTTTTAATTATGAAGATTTGATTAACAAAACTTCAGAATATTTATCAAATGAAAAAGCTATTGGTTGGTTTCAAGGGAGAATGGAGTTTGGCCCAAGAGCCCTAGGCGCAAGATCAATTTTAGGAGATCCAAGATCAGATAAAATGCAAAAGAATCTTAATTTAAAAGTAAAATTTAGAGAAAGTTTCAGACCATTTGCGCCTTCCGTACTTAGAGAGGATTTATCTTACTGGTTTGATATAAACGTTGATAGTCCATATATGTTGTTAGTTGCGAATATCAAAAGTGATAAAAAAATTGAGATGACTGATGAGCAAAAAAAACTGTTTGGCATTGATAAATTAAATATTAAAAGATCAAAAATTCCTGCCGTTACGCATGTCGATTACTCCGCAAGGGTCCAAACGGTAAATAAAAATACCAATAAACGTTATCACGATCTAATCTCAAAGTTTAAAGAAAGAACAGGATGCCCTGTAATTGTAAATACTTCATTTAATGTTAGAGGCGAACCAATTGTCAATTCGCCCACTGATGCTTTTAATTGTTTTATGGGAACTGAGTTAGATTATTTGGTTATTGGAGATTGCATATTGGATAAAAAAAAACAAGATCTAAATCTTAAAAAGGATTATAAAAAAAATTTTGAGCTAGACTAAACTAATCTTTTAAAGTTTAATTTTGTGTATATTTGTAAATAGTATCAGCGATTTTTTTATAACCTTCTACTGTATAATGACCAGGTAGTTGAAAAGGAGAAAGCTTGAGAGGATTTTTCTCTTTTTTAAATACATTTATATGGAGGTCAATAAATGGTATATTTAGTTGATTCACAAATTTTTTTACCAAAATATAAGTTGGATTATTGTAATTAGGTGTATAACGACTATATTCGGGCAAATAAACAAAATATAACTTTATTCTATTTTCATTAGTTAAATCTCTAACTAATCTAATTATTTCTTTAAATTCTGGTTGTAGTTCCTTTTTTGGTTGTGGTTTTGTTTTTGGGGTAAGTAAATATCTTATGCTGTAGATTTTAATAAATCTTAAAAAATTATAGGAAAAACTTTCCCATTTTCTTTCTATTTCTATTAATTCATTTGCATAAACATCTATTTCTTTTTGTTTTAATTTAAGGTTTTGGGTAAAGTTTAAGTCACTTAAATAATTTTTTAATATTTTGTTTTCTAGTTCCTTATCTAAATCTCTCGTTAAATCATTACCTTCAAAATAAATCCACAAAACCTTTTTTACATTTGAATTTAAATATTCTCTTAATGTTGCATATTGTATTAACGGACCATTTCCCGAAAATCCCAAATTTAAAACTGATTTATCTGACAAGGTTCTTAAAACTGAGGCAATATCATTAGGTCTATTAACGCATGCTCCATGTACAAAAGAATCACCAACCAATAAATATTCAACTTCTTCTTGGTCCCACTCAGTATCAGGGTTATTAAATCCATATCTGTCACTTTGATAAATCGAATAATATCCATTTTCATTACAAAAAATTGTTTTTGAATTTGATATAGCTGACAATGGGTAAAATGATCTATCTGTATCTATGTAATTACTTGGGCTAACATTTAATTTTATATTATTATCAATCTTTTTTAAATCTTTATAGATTTCATATCTTGTTCTTGTATCGTATTTTATTCCAGTTTCATTTTTATAAATTTTTTTTTTTGTATTTGTTATTGTTGCGTAAAAATTTAAATAAGCTTCAAAAAGATATAAACTTACAACTATACTTATAATTGAAATTATTGAGTATTCTTTTATTTTTTGATTAAAAAGAAATGTAAAAATTGAAAAAATAATAAGTATGACACTTAAAATATAATAAGTTATATAGAAATCACTATGTTTACCATCAAAATGTATTTCTGATTTATAAAATGTATAAATCAATAAAAATAATGAAATTATTAAGCAACTAGGTGAGAATATTTTTTTTAAAAAATTCAATTTTTTTTTGATTATTTTATAGTCATAATTAATTTATAATAACTTTTACTGACCCTAATTTTTCTATTTTTCCAACATATTTAGCTTTTCTAGTTAATGGGACAATTCCAACCGTAGAGCCTGTAAATACATAAAAATTTTTATTTATATTTATCTTATCTTTTTTTAATTTATTCAAAACAAACCTTAACGAATTCAGTGGATTTGTATAAACTGTATTTGTATTTCCATTAATAATTTGCTTGTTTTTATTTTTCTTTACATACGTTAAATACGTTTTTAAATTTCCTATGTTAATTTTTTTAAATTTCATTTTTTTTCCTATCAAAAACTTAATGTTTGCCCCGAAATCACTACATAAATCGCCTAAGTATTTTACTCCTTTTTTTCTTTGTCTATACCCAACAATTTCCAGGCACGGTGCAATATGAGTTATAAATTTTGTTATGTTATTTTTAGAGATTTTTTGTTTTGATGAGAAGAAATTTTTTTTTATCAAATAACATACCTCAAGTTCTATGCCGAGTACGTATTGATTAATTTTAACTCTTTTTCCACTTTTTAAAAGATTTTTAGTATAAACTGATCCATAAAAAGGCTCTTTTTCTTTCAACTTTTTTAAAAGTGGTAACGCTGTTCCCCCAGCTTTAAAACCTGCTATTGGCCATTTAATTTTATTTTCACAAGCTTTTCTTAATAGGTTAGAATTTTTAATATTTTTGCAAAATTTTATTGGAATTGGTTTAATTAGTTTATTTTTTGTAAATGCATTTACTAGCTTATTTGATATTGTGTTTAATTGTTTTTTATTCATTTATTAATAATAAAAATAATGCAATTTATTAAATTTTACAATAACCCAAAAAATATTAGATTTGAATCATTTCAATTTGCATTATATGAAGCCTACAAAAGAGGACATAAAACCTTAGTTGAAACAGGTGTAGCAAGAGGAAAAACAAAATTTTTTTTTATCAATAAAACTAACTGGCTTGATGGTATGAGCACTATGATATTTTCTGATTATGCAAGGTTTGTAGATGGTTTTTTATATGCGTGTGATATTGAAAAAAAAAATATTGAAAATGCCAAAAAATTTACAGTAAAAAATTCTCGTTTTATAGAATTCATAACCGATGATAGTTTAAACTTTTTAAAGAATTTCGAAAAAAAAATTGATTTTTTATATCTAGACTCTTTAGATGGTCAATTCGAAGGAGCAGCAAATCATCAGCTTAAAGAAATACAGTTAGCAGAAAAAAACTTAAACAAAAACTCTTTAGTTTTATTGGATGATAAAGGGCAAAAAACAACTTTATCTGTTGACTACATGATAAAAAAAAATTTTAAAATTGTTAATGAAACAAAGCAACAAGTTTTACTTTCAAAAATTTGAAGATCAATTTTCTAAAACGCTTTGAGGATCTAATCTT
Source organism: uncultured Pelagibacteraceae bacterium (assembly GCA_902560245.1). GTDB lineage: Bacteria > Pseudomonadota > Alphaproteobacteria > Pelagibacterales > Pelagibacteraceae > Pelagibacter. Next base: position 64,492 of record CACELK010000006.1, read on the forward strand.
TCACCAAACCAATTAAGCCTCACATCAAGGTGAGGACCAGTTGATCTTCCTGACGATCCAACTGTCCCGATAATTTCTCCTTTTTTAACATGATCTCCAACACTTACAAAAATTTCATCCATATGCATGTAGAGTGTTGAAACTCCGTGACCATGATCAAATATCAATGTTGCCCCAGTGTAAAATAAATCTTTTTCTGCTAAGGTTGTTACCCCATCATTCATGGCTTTAATTGGAGTTCCAGCTTTTTGTGCAAAATCCAAACCATAGTGAGGCCATTTTGGAATTCCATTAAGAATTCTTTGACTTCCATAAACACCTGTTATTATGGCATTATCAAGAGGCATAATAAATTTATTTTTAAAAAATTGTAAATCGCTATTTATATCTCTAGCTTTTGCAATAAGTTGATTTTCTTTTTTTATTCTTTCCAAAACATCTTCTGGCGGCGTCACCTTCTTTTCAGGCAGTCCATCAATCCTTTGAATTTTATATTTTCTTTTTAAGATTTTTTTTACAATTTTTTTATTTCCTTCATTTATTACTATATCGTATTTTCTATCTTTATTTATCCCAAATGCAAAATATCCATCTTTTGAAACCTTTACTTTTTTTTTGTCTATTAAAATTTTTGTTCCAGGAGTTGTTTTGCCAATTATATAATGTCCTTGAATAAACTTTCCCTGGAATTCGACCGCAATTACTTTAAAATTAATTAAAAATATTATAAGGCTATATTTAATTATTTTGCTGTCCATCCACCGTCAACTAATAATGAAGTTCCATGTACCATTGATGCCGCATCCGAAGCTAAAAAGACTACTGCAGATGCTATTTCAGACATTTCTGCAAATCTACCAAGAGGAATGTTGTTTAAAGTTTCTTTTTTAAATTTTTTGTTTTTTAAGAATTTTTTCGTCATTGGGGTTACAACAAAAGTAGGGGCTACTGTATTAACTCTTATATTGTATTTAGCCAAGTCAACAGCCATACCTCTGGTTAAACCTTCTAGTCCCCATTTATTCATATTGTAAACGCTTCTGATTGGTCCACCTACGTGACCCATCTGAGATGACATATTAACTATTGAGCCTCCAACTTTTTTTCTATTTTTTAGTTCAATCATTTTATTTGCACATAGTTGCGCAAGATTAAATGCAGCAATAGTGTTTATCTTTACTAAATATTCCATATCTTTAGTTTTTACTTTTGTAAAATGTTCTGGAATATTATTTCCAGCATTATTGATCAAAATATCAATTCTTTTTTGGCTATTTATAATATTTTTGATTTGAGCATATTTTGTTATATCACAAACAAAAGCTTTACATTTTACTCTATATTTTTTAATCCTTTTCGACACTTCCTCTAAATCTTTTTTAGTTCTACTTATTATTATTAAATTTGAGCCAGCCTCTGCCAATGCTATTGCGCATGCTCTTCCAAGACCTTTTCCGGCGCCTGATACTAATGATGTTTTATTTTTTAGGTTATATTTTTTTAAGAACATTTTATATGAATAACTTCAAATCAGTATAAATCAACTCAATTGCAACAACAAGAATTGCTATTAAGCCTAGCCAACCAATCCACTTGTATTTTTTTATCCAACTTGAAATCAAAGTAGCAGCTGTAGCCATAAGAACAATTGATAAGACAAGACCAAATACTAATAAAAAGTAATGATCTTTCGCAGCACCAGCAACACCTAAAACATTATCTAAACTCATCGTAAAATCCGCTATAAGAATTGTCCATATTGCTTTTAGAAAACTTGAATTATCAACTTTAATTTGGTTTTCGTTATCACTTTGATGTTTGATAACATCAACATATAATTTGTAGACTATATATAAAAGCGCTAAACCACCAATTAATCGCAAACCTTTAATTTGAAGCAAATAAGCTGTAAGAAGTGTTAAAATAATTCTAAGAATAACAGCTGCGCCTATTCCAAAAATAATTATTTTTTTCCTTTTATCTAAAGGAAATTGCGATGCAACCATACCAATGATAATTGCATTGTCTCCAGCTAAAACTAAATCTATAAAAACTATTTGAAAAAAAATAATTACTTGTTCAGATAACATTAATTATTCAATATCATATCCGCACCCTTTTCGGCAATCATAATAGTTGGTGCATTAGTGTTCCCTGAAGTTATATTTGGCATGATTGATGCATCTATAACTCTTAAATTTTGAATTCCATGTACTTTAAGTTTATCGGATACAACTGCATTTTCACCTTTACCCATTTTACATGTTCCCACAGGATGAAAAATTGTCTGAGTGTACTCACTTCCAGCTTTTACTAATTCCTCATCATCTTGAACATGAATTCCAGGTCTATACTCTGTTGTTTCATATTTCTTAAAAGTATCTGTTTCTAGCATTATTTTTCTTATTAGTTTTAAACCTTGAGCAGCAACATAGCGATCATCGTCAGTAGATAAATAATTCATTTTAATTTTGGGATTCACTCTGCTGTCATTACTTGTAATATTTATTTCACCTCTACTGGTTGGCCTTATATTTGCAACTGTCGGTGTGATTCCATGAAAATCATGAAGCTTTGATGCACCCAAAATATCTGTACTTATAGGCTGAATATGAAACTGAAGATTTGGCGTCTCACGAGAGGAGTCGCTTTTTGCGAAACCGCATACTTGGCTTGCTCCCATTGTCATTGGACCACTTTGTAAAAAAACATACTCTAATCCTATTAATAAATTTCCAAATATGCTGTTAATCTTTTTATTTAATGATTTTAAATTTTTCACCTTATATACAGGTCTAAACATTAAGTGATCTTGCAAGTTTTTTCCAACACCTTTTAATTCTTGTACCAGCTGAATTCCATTTTGTTTTAAGTTATTAACATCACCGATACCAGAAACTTGAAGTATATGTGGAGACCCAATTGATCCTGCTGATAAAATAATTTCTTTATTTGCTTTAACTGAAACCAAATTATTATTTAAGAAATAATTTAATCCTACAGCTTTTTTTCCCTCAAAGTTTATTTTTTGAACATGGGCGTTCACTACTATTTTTAAATTAGATCTTTTCTTAATTGGGTTTAAATATCCTTTTGCTGCACTACATCTTAATTTTAATCCTTTATGACCATGACTTGTAGTGAATTGATAATACCCAACACCAAAGTTATCACCAGTATTAAAATCATCAACTCTCGGAATACCTTTTTCCTCAGCAGCACTTATAAATTCCTCAAGCATTTTAAGATTAATTTTTTTGTTTGAAACCATAATTGGTCCACAGTCATTATGATATTTACTTTTTCCCATTTCGTTATTTTCTGATTTAAGAAAGTAGGGCAATACATCGTCCCAACCCCAGCCATCATTTCCTTGTTGACGCCAATTATCATAGTCATTACTTTGACCTCTTATCCAGAGAAGACCATTAATTGAGGAGCTTCCACCTAGAGTTTTGCCTCTTGGATATCTTATTGATCGATTATTCATTGTCTCGTCTTTTTCAGTATTAAAGCACCAGTCGACTTTTGGGTTGTGCATTGTTTTGTAATATCCAACTGGTATGTGAATCCAAGGATAAGTATCTTTTCCTCCAGCTTCTAAAAGTAATACCTTATTACCTTTGTTTTCAGTAAGCCTGTTGGCTAATACACATCCAGCTGAACCAGCGCCTACAATTATATAATCAAAATTTTCCATCTATAGTTGTTATTTTTTTTTTAAATTAAATTAATCAATATAATTAGTACTTTTACAACTATAATTGCATATTGTCACTTGTATCAACTTTACTTTTCTGATTGGATACTGCCTTTAAATTTAACTAACAACGAGGAATAATAATGAAAAAAATCATTTCAATGTTATTTGGTATTATGCTGGTTGCTTCTTTTACAACTAGCGCTAATGCTAAAACATTAAAGTGTCAGACCGTTCTTAACACTAAAGCTGATGAAGTAAAAATGTTAAAAGACTTTACTGATACTGTAACAACTTTAACTGATGGTTCTTTAAAATTTGAAATTTTACCAGCAGGCGCAGTTGTTGGTGTAAAAGAAACATTAGATGCAGTTGACAAAGGTTTAATTGATTGTGGATTTGCTTGGACACACTATTGGTCAGGTGATCACCCTGCAGCAATGTTATTTGGTTCACCAGTAGCCGGTGGTGGAGTAGGTATAGATAATTTAGCTTTCTTGTCATGGTTTCAATATGGTGGCGGCAAAGAGTTATATGATCAACTATGGAAAGAAATGGGAAGAGACATTAAAGGATTTATGCTTCAACCAGTTGGTCCAGAAGCTTTAGGTTGGTTTCCAAAACCAATTAAAAATATGGCTGATTTTAGAAAATATAAATTCAGAACTCCTCCAGGAATTCCAGGACAAACATACAAAGATATTGGTATCGCATCTGTAGCAATGGGTGGCGGAGATATTCTTCCAGCTCTTGAGGCAGGTACAATTGATGCTGCTGAATGGTGTTGTCCAAAACCAGATTTAACATTTGGTTTTCAAAAAGTATTAAAGCATTACTATCTACAAGGTCTACACCAAGTAGTAGTTAATGCTGACTTTTATATTACTGGAAAAACTTATAACGCTATGACTGCTCATGAGAAAAAATCTCTTGAGGTAGCTGCAAATGCTTCATTAGCTAAATCTCTAAGCTACAGAATCTATGAAAATGGAAAAGCTTTAAGAGAATTAACTACAAAGCATGGGGTTATTTTAGAAGATACTCCTACTGACTACTTCACAGAATATATGGCTGCTGCAAAAGCAACTTTAAATAAAAATGCTGAGAAAAATGCTTTTTTCAAAAAAGTTTATGACTCAATGAAAGAGTTTGCAGATGTAGCTGTACCATTCTGGGCAGGTGCTCAAATGTCAAATGCTAAGCTTGGAATGGCTCACGCAGCGACATTAAAGTAAAAAGTAATTAGTCTTGATTAAATTAGAGCGGACTTTTAAGTCCGCTCTAATTTTTTATAACATAAAAATTTTATGTCTGACGACCCAACAAAATTAGATATTTCAGATGAAATGATTGCCGAAAGACGAGGCGTATCAGACAAGATGCCTGAAGACATGCCATCTTGGATGGCTAATACAATAGTAAAAATAGATAAATTTAGTAAATGGATTGGAAATATCGTTTGTTGGATATTAATGCCACTAATATTTGCGATGACTTATGAAGTGCTTGCACGAAAATTATTTTTAGCACCAACAATTTGGGCATATGATATTAGTAGATTTCTTTATGGCGCCCTTTTTATGCTTGGAGCAGCTTATGCTTTATCAAAAGGAGTTCATATAAGAGCAGACTTTTTATATAGAAATTTTAAAACAAGAACACAAGGTTTAATAGATTTTTGGTTATATATTTTGTTTTATTTTCCAGGATTAATTGTTTTCTTTTATATGACAATTGGATTTGTTGAGGAGTCAATAAGGAGAGGTGAAAGAGGAATGGACACAACTTGGATGCCTTATATGTGGCCTATAAAAACCTGTCTTTTAATCGGAATTATATTTTTACTTGTACAAGGAATATCTGAACTATTCAAAAGTTATTGGGCTGCAAAAAAAGGTGAGTGGCCAGGAGATAAAAAATGATTGCAGAAATTATCGATCCAGCAATTCTAGGTTTTATTTTAGTCGGGGTAATGTTATTTGCAATCTTTGTTGGATTTCCAATCTCCTTTACACTTATATTTTTAGGTTTTGTTTTTGGCTACTTGGGATTTGGGAAATTAGTATTTTATTTAATGACTTTGCAATTTTCTATGGTCATGACAGAACAGACTCTTGCCGCAGTTCCCTTATTTGTATTCATGGGTATTATGATGGAACAAGCTGGACTAATGGAAAGACTTTTTTCGGCATTCCAGCTAATGCTAGCAAAGGTAAAGGGTTCTTTATATTACGCAGTTTTATTTGTATCAGTGATATTTGCGGCCGCCACCGGAATTGTTGGAGCATCAGTGACTATTTTAGGTATTATGGCTGCTAAATCTATGAATAGATCTGGTTATGACGTCAGACTTGCAGCAGGAACAATTACAGCCGGCGGAACATTAGGAATATTGATTCCTCCAAGTATCATGCTTGTAGTTATGGGTCCTATTATGGAAATACCTGTTATTGATTTATTTGCAGCTGCAATTTTACCCGGAATATTATTAGCATCCTTGTACGCGGCTTATACAACAATTAGATGTATGATTAATCCAAAATTAGGACCTATTTTACCAGAGGATATGAAAGCAGCATCAGCTAAAGAAGTATGGATTGAATTTTTTCTAGGTTTAGTGCCTCCAGCCGCCTTAGTATTTGCAGCACTTGGAAGTATTTTGTTTGGATTTGCAACACCAACAGAGGCAGCTGGTTGCGGTGCAATGGGTGCCCTTCTTTTATCACTTGCCTACAAAAAATTAACTCTTACAAAACTTCAAGAGGCACTTGTAAAAACTCTTGAAATTACAGCTTTGATAATGGTTCTAGTTGCTGCATCGAACTTCTTTGGAGCAGTTTTCGCAAGACTTGGAACTCCAACTTTATTAACAGAATTTTTGTTGAATTTAGAAATGAATAAATATTTGATTCTTGGAATGATAATGGTGATGATATTTCTTTTGGGTTGGCCTTTAGAATGGGTACCAATTGTAATGATTATAATTCCAATAATTTTACCATTGGTTGAAGCGCTTGGATTTAATCTGACTTGGTTTGCGATTCTAGTAGCTGTAAATTTACAAACAGCTTGGCTATCACCTCCGGTAGCGCTATCTGCTTATTTTTTAAAAGGCGTTGTTCCTGAGTGGGATTTAAAAGATATATATCTAGGAATGATGCAGTTTATGGTTCTTCAAATAATCGGTTTAATAATAATTATAATATTTCCAAAGATTGTACTATGGTTACCAACCTTACTGTATGGACAGTAAGATATTTTAGTTTATTATAAGCCTTAGTGAGTCAAGAAAAAACAAATATTCAATTAACAAATTGGGAGATAGTTTCAGTTAATCCGGCTGACAAGGTTTGGGATTGGAAAAATTTATTTTGTTTTTGGGGAAATAGTGTTCAGAGTATTATAGGTTTTTCTTTAATAGCTTCACTTTATTTAGTTTACGATTTAAATTTCTTAGTTGTATTAACTGGAAGTTTAATTGGTTCTTTATTTGTTTATTTTTTTTGTAATTTAATTGGAAAACCATCGCAACGCTACGGAGTTCCATTTTCAGTTATATTAAGAACATCCTTAGGCATAAGAGGCGCTAAGTATGCTGCTTTGCTAAGGGGCATTGTTGGAATTTTTATGTTTGGGGTGCAAACCTTTTTTATATCAAAATCCATTGGGTACCTCTTAAGAATTAGTTTTTATTCATATGATCAATCATTTCTTGATAAAGAGATTTTTTTAATTTTCTTTTTATCAATGAATATAATTGATTGGATTGCATTTCTGATTGCTTTAATTTTTCAGGTATTTTTATTTAGAAAAGGGCATAACTTTAATAGATTTTTTATAAACTTTTCAGCCCTGACAGTTTATTTAGGCCTAATATTATTTTCAATTGTAGTAATTTCAGAATACTCTCTTAGTATAAAAAACTTTTTATCAAATCTTTTTGTTTACGAAAATATATTTACAAAAAACTCTATTGTTCCCATTATAACTATTGCCGGAACTATATTTGCATATTTTTCAATACTCATAGTTAATTTTGGTGACTTTTCACGATATGTTAAAAATGAAAAAGAATTAAATTTAGGAAATTTGACTTTACTTATAAACTTAATATTGTTTTCTTTTTTTTCAGTTTTGATTGTAGCGGGTTCAGACATTATTTTAAAAAATAATTTTGTAGATGTGGAGAGAATCCTTACAAATCCTACAGATATAATAGGTAAATTTAATAATACTTTTTTAACAATTATCGTGATTTTCTTCATTTTGTTTGCTTCGGCTTCTACAAATTTAATTGCAAATTATATACCTAGTCAAAATTCATTATTAAATTTTTCGCCAAAAAATTTAAATGTTAAAAGTACATCAATAATAATTGCTTTTGTGGGTTTAGTTATTGGTGCGACTTGGACTACTTTTTTAAGTCAAATAGGAATTTTATCAATAATAGATACAATCGGCTCTTTTTTTGGGCCTATTTTTGGTATTATGATTGTTGATTATTATCTAATCAAGAAAAGTAAAATTCAAAATAAAGATCTATATTCACCTCTTGCCGATGGCTCATATTTTTATTCGAATGGTTGGCACATAAAAGGTTTTTACGCTTTATTTATAGGTTTTATTTTTTCATCTTGCACTATCTGGAATATAAATTTAAGCTTTCTTCAGTCATATTCTTGGTTAATTGGCGCTTCTATATCATCTATTATATACTATCTATTGTTGACTAAATAATTTTAATGATCCAATTCGATTTCAAAAATAAAACTGCAATAATAACTGGCGGAGCCCAAGGATTTGGTCTTGATATAGCAAAAAAATTTTTAATGTTTGGTGCAAAAGTAATAATTTGGGATGTAGATGAGGTAGAATTAAAAAAAGCAATTCAAAAAGTTAATAATGATAAATTAAATTATGAAGTTGTTGATGTTTCCGACTTTGATCAGGTAAATCAATCAGTCAAAAAGATTATCAAATCAACAAAAATTGATATTTTAATTAATAATGCTGGCATCACAGGCTCGACATCGGAACTATGGAATTATGAAGTTAAGGAATGGAATAAAATTGTGGAAATAAATTTAATGGGGACTTTTAATTGTTGTAAATCAATTATTCCAACTATGATTAAAAATAATTATGGTAGAATTGTAAATATTGCGTCTGTATCTGGGAAAGATGGAAATGCAAATGCAAGTGCTTACAGTGCTGCTAAAGCAGGAGTATTAGGCCTTACAAAGTCTCTAGGGAAAGAACTTGCAAACAAAAATATTGCAGTGAATGCGGTTACTCCTGCTGGTGCAAAAACAAGAATTTTAGATCAAATGTCTAAAGAACATGTTCAAAGAATGCTTTCAAAAGTTCCAAGAGGAAGATTTTTAGAGTTAAATGAACTAACGTCTTTAGTTTGTTGGCTTTCTTCAGAAGAGAATTCATTCTCAACTGCTGCGGTTTTTGATATAAGCGGTGGCAGATCTACTTATTAGGTTTCTTTAAAGGGACAATAACAATACGCTCTTTTTTATTTTTAAATTCATTTGAAAGTACAGGAGCAAGAATAATTAATGACCAATAGATAAAAAGAACAAAAAAAGATAAAGTTTTCAAGATTTTTCCCCATTAATTTTGCAATTTTCACTATTTATTTTATTATTAAAATTCTCAATATTTTTTTTGTCTACTATCCATATAAAAGACTTCTCATAAGAGTTGTCACTTGCCATTTTTGTGCATTTTTTACCCAATACCACAGAGTTAGATGAGCAATTTGTTAAAAGCATTAAAGAAATAATTAAGATGATTTTTTTCATATTTTAAAAGTATATTTAAATCATGTATTTTGGATGTTTAAATCTTGTCTAAAATTTGATTTTATGAAAATAATTTTATAAATATAAAACATATAATGAATTTTTTACTTAAAACCTTCGTATTGTTCCTTTTTTTGAATACAAATTTATTTGCAGAAAAAATAACAGTTTTTGAGTTTTCCAAGGAGGAATTTGAGACTTTGGAAGTTAGAAAAGTAAGAGGAGCTGACGCTATGACAAAGTATTCATTAGGATTTAATGAAAATGGGAGTTTTTTAAAAGCTGAAGCCAATAATGCTGCCTCTGGTTTGGGAAAAGAGATTAAAATAGACCTAAACAAAACTCCTTTTTTAAATATTACTTGGATGATCGAAAAAGATCTTAGGGGCATTGATGAAAGAAGTAAAAAAGGACACGATTATGCTGCGAGAGTTTTTGTTGTTAAAAAAACTGGTGCTACACCTCTATCTAATAGAGCAATGAATTATGTTTTTTCAAGTAACGAGGATATAGACGTTTTTCATTCAAGTCCATATACCAAAAAATCAGTAGATTATGTTTTATCTACAACCAAAGATAAATTAAATGAATGGGTATCAGTTAAAGCTAATGTAAAAGAGCATTTTAAAAAATTTCATGATCTAGATATAAACGAAATTAATGGAATTGCCATAATGGCTGATACTGACAATTCAAAATTAAGTTCGATATCATATTATCAAAATGTTTACTTTTCATCTGAATGATTAGTTTTTAATAATTTTTTTAAGATAGATGCTTATAAAAGACAGTATTATTGCAGCTATTACATCTTCAAGTGGTGAGGCCGATGGATAACCAAAGTTCCAAAAAATCACTCCTAGAAGCCAAATAATAAAAACTTTCATATAAAAATTTATTTCAATATAATTAAAATTACTATCTATGGCAAAAAAATTTAATTTCACTGTTAAAATATATTATGAGGATACAGACGTAGGAGGTGTCGTTTATTATGCTAACTATTTGAAGTTTTTAGAGAGGGCTAGATCTGAAGCGCTGTACTCATTGGGCTTTACCAATTTAAATTTGCGAGAAAAATATAATATTATTTTAATAGTAAAATCTTGTAATATTGAATATAGAAAACCTGCTCTTTTCGAGGATGTAATTAATATTTTTTCAGAAGCAACTTCATTTACCAAAACTTCTTTTACAATGTCTCAAAATATTTTCAGAAATAATGAACTAATAACAGAGGCAAATATTCATATAGTTGCAGTAGATATTAATGGAAAACCTACAAAAATACCAAGCGAATTAAAACAAAATCTAGAAAACTAATTTAATTTTTTTATTTTATTGAATAAAGAAACCATTTTTTTTTCATTGATTCTGCCTGTATTAACATTTCTAGGGCTTGGATGATAACATCCAACAAGTTTAATACTATTAGGTAAATTATAAATTTCACCATGAGAAAAAATTAACCTTTCCTTTAAATTAAGATTTTTTTTATAAAAATAAAAACATGCATCAAAAGCAATTTTACCCAAGGCAACAATTACTCTCAAATTTTTTAAATTATTTAATTCTTGATTGAAAAAATTTGAGCAATTATTCAATTCTCTTGAGTCTGGTTTATCCCCTGGAGGAACACATTTTAAAGCTAATGTTATAAATGCATTATTTAATTTTAAACCGTCTTTAATATTTTTTGATGAATTTTTATTTGAAATTTTAGCTTTGAATAGGCATTTGTACAAAAAATCTGAAGATTTATCACCTGTAAAAACTCTTCCAGTTCTTGTCGCGCCATGTGCGGCTGGGGCCAAACCAACAAAAAGAATTTTTCCATCTATATCACCAAAACCAGTTACAGGCTTTCCCCAGTAACTTTCGTTAATATATTGTTTTCTTTTTTTTTTTGAAATTTTTTCTCTAAATTTTACTAATCGAGGACATTTTCTACATTTGATTATAGAATTATTTAATTTTTTTAAATTGCTTTTAATTTTTGTTTCTATCTGCATAAAATAGACTTATTAAAAAGATTGCTGTCCAAATAAGAACTATCAAACCTTTTTTAATACTTGTCTCTGCATCCCAGAGTCCCAAAAAAAATGCACCAAAGACTAAACCTAAAAAATATATTATTGTAATTAAATTAGTGAGATTCATTTTACATTATATATTTTACTATTTTTTCTAAAAAAAACATATTTAATAAATTTTAAAATTCCACATATTTGGGAAATATTTTCAATAATTTTAATTTTATTAAAAAAAACAAAATTAATAGTGAGTAATAAAGTATTCAAAAGCAAT